>DJIP01000265.1:3318-9354 GCA_002433675.1 Halomonas halophila
CCTCGGTGGTCGAGCAGTTGATCTCGGTGGAGGAGCAGCTCAACACCCTGGACTTCCAGGAAGCCGAACTGGTCCAGCGTTTCACCCGCAACCACCCCACCTATCAGGCGTTGATGCGCCAGCGCGGCATCCTCAACCAGGAGAAGGCCCGGCTGGAGGAACGTGTCAGCGAGATGCCCGAGTCCCAGCAGGAAATCGTGCGTCTCACCCGGGACGTGGAGGTGACCCAGGCGATCTATGTCAATGTGCTTAATCGTACACAAGAGGTGGCGGTCGCCAAGGCCGGCACCATCGGCAACGTGCGGGTCATCGACGATGCCTACGTGGACGACGATCCGGTGGCGCCCAATGCCGGCCTGATGATGGCCTTGGCCACGGTCATCGGTGCCTTTCTGGCGGTGGCGGTGGTACTGGTGCGTGGCATGCTCAATCGCGGTATCGAGAGCCCGGACCAGCTCGAGGACCTGGGGCTGCCGGTGTACGCCACGGTGCCGCTTTCCGAGGTACAGCAGCGCCTGGTCAAGCGGGTCAAGTATCGCAGCGATCGGCGCAGTCAGCCGGTGATCAAGGGCCTGCTGGCGCTGACTCAACCGACCGATATGGCCATCGAGGCGTTGCGTGGCCTGCGCACCAGTCTGCACTTCGCGATGATGGAAGCGTCCAACAACTGCCTGATGATCACCGGCCCCAGTCCTGAGATCGGCAAGAGCTTTATCTCGCTGAATCTGGGGGTGATCTGTGCCCAGGCTGGGCAGAAGGTGCTGGTCATCGACGCCGATATGCGCAAGGGACACCTGCACAGTGCCTTCGGCGCCAAGGCCGAAGGCGGCCTGTCGGACCTGCTGTCGGACAAGAGCGAGGGGGGCGAGGTCATCCGCCACACCGAGGTGGAAGGGCTCGACTATCTGTCGCGAGGCGCTTGCCCGCCCAATCCTTCGGAACTGCTGATGCGCGAGCGTTTCACCACGCTGATGGAGCAGTTCAGTCGCGACTACGATCTGGTGATCGTCGATACCCCGCCTGTGCTGGCGGTGACCGACGCCTCCATCGTCGGCAACCGGGTGGGCACCAGCCTGTTGGTGACGCGCTTCAAGCTCAATCCGGTGAAGGAGGTCAGGGTGGCGCTCAGGCGCCTGGAGACCTCCAACGTCAGGGTCAAGGGCTGCATTCTCAATGCCATGGACCCCAGCGCCAGGCACGGTTACGGCTATGGTCACTATGTCTATGCCTACCAGTGAGCGCTGCTATGACGGCAAGCAGGGACGCTTCGATGCAGACTGATCTGCGCGAACTCTATGGCCTGCTGACTCACGACCAGCGCCGGCAACTGCTCCGGCTGCAGGTACTGGTGGTGGCGATGGCGCTGTGCGAACTGCTGAGCGTCGCCTCCATCGCGCCCTTTATGGCGGTGGTGGGTGATCTGGAGCGTCTTGGCGGCGACGGCGTGATGGGCGAACTCTATCGGGCCAGCGGTGCCGATTCGCCGGAGCGCTTTCTTCTGTGGCTGGGTCTGGGGGTGCTGGCCGCGCTGTCGATCGCCGCGGTGGTGTCGATGGTGACGGTGTGGCGGCTGGCGGTCTACGGCGCCACCGTCGGGGCGGAGCTGGGTTCACGACTGTTTGCCCACTACATGCACAAGGATTGGCTGTTCCACGCCGGAGGCAGCAGCAGCTATCTGACCAAGCAGATCGCCCAGGAGTGCCAGCGGGTGATGCTGGGTGTCATCGATCCGTTGATGCAGATGAACGCCAAGGTGGTACTGGCGCTGTTCATGTCGCTGGCCATCCTGATCTACAACCCCGCCGTGGCGCTGTGTGCCATGGCGTTGTTCTCGCTGGCCTACCTGCTGCTCTATCACACTGCCCGACGTCGCCTGATGAGCAACGGCGAGGCACTGTCGGCGGCCCAGAGTCAGCGCTTTCGACTGATGGCCGAGGGATTCGGAGGGATCAAGGATCTGCTGCTACTGGGTCGCCAGACACAACTGACCGAGCGTTTCGATCGAGCCAGTCGGCGCTTTGCCCGGGCCCAGGGCACCAATCAGGCGCTCAAGCAGGCACCGCGCTATGCGATGGAGGTGGTGGCATTTGCCTCGGTGATCCTGCTGTTGTTCTACCTGCTGAAGACGCACCAGGGTGAGATGGCGTCGATGCTGCCGGTACTGGCGGTGTACGCCCTGGCGGGATTCAAGCTGCTGCCGGCATTTCAGCATATCTACGCCAGTGTCTCGAGCATCCGCGGGAACCTGCATGCGCTCGAGGAAATTCGCAATGACCTGCGGTCCAGCCATGCCCATGACCAGGCGTGCGCCCCTGGGCAGGGCGATGATCAGGCCCAGGGCGGCTCACCGTTCAAGGCCCGGCGCGAGATTCGCCTCGAGGGCGTCAGTTTTCGCTATCCCGGCGCACGTTCTTCCGCGGTGGACGACGTCAGTCTGGTGATCCCGGCCAACAGCGTGATTGGCCTGGTCGGCGCCTCCGGTTCCGGCAAGTCCACCCTGATCGATCTTTTGCTGGGGCTGATGAAACCCCAGCGAGGGCTAATCAGCGTGGACGGAAAGGTCATCGACGAGGCCAATCGTCGCCAGTGGCAGGATGCCCTCGGCTTCGTCTCCCAACAGCTTTATCTGTGTGATGGCAGCATTCGCGACAACGTGGCCTTCGGTCTGGCCCCCGAGTGTATCGATGACGAGCGCGTCGAGAGGGCGCTTCAACTCGCCCACCTGGCCGAGTTCGTGGCCGAGCTGCCTCAGGGCATCGAGACCCTGGTCGGCGAGCGCGGTGTCCAGCTGTCCGGGGGGCAGCGTCAGCGCATCGGCATCGCTCGGGCGCTGTATCACGAGGCCGAGGTGCTGGTGCTGGATGAGGCGACCAGTGCCCTGGACGGCATCACCGAGCGGCTGATCATGGACGCGATCCATGACTTCGCCGGTCGCAAGACCATCGTGCTGGTCGCCCATCGACTGACCACCGTCATGGCCTGCGAGTGCATCTACATGATGGAGCGTGGACGCCTGGTGGACGAGGGCAGCTACCGGGAGCTGATGTCGCGCAACGAGGTGTTCAAGCGAATGGCGCAGAGCGCCTGAGGTAGGGCACCGATGAAGGAGTGCTTCGTGATTGGCGGCGGCGGCCATGCGCGGGTGCTGCTGCATGGATTGCGCGGACTCGGCTGGCAGGTGGTCGGCTACGTGGCACGGGAGCCCTCGTCGGCCATGCCGGTCCCCTGGCTGGGGCAGGACCGTGGTCGGCTGGCGTCTCCGGAAGGCTTGCCGGGTATCGCCTTCCTGGGTATCGGCATGATCACCAGCGCACCCTGGCGGCGCTCGCTGATAGAGGCCTTCCTGGCGCAGGGCTTCGACCTGCCGCCGTTGATCACGCACACCGCCATGGTGCATGACGACGTGAAGCTGGGCGACGGCAGCGTAATACTGGATGGTGCCGTGGTGGTCACCGGCAGTCGTCTGGGACGAGGTTGTCTGATCAATACCCGGGCGGTGGTCGACCACGACTGCGTGCTGGGCGACAACGTCCACGTTGCCTGCGGTGCCACGCTCAGTGGCGGCGTCAGGCTAGGGGCGGACGTGATGATCGGCACCGGGGCAAACCTGATCCAGGGTGTCGAAGTGTGTGCGGGGGCGGTGATCGGCGCCGGTGCCACCGTGGTTGGGAACGTGACGCGCCCTGGGGTGTATCTCGGGACACCCGCGCGACGACGGGAATGAATGCGCCTGGCCGACACGCGATTCGGATGTTGTGGAGGTTGTCAGCAAACGTCTTGCAGGACGGTGCAAGGCGGTGACGACGAGGCAGCACAAAGGGGTAGTAGTGATAGAAGGCAAGGCCGCAACTGCGTGACTTTTTTGAACGTTCAAGGAGCCATCACCGCAAGATGCAGTACCGATAAAGTGCCCGATGGCGCAAATAAGAACAGGTAGGTCTACGCAAACAGGGAAGGCGCTTCTGCCAAGAGGCGCACGTAGGGGATACAAATGATTCATTCTGAGGTTGTCGAGACGAGATGGGCGGCATCGAGCCGCACCGAGTCGCCAGGCGTCCGGGTGATCGCCGAAGCCGGCGTCAATCACAATGGGTGTCTGGAGACCGCCATGACGTTGGTGGACGCGGCACGTGAGTGCGGCGCCGATGCCGTCAAGTTTCAGTGGTTCAAGGCGGAGCAACTGGTGACCGCCGACGCCGCCCAGGCAAGCTACCAGCGAAAGGCCTGCCCAGAGGATGGCTCCCAGTACGCCATGCTCAAGCGACTTGAACTCGGCAATGAGGATTTCCGCCGGTTGGCCGAGTACAGCCACGAGAGAGGCATCGAATTCCTGGCCAGCCCCTTCGACGAGGACAGCGTCGAGTGGCTGGCTGCGCTGGACGTCGGTTGCTTCAAGGTGGCCTCCGGGGAGTTGACCAATCTTCCGCTGCTTTCACGTATCGGCGCCCAGGGCAAACCGGTGCTGTTGTCCACGGGCATGAGTTTTCTGGGGGAGATCGAAGCCGCCTTGGCGACCCTTTCGGCGGCGGGGGCCGGCGACGTTACGGTACTGCACTGCGTCAGCGAATACCCGGCGCCGGTGGACCAGATCAACCTCGTCGCCATGGACACCCTGGCCCAGGCCTTCGGTTGCCCGGTCGGCTACTCCGACCATAGCGATGGCATCGATATTGCCCTGGCGGCGGTGGCGCGGGGCGCCGTGGTCATCGAAAAGCATCTGACCCTGGATACCACCATGGCCGGGCCGGACCATACGGCCTCGCTGGATCCTCAGGCCTTCCTGGCGATGGTCACCGCCATTCGTCGTATCGAGCGGGCCCTCGGCGATGGGCGCAAGCGCCCGGCGCCCTGTGAGCAGCCCCAGCGGGAGCTGGTGCGTCGAAGCGTGGTAGCCGGGCGCGATATCGACGCGGGCGAGGTGCTGGCGCAAGGCGATTTGCTGCTGAAACGACCTGGCAGCGGCCTGCCTGCTGCCGCCCTGCCTCAGTTGATCGGTCGGGTGGCCAGACGCCGTATCGGTCGTGACGCCCTGCTGGACTGGGCGGATCTGACATGATGGCCTGGGCATGAGGGGGACTGGCATGACTCCGAGAAAGATCTGGGTCCTGACCAGCTCTCGAGCGGACTATGGGCTGCTCTACTGGCTGCTTCGGGAGATCGACGAAGACCCTGCGCTGGAACTGATGCTGGTGGCCAGCGGCTCGCATCTGTCGACCGAGTTCGGCTCCACAGTCAGCGAGATCGAGCGCGACGGCTTTCGCCTGCATCGCCGCCTCGAGATCCTGCTGGCGTCGGACTCACGCAATGCCATGACCAAGGCCATGGGGCTGGCGCTGTTGAGCGTCGGTGACGCCCTGGTCGAGGACCGGCCCGATCTGGTGGTCCTGCTGGGCGACCGTTTCGAAATCGTGCCGGTGGCGTTGGCGGCGGTCACCCACGGTATCACCCTGGCCCACCTCCACGGGGGCGAGACCAGTCGTGGCGCCTTGGACGAGTACTATCGACATGCGGTGACCAAGCTGGCCAACCTGCACTTTCCCGCCACCGAAGTTTACCGTCGTCGCATCCTGCAGATGGGAGAAGACCCTGGCCGCGTGTTTGTGCATGGGGCGCCGGGCATCGATCATCTGTACCGCAGCCGCACGCCCGCTAGAACGGTGCTTGCCAGGGCCCTGGACATGCCGCTGGACCGACCCACCGCGCTGGTCACCTATCACCCGGTGACCGCGGGCACGGGCGAGGACGTTGAAGCGCTGATCGCGGCCTTGTCGCGTTTCGAGGATCTGGACGTGCTGGTGTGCAAGGCCAACGCCGACTGTCAAGGACGCAGCATCAATGCCCGGTTGGCGCGCTGGTGTGCCGAGCGCCCCGAGGCCAGGCGTCTGGTCGACAGTCTGGGGCAGCGTCTCTATCACGGCTGTCTCGAGCATATGGATGTGCTGGTGGGTAATTCGTCCAGTGGCCTGATCGAGGCGCCATCCTTCCGTCGGCCGGTGGTCAATGTCGGCAAGCGTCAGGACGGCCGCCTCAAGGCGG
>DJIP01000275.1 GCA_002433675.1 Halomonas halophila
GCCGCGACACTCTCTATGTCGCCGACTATTGCCTGGAGAGCGGCAACATGGGGGCGCCCCGGGTCATGGCGGTGACCGATCCCGCCGTGCACGGACGTCCCGACGGTGGCGCCACCGACGTCGCAGGTGGGTACTGGAGCGCCGGTGTGTTCGGCGGCGTGCTCAACTACTGGGACGATCGCGGGCGTCTGGCGCGACAGGTATCGCTGCCATGCACGGGGCCGACCATGCCGTGCTTTGGCGGCCCGGACATGAAGACCCTGTTTGTCACCACCCTGCGCAAAGGACTGTCGGAGGCCGATCTGGCGGCGTTTCCGCTGTCCGGCAGCGTCCTTGCGCTGGAGGTCGAGGTACCGGGTGTGCCGGTCTCGACCTTCGGCGGCGCGAGCCGACACGCCGAGCCGGCGCCGGCTTTCCCTCCGGCATTCTTGTGAGCCCTTTACGGAGCAGAACATGAGAACCAATCGAATTCTGTCGCACATCAAGGAAGGCACGGGCGTGGTCAATGGTTGGCTGTCGTTGCCCTGCGGTTTTTCTGCCGAGGTCATGGCCCACCAGGGCTGGGATAGCCTGACCATCGACATGCAGCATGGGTTGATCGACTACCCCCAGCTGGTGGAGATGTTGACGGCCATTTCGACCACCCCGACGGTTCCACTGGTCAGGGTGCCGAGCCTCGAGTCGGGGGTGATCATGAAGGTGCTGGACGCCGGGGCCTACGGTGTCATTGCCCCGCTGATCAACAGTGCCGAGGATGCGCGGGCACTGGTGGCGGCCTGCCGCTATCCGCCCCTGGGAGTGCGCAGCTTCGGTCCCCACCGCGCCATGCTCTATGCCGGAAATGACTATGTCACCCATGCCAACCACGAGCTGCTGGTGCTGGCGATGATCGAGACCCGGGAAGGCGTGGCGAATCTCGAGGAGATCCTCGCGGTGGAAGGCCTCGACGGTATCTATATCGGTCCTGCGGATCTGGCACTGTCCCACGGCAAGACGCCGGGCTTCGACCATGACGATAGCGAACTTGACGCCATCATCCAGCGGTTGGTCGATGGCTGTCGCCAGCAGGGAAAGATCGTCGGTATCCATAACGGCAGCGCGGCACACGCCCGCGAAATGCTGGCCCGTGGATGCGATCTGGTGACGGTGTCGTCGGATGCGCGAATGCTGGTGGCAGGTTCGAGCAGCATTCTGCAGGAGATGCAGCGCGAGGCGACGGGAAAGGCAGGTTATTGAGAGCCTTAGGTGTCGCAGATGAAGCAGGGCAGAACATCCAGGTGATGTGGAGGGTTTTCGATTGGACAGCTTTGCACGATATCCAAGCCTCGAGGGGCGCCATGTGTTCATCAGCGGTGGAGCGTCCGGTATCGGCGCCAGCCTGGTCGAGCATTTCTGCGAGCAGAAGGCCTGCGTCAGTTTCATCGATATCGACGAGCAGGCCGGCTCGCTACTGGCGCAACGACTGCAGCACAAGGGCGGCCAGGTGGTCTTTGCTCGCTGCGACGTGACCGACATCGACGCGCTGCGGGCCTCGATCGCGCAGGCGGCTGGTTCTTACGGCCCGGTGGAAGTGCTGGTCAACAATGCGGCGCGGGATACCCGTGTCCCCTTGGCTGAACTGGACGTCGATACCTGGGACGACCTGCAGGCGACCAACCTGCGTCATGCGGTGTTTGCCTGCCAGGCCGTCTTCGCCGGCATGAAGGCAGCCGGAGGCGGCTCGATCATCAACTTCAGCTCCCCCAGCTTTATGCGACGTTCACGGGATATCTGCGCCTACTCCAGTGCCAAGGCGGCAACGATTGGGCTGACCAGAACCTTGTCCCGGGACATGGGTGATGCCGGCATTCGCGTCAATACGGTGCTGCCAGGCTGGGTCATCACGGAGCGGCAGAAGGTCCTGTGGTGGAGCGCGGAGCTCGAGCAGCAGGTGCTCGAGAATCAGAGCCTCCACCAGCGCGTCAAGCCAGAGGATATTGCGCGAATGGTGCTGTTTCTTGCTGCAGACGACAGCCGGATGATCAGCGCCCAGACCTTTATCGTCGATGGTGGTCTGGTCTAGCAAGGACCGCCTGCCCTGGGGGTAATGTCGGCCGTCGGCCGACGGACGCGCCCGGAGCGAGTCGGCCGACGGACGCGCCCAGAGCGACAGGGGCAGTACGAAGAGGGCAGGGGTCACTCTCTCTTTTTTGACGCCGAATGAAAACGTTTTCACATGGCGTGACAAGATCAGGTGCGGGGGAACGTTCGCTGTGAGGGTCAGCAGCGTGTGTCAGTAGCAAGCGACGAGCCATCCATTGGCCAGTTTCCAGAATTTGGCAGACGGAATTCATCCGTTCGCCGCCCCTTCGATGCAGCCTTCGGGACGACGGGAGAAACAAATGAAGACGACAAGATTGACGGTGTCCGAGGCCATTGCCAGCTTTCTGGCGGCCCAGAAAGTCGAACGCGATGGGCACATCGATACGCTGTTTGGCTGCGGCTTCGCCATCTTTGGGCACGGTAACGTGACCTGCCTCGGCCAGCAGCTCAACCGCATCCAGGACGTGATTCCGTTGTGGCGGGGACAGAACGAACAGTCAATGGCCATGGCGGCGGTGGCCTATGCCAAGGCCAACCGGCGGGAGCGGATCGGCATCGCCACCACCTCGATCGGGCCGGGCGCGACCAATATGGTCACCGCCGCCGGTATCGCCCACACCAATCGCCTGCCGTTGTTGATGCTGGCCGGTGATGCCCATACAAGCCGGCTGCCGGACCCGGTGCTGCAGCAGGTGGAGCATCCTCACCAGCCAGGCTTGAGCGTCAATGACGCCTTCAAGCCCGTCACCCGCTACTGGGATCGCATCACCCACCCGGCGCAGATCATCCAGTCGCTGCCGGTGGCGGTGGCAACCCTGCTGGACCCCGCCAACTGCGGGCCGGTGCTGATTTCGCTGCCCCAGGACGTGCAGGGGCTGGTGTATGACTATCCCCAGGCATTGTTCGAGGAGTGCGTGCACCGAATTCGCCGCCCGGAAGCCGACAGCCGCAGCATCGACGAGGCCATCGCCTTGCTTGAGAAGGCCGAGAGGCCGCTGATCCTGGCCGGCGGCGGAGTGCACTACTCGAAGGCCAACGAGCGCCTGGCGGACTTTGCCGTGCGCCACCGCATCCCGGTGGTCGAGACCATCGCCGGTCGGGCCTCGTTGCTGCAGTCACACCCCTGCAACGCCGGACCCGTTGGTGTCACCGGCAGCGACTCCGCCAACGCCATGGCTCGCGACTGCGATCTGCTGCTGGCCGTCGGCACCAGGCTTCAGGATTTCGCCACTGGGTCGTGGTCGCTGTTTCGGCATCCGGACCTTGCCATCGTGTCGCTCAATGTGGCGCCCAGTGATGCACTCAAGCATCGGGCGCTGGCGGTCGTCGGTGATGCCCGACACAGCCTTGCGCGGCTCGATGACGGTCTGGGCGACTGGCAGGCAGACGCCGCCTGGCTGGACAGCGCTCAGGCGCTGGCGGCCGAGTGGAAGGCGCTATGCGCCCGGCGCGGCGAGATCACGCCCGGCCAGGTGGCGTCCTACGCTCAGGTGGTGGCCGCGGTCAATGCGGTGCAGCAACCGGGCGACACCGTGCTGACCGCGGCCGGCGGCCTGCCGGCAGAGCTCAACATGAACTGGCAGAGCCGGCAGCTTGGCAAGTTCGACATCGAGTTTGGCTATTCGTGCATGGGCTACGAAATCGCCGGCGGCTGGGGCGCCAAGATCGCCAATCCCGACAGCGATGTGGTGGTGCTGGTCGGTGACGGCTCCTACATGATGCTGAACTCCGATATCTACAGCTCGGTGCTGACCGGCCACAAGATGATCGTGGTGGTGTGCGACAACGCAGGTTACGCGGTGATCGACAAGCTGCAGACCAACAGCGGCAATCCCTCCTTCAACAACATGCTGGCCGACTGTCGCAGTCAGGCCGAAGAGCTGGTGCGTGTCGACTTTCTCCAGCATGCCCGTGCCCAGGGCGCCTACGGCGAGCATCTGGGTGATATCGCCGACTTTCGCGACGCCTACGAGCGCGCCCAGGAGAGTCCGCGTACCTACGTCATCGTGGTCGATATCGACCCCACCAAGTGGTCTTCCTGCGACTGCTGGTGGGACGTGGGACTGCCGCAGCAGGTGCCCGATGGGGTCGACACCGAGCGCGTTGCCGCCATGGACGCCGGTCGTGTCCATCAGCGTCGCGGCATCTAGCCGCGCCAGCGTGACGGGGCCTGGCCCTGGCACGGTGACATGCCACTGACTCACCGGAGAACACTGATGTTCAACGAGGAACACCAACTCACCCCGCTGCGCTGGGCCATGGTCGGCGGTGGTAGAGGCAGCGAGATCGGCCATGCCCACCGGGCGGCGGCACAGCGCGACGGCCTGTTTCAGCTGGTGGCCGGCGCCTTTGACCTGGACGCCGAGCGCGGGCGCGACTTCGGCAGCCGTCTGGGCGTCGACGCCGGGCGCTGCTACCCGGACTACGCCAGCATGCTGCGTGCCGAGGCGGTACGCGACGACGGCATTCAGGCGGTCAGCATCGCCACCCCCAACAGCACCCACTACGCGATCGGACTGGCCGCACTCAAGGCTGGGCTGCACGTCATCTGCGAGAAGCCGGTGACCTTCACCGTCGCCGAAGCGCAGCAACTCAAGGCCGAAGCCCAGGCGCGGGGTCTGGTGTTCGGCGTCATGTACGGCTACAGCGGCTACCCGATGTTGCACCAGGCTAGGGCCATGGTGCAGGCCGGCGAGCTGGGCGATATACGCCTGGTAAACATGCAGTTTGCCCACGGTTTCCACAGTCAGCCGGTAGAGCAGACCAGCAGTGGCGCCAAATGGCGCACCAGTCCCGCGGTGTCAGGCCCGACCTACGTTCTGGGGGATCTTGGCACCCACACCTTCCACCTTGGCCAGTTCATCACTGGGCTCAAGGTCGAACGGCTGCTGTGTCATCGCCAGAGCTTCGTGGCGACCAGGGCACCGCTGGAGGACAACGCCCAGGTGTTGTTGCAGTACCAGAGCGGCGCCGTGGGGTCGCTGTGGGCCAGTGCCGTCAATGCCGGCTCCATGCATCAGCAGAAGATTCGCATCGTCGGGGAGAAGGCCAGCCTCGAATGGTGGGACGAATATCCCAACCAGTTGCGCCACGAAGTGCAGAACCAGCCGGTGCGCATTCTCGAGCGTGGCATGGGCTATCTGGCGACCGACGATCCGGGCGTGGCCTGCAATCGTATCGGCGGCGGCCATGCCGAGGGCTTCTTTGAATCCTGGGCCAACCTCTATCACCGCTACGCCCTGGCGATGCACGGCGCCGCTGGCGGCCTGTGGTATCCGGACATCGACGACGGCATCGAAGGCGTGCGCCTGCTCGAGTGCTGCGTCGAGTCCGCCGACAACGATGGCGCCTGGGTGGCGTTCTAGCCCTTCGAAGCATGGCCCCGCACGCCACCAACAACCTGAGGACCACCAAGATGCAGATCAAGCTTGCCAATGCCCCCTGTTCCTGGGGCATCGAATTTGCCGACAACCCGGCCAATCCCCCCTGGTTCACGGTGCTGGACGAACTGTCCGGGGCAGGCTTCAACGCCACCGAACTGGGCCCTTTGGGCTACCTGCCCACGTCGTCGCACACGCTGGCCGAGGCGCTTGAGCAGCGGGGCCTTTCGCTGGTGGCCGGCACCATCTTCAAGCACCTGCACGATCCCGAGCAGCGACAGCAGATCCTCGATTACACCCGGGCGACCTGCGAGGTGCTCAAACCCCAGCAGGGCAGCTACATGGTGATCATCGATCACGTCAGCTCGCCACGTACCGATCAGGCGGGGCAGCAGGCGTCGGCCACTCGACTGAGCGACGTCCAGTGGGCGGAAATGATGTGCACCATTCGTCAGGTGGCCGAGATCTGTCACCAGTATCAGGTGATACCGTTGCTCCATCCTCACGCCGGCAGCTACATCGAGTACCGCGATGAGGTCGACCGTGCCATGGCGGAGCTTGATCAGGATCTGGTCAAGCTGTGTGTCGATACCGGCCACAGCCTGTATGCCGGTATCGATCCCGCCGAGCTGATTCGCCACTACGCCGAGCGAGTCGTCTACATCCACTTCAAGGATGTCCAGGCCACAGTGCTTGAGGATGTGGTGGCCCAGGGCACCGACTTCTACCGCGCCATCGGTCAGGGCGTGTTCTGCCCGTTGGGCCAGGGCAGTGTCGACTTCGATGCCGTGCGCGAAAGCCTGGGCGCCATCGGCTATCAGGGCTGGATCACCGTCGAGCAGGACGTGGATCCGACCAGGGACAACGATGCCCTGGATAACGCCCGCGAGAGTCGCGAGTTCATCGAGCGCCACATTCTGCAACAGGGTTTGGCCGAGGCCTGATGGACAGACTCCTCCTCGTGGCCTGGGCGGCCTCGGTGGGGGGCAAAGGGCTCAGCCGTGTGTACGTCATCCGCCAGCGAGATCGGGGTGTGACGTCTTGTCATGCCTGCGCAAGCAGGACTCTTGGTACTACAACAACCTTCAACGAGAGGTCACCATGCCCACGTCACACGATGGCAGCGCCAGTGCTGCCCCTTCACCGGCCGGTGTGTCACCACCGGCCAGTCAGCAGCAACAACTGACATCCACCCAGCTGGTCTATCTGGTCAAGATCATCCTGGTCGCCGCCCTTGGCGGCATGCTGTTCGGCTATGACACCGGGGTCATTTCCGGCGCCATCGGTCCCATCGCTGAGTACTTCGATCTTTCACCCGCCGCCAAGGGCTGGGCGGTATCGTCGGTGGTCATCGGCTGCATCGGCGGCGCCCTCATCGCCGGTTGGCTTTCGACCCTGTACGGCCGCCGAGCGGTCTTTCTGCTGTCAGCTCTGATGTTCACCGCCTCGGCCTTTGGTTCTGGTCTTGCCGGCACTTTCGAGAGCTACATCTGGTGGCGCATGGTCGGTGGCGTGGCCGTCGGCATGGCCAGCGTCATCGCGCCCATGTACATCTCCGAGATGTCACCGGGTTACCTGCGCGGGCGTACCGTGAGTCTGTTCCAGCAGTCGGTGGTGTTCGGCCAGATGGTGGTGTTCTTCGTCAATTACTTCATCGCCAAGGGGATGGCCGAAACCTGGATACTGAATTTCGGCTGGCGCTGGATGCTGGGTTCGGAAGCGGTGATTTCGATTCTTTTCGCGGTGCTGGTTCCCTTCGTGCCCGAGTCACCACGCTGGCTGGTGCTGAAAGGGCGGATCGACGAGGCGCGACGGGTGCTGGGACGCTTCTATCGTCCCGAGGCCATCGAGCAGACCCTCGGTGATATCCAGAAGTCGTTCGAGCGTGGCCAGACGAAACGCAAGGTGTCGCTGCGCGCCAAGGGCACCTTCGGTCTGGTGATGATCGGTGTCTTTATCGCCGCCGCTCAGCAGCTGACGGGCATCAACGTGGTGATGTACTACGCGCCTGACGTGCTGTCGTCGGTGACCGCCAGCAACGAGGATGCGCTGCTGCAGACGTCGATCATGGGGGTCACCTTTGTCGGCGGCAACCTGTTGGGCATGCTGTTGATCGACAAGGTCGGCCGTCGCCCACTGCTGGTGGCGGGTAGCCTCGGCAGCATGGTGGCCATGACCTTCCTCGGCGTTGTGATCGCCGGAGGCGAGGCCGGGCCGGGCGCACTTATCGCGCTGATCGTCTATGTAGTCTCCTTCGCCATATCCTGGGGCTGCGTGTGCTGGACGCTGATCTCGGAGATCTTCCCCAACGCCATCCGCGCGCGGGCCATGTCGTTGGCGGTGGCAGCGCAGTGGTTCATGGGCTTCATGGTCACCCAGACCTTCCCCATGCTGCGTGAGAATGCCTTCCTCAATGAGCTGACGGGGGGGGGGTTCAGCTTCTGGCTGTATGCGGTGCTGACGCTGATCAGCCTGCTGGTGGTCCTGCGCTACGTGCCGGAAACCAAGGGCAAGACGCTGGAGGAGCTGGAAGACATCACCGCCACACGGTTGAGCAAGCGGCGTCGCGAGCTGACCAGACAAGGCAAGAGTGTCACCTCGGAGTAGTCATCCTTTCACCAGGCCGTAATGGCTGATCGTCACCGCTGCCCCTGCCCCCGTGATAACGGGGCCAGGGGCAGCGTCGTGTTGGCGGGGATAACCGGCAGGGCCAAGGGCATGGCGTGACGCTATCGTGTGTGGCTATAGCCTGGCGATCGGCAGTTCATCCCAGCGGGTGGTGTAGCCTGAGGTGCGGTGTTCGCACTTGAGTTGCCAGGCCGCGTCCACGCTGGTCTTGCCAAGGCTCAAGGCGCCGCGACCGTGCTTCCGGTTGATCGCGTCCAGGGTGTCCATCAGGCGTTGATTGCGCGCTTGTCTGGCGTCGTCGACGGCAAACAGATCCTGCTGCAGGCTTGTCTTGTCGGCGAGGTCGAGCAGCATCACGCCGGCCTTCATGTACTGGTGTCCTGGGCGATAGATACGCGCAAGCGCCCGAGTGGCGGTTGCCACGATCTCGAGGCTGTCGTCGCTGGGACGCTCCAGCGGAACCACCAGCGAAGGGTGGTGCTGGGGCAGCTCCTGGCGATGCTTGTTGGTCTTCAAGAACACCAGCAGCGCCCGCGCCACGCTGCCCTGACCACGCAGCTTTTCGGCGCCGCGGCCGGCGTGGGCGCGCACTGCCTGGCGCAACTGTGTGAGATCATCGGTGGGCCGACCAAAGGAGCGGCTGGTCATGATCCGTTCGCGCGGGGCGCCGACGTCGTCGAGGCGGATGCAGGATTCGCCGCGAAGCTCGCGTACCGTGCGTTCCAGCACCACGCTGAAATGGCGGCGGATATGTTTGGGGTCGGCTTCACGTAGCTGCCAGGCGGACTCGATGCCGAGCTGCCCAAGCCGGGCGGCGGTGCGCCCGGCAACGCCCCAGACCTCGGTGACCGGCAGGCGTTGCAGCAGGGCCTGGGCTGCCGCTGAATCGGCCTTGAGCACGTGGACGCCGTCTGCGCGGGGATCCTTCTTGGCCTGGTGGTTGGCGATCTTTGCCAGGGTGCGGCTGGTCGCCACGCCTACGCCGACGGGAATGCCGGTGTGGCGCACCACGGTATGTCGCAAGCGCCGGCAGTGAGCGTCCAGCCCGGCGGGCGCCATGCCCGCCAGGTCGAGAAAGCACTCGTCGATGCTGTACACCTCGATGGCGGGAGCAAACTCCCGCAGCGTATCGACCACCCGCCGCGACATGTCGCCATAGAGCGCATAGTTGCTCGACAGCAGGATGCACTGTCGGCGCAGCGCCCCCTCGATCTTGAAGGCAGGCATGCCCATGGCAACGCCAAGGTCCTTGATCTCCTGGCTGCGGGCGATGACGCAGCCGTCGTTGTTGGACAGCACCCCCACCGGCTTGCCGCGAAGCGAGGGGTCGAAGACCCGTTCGCAGCTGACGTAGAAGTTGTTGCAGTCGACCAGCGCGATCACCGCGCCACTCCCGCTGCCAGGGCGTGGATATTGTGGGTGACCACGCCCCACAGGTCGCAGTCGCGACCGTTGAGCGGAATCGGCGCAAAGGCCTCGTTGGCCGCCAGCAGGTAGGGTCGATCGCCGATATAGCCAAGCTGCTTGCAGGTCAGCTCACCGTCGACGCTGGCGATCAGCACCGAGCCGCTACGCGGCTCCAGCGAGCGATCCACGATCAGCAGATCCCCGTCGAAGATGCCGAGGCCCTTCATCGACTCGCCCTTGGCGCGCAGGTAGAAGGTGGCGCTGGGGTGGGGCACCAGATGCGCCACCAGATCGAGCTGACCTTCCAGATAGTCATCGGCCGGCGATGGAAAACCCGCGCGCACTTCGGCCGCCGCCAGCGGCAAGGCGATCCCCGGCGTGTGGGGATCGACCTTTCCCAGCACCTCCACCTCAAGACTCATGGCCTAGGCTCCCGTCGTTGCGATAGGCGCCACACAGAAGGGGGCGCCAGACAAGGAAGTGAACGTCACGCATGGATGCCTCCTGAATCACTGATGCTGTCTATATATACAGTATCAGGAGGTGCATGGCTGCGCCAGCACAGAAGGGTAGGGGGCAAAGTTGGTTTGGTGGGCCAGATGGTGTGGGCTGGATTAGGGGCGTTTTTGCGAGGGGAGACGAAAGCGGGGGGCTGGCGCCTTTACCGGTTATTTCACCGAATCTTGCGCGGACGGCCTCCTCTGGCGCCATTGGCTCTGGAAGCCTTGCCCTTGGCCTGGCTGCGACTACGGCCCCCTTCGGTACCCAGTTGGCGGGCCCTCCATTGCCGGGAGCCAAACTGACCTTGCAGGAGGGCAGGGACGTAGAGGTCAGCATCGAGCTGGGGCCAATGAAGGCCAAGCCCGGAGGGGGAAACCTCGATGTCGGCCAGGGCTTCTGGCGTGGCGTCGCTGAGACCTTCCACGAGGTGCGGCGGGATGGCGAGCTCAAGCCCTGAGCGCAGCTGCACGATGACGCGATGGGCGCGACCGTCGTATCGCGCGGAAACGACGTGGGCGCGATCGCGTGCACAGGCCATGCGGGCCTTTGCCTGGCTGACGTCATCTTCAGTAATGGCCACGTGTCTCTCCCCGTTCGCAGGCGTCTCCCTCGGTGCAGTCATCGATTGTGCCACCATCGAATTCCACAGCTTTAGCCGTGGTTGTGCCGTGTAGCTTAGCGACCGCAGATCCATCGCAAAGAACAAGCGAGACCTGAACGCAGATCGAGCCACAGGTCCTCCCGCGGCCCATTCCCTTCACGCGTACTTGTCGTGCCAGCGCTTGACCGCGATACGTTCCTTGAGCAGCTCCAGCATATCGACCAGCACCTGTTCGGTGATCTGTTCGGTCTCGGGGTCGGTGCGCAGCCAGGCGTCGAAGCCGGTGTCGGCCATATGTTCGACCAGCGAGGAAAACTCCCTGGATTTGAGGCCGTTCAGGGCTTCGTCGACCAGGTGGCAGGCGAG
Source organism: Halomonas halophila (assembly GCA_002433675.1). Taxonomy (GTDB): domain Bacteria; phylum Pseudomonadota; class Gammaproteobacteria; order Pseudomonadales; family Halomonadaceae; genus Halomonas; species Halomonas salina_B. The sequence goes on from DJIP01000275.1 coordinate 10,966, forward strand.
GTCGGACATCGATGACTCCAGCCCCTGGGTGAGCTGGGAGCCCATGGGCAGACGCTTGAGTCGCTGAAGCTCTGGCGTTTCGGCCAGGGTTCGGGCGACCAGGCCGCGCACGTAGGCCAGTGTCGCGAAACGGTTGTGGTAGGCGATGTCGCCGACCATGGTCTCTAGGCGCTGGCTGACTTCCCGCACCAGGGCCTCCTTGCGCGGCGTGACGATCTTCTCGATGGCCGGTGAGGCCAGGCCGTCGCCGCTGGTGAGTTCCTCCTGGACGTTGTCGAGCAGGCGGATGGCGATACGATCGGTGAGTTCCTCCATCAGGATGTCAGCGTACTTGGCGACAACCGAGTAGAGATACCAGCGACGCACGTCGATCAGTCCCAGGCGGTGCAGGCGGTGCAGCAGCGAGATCACACGCAGGATACGCAGCA
>DJIP01000312.1 GCA_002433675.1 Halomonas halophila
CGCGTGCTGGAAGTGGTGCGCCACTTCGTCGACAGCGAGAAGCCGGTGGCCGCGGTCTGCCACGGTGCCCAGCTTCTGGCGGCGGCGGTGTCGCTGTCCGGTCATCGCATTTCTGCCTATCCGGCCTGCGCCCCCGAGGTACGCCTGGCGGGTGGCGAATTCGTCGACATCGAAGTGACCGACGCCATCACCTGCGGCAAGTTCGTGACCGCGCCGGCCTGGCCCGCGCACCCGGAGTGGCTGCGCCAGCTCAACGAATTGCTGTAGGCACGCCAGATGGGAGGCCTGGCCCCTGGAGGCCAGGCCTCTGGGCTCCAAGGCAAAGGTTCTTGGTAGAAGGGGCCTAGGTAGAAGGGTCCTAGGTAGACGGGTCCTAGGTAGAAAGCCACTTGACGACGACTAGACGACTGGTCTAGTGTCGGGGCATGACAACCAAGGCTCCCACACGTGACCTGTTGATACAGGTCGGCATGAATACCTTTGCCGAGCACGGCTACACGGCGACGGGCATCAATACGGTGCTCAAGGCTGCCGGCGTGCCCAAGGGTTCTTTCTACCACTACTTCTCCAGCAAGGAGGCCTTCGGCCTCGCCGTGGTCGAGGTGTTTGCCGAAGACTACGACGAACGCTTCCAGGCGCTGCTGGTGCATTCCCACGACGCCCCCGTAGTGCGTCTTCGCCACTATTTCGAGGACGTGCGCCAGGCGATGGCCGAGTGTGGCCATACCCGGGGCTGCCTGATCGGTACCCTGGGTCAGGAAATGTCATCCCAGAGCGATTGCCTGCGAGATGCCTTGGACGCCATCTTCAAGCGCTGGGAAGGCTACTTTGCCAGCTGCCTCAAGGAAGGACAGGCAGACGGCAGCGTGCGTGACGATATTACGCCCCAGGCCATGGCAGCCTTTATCCTGGCGGGGTGGCAGGGGGCGCTGCTGCGCTCCAAGATGGCCAGAACCTGTGAGCCTTTAACCGAATTCGAGAATACGTTACTGGCCTGTATCAAGCGCTAACGCGTCAAGGTGAAGGCGTGGCAGGGTGGGTCCTCGATTCCCCTGCCGGTTTCTTGGCCCTAAGTAATAATAGACTGGTCTATAAAAGCCCCTATTTTTTGTACAAAACTGCTTGATATGTGATGCATGAATTGTACGGTAAGGGCAGAACGTTCGCTAAAACGTTAGTCGAACACCTTGGGCAACCGCTGGCGACGAGCCAACGAAGCGCCAGCCGCCGTTCAGCCGTGCATCCTCGCTGAGGCCGCAGCGCCTCGTGGCATCAGCTTCCCGACAGGAGATTTCCATGAGCGAGCAAGATCCCCTCTTTACCCCGCAGGTCCTCGGTGACATCACCCTGCCCAACCGGGTGCTGATGTCGCCGCTGACCCGCTCTCGCGCGGCCCAGCCGGGTGATGTACCCCAGGCGATGAACGTCGAGTACTACCGTCAGCGTGCCGGCGCGGGCCTGATCCTGAGCGAGGCCACACAGATCTCGCCCCAGGGCAAGGGGTACGCCTTTACCCCGGGCATCCATAGCCAGGAGCAGATCGCTGGCTGGCGCCGTGTCACCGACGCCGTGCATGACGCCGGCGGTCGGATGCACGCTCAGCTATGGCACGTGGGAAGAATCTCGCATCCGGAGCTGCAGCCTGGTGGCGCCGATCCGGTGGCACCCTCGGCGATCAAGCCGGAAGGCGCCAAGACCTTCATCAGCGCCGAGTCGGGCATGGTCGAGGTACCCACCCCGCGTGCGCTCGACACCGACGAGCTTCCAGGCATCGTCGAGCAGTACCGCCAGGCGGCGATCAACGCCCGTGAAGCCGGCTTCGACGGCGTCGAGGTGCACGCCGCCAACGGCTACCTGCTTGATCAGTTCATCAAGTCCGACAGCAACGCGCGCACCGATGCCTACGGTGGCAGCCTGGAAAACCGCCTGCGGCTGCCTCTCGAAGTAGTACGTGCGGTGGTCGACGTCTGGGGCAAGGGCCGTGTCGGGGTGCGCATCAGCCCGACCGGCAGCTTCAATGATGTCCACGACCAGAAGCCCGAGGAGACCTTCCCGGCCTTCGCCGCGGCGCTCGACGAGATCGGCATCGCCTACCTCGAGGTGGTGGAGGATTCGTTCCAGGGCAACCACGAGAATGGCCGCCCCGAATCGATCATCAGCGCCATCCGTGAGCGCTTCAGCGGTGTCTATATCGCCAATGGCGCCTACACCGCGGAGGAAGCGCGTGAGCGCATCGCCGCCGGCAAGACCGACCTGGTGACCTTCGGGCGTCCCTTTATCGCCAATCCGGACCTGCCGGAGCGCTTCCGTCGCGGAGCAGAGCTCAATGAGCCGGACTATGACACCTTCTACGGCGGCGATGAAAAGGGCTATACCGACTACCCGTTTCTCGAAGATCGCTAGCGCTTGAAGTTCGCTGGCGCGATGACACCTTTTTTTCGATGACCGCCAAGCGGTTCGCCGTCTTGCCAACGTCATCGATCTGGAACATTTCAACGGGCCTTGGAGGCCCGACAGGAGGACCGCATGGACGTGAACAACCTGAACACCGACGGTATCAAGGACAAGGTCGTGATCATCACCGGTGCCAGCAGTGGACTGGGTGAGGCCACCGCCAAGCGCCTGGCCAAGGGCGGCGCCCGGCTGGTGCTGGGCGCGCGTCGCGAGGACCGCCTCAAGGCACTGTGCTACGACATCAAGGCCGATGGTGGTCAGGCCGTCTACCGTGTCACCGACGTGACCAGCCGTGAGCAGGTCGAGGCCCTGGCCAAGCTCGCCCGCGATGAATTCGGGGGTATCGACGTGCTGGTCAACAACGCCGGGCTGATGCCGCTGTCGCCGTTGGACAAGCTCAAGGTCGACGAGTGGGAGCAGATGGTCGACGTCAACATCAAGGGCGTGCTCTATGGCATCGCTGCAGTGCTGCCGACCATGCGTGAACAGCACCGAGGCCACGTGATCAACCTGTCCTCGGTCGCTGGTCATGTGGTGTTCCCCGCCGCCTCGGTCTATTGCGCGACCAAGTTCGCGGTCAAGGCGCTGACCGAAGGCCTGCGTCAGGAATCCAATGGCGAGATTCGCGCGACCAATATCTCTCCCGGCGCGATTGACACCGAATTGACCCGGACCATCAGCGATGATGAGACCGCCGAGGGGGTCAACGAGCTCTATACCCTGGCCATCGACGCCGATGCAGTAGCTCGGGCGATCGCCTTTGCGGTAGAACAGCCGGGGGATGTCGACGTCAACGAACTGATCCTGCGCCCGACTCGCCAGGAGCTGTAAGGGCTGGCGTTCGACTGGTTCAGCCGTCCTGGAGACGCCAGTCCGGCCAAGGCGCAATACGCCTGGTCGCTCGAGCGCGCTCCGTCCGACGCTATTTTTCGCTAGGCTTGTGTATCTTTAGTGCCTCAATGAAACCCGGCGGTGCCGGGTGGTGCCCCACTCAACGAGAAGGAACATCATGAGCAACGATGCCGAGTATCAGCCGCCGAAAGTCTGGAAGTGGGAAGGTGAGAGTGGTGGCCATTTCGCCAGCATCAACCGTCCCATCGCCGGTGCGACCCATGACAAGGAGTTGCCGGTGGGCAAGCACCCGCTGCAGCTCTACTCCCTGGCCACCCCCAACGGGGTCAAGGTCAACATCCTGCTCGAGGAGTTGCTGGCGCTGGGCCATGATCAGGCCGAGTACGACGCCTGGCTGATCCGTATCGGCGAGGGCGACCAGTTCTCCAGCGGCTTCGTCGAGATCAACCCCAATTCCAAGATTCCGGCCCTGGTGGACCACACCACCACGCCGCCGACCCGGGTCTTCGAGTCGGGTTCGATCCTGCTCTACCTGGCCGAGAAGTTCGGCGCCTTCCTGCCGACCGAGCATAAGGCGCGTACCGAGGCGATGAGCTGGCTGTTCTGGCAGATGGGCTCGGCGCCCTACCTGGGCGGTGGTTTCGGCCACTTCTACGCCTACGCGCCGGAAAAGTACGAGTATCCGATCAACCGCTTCACCATGGAGACCAAGCGCCAGCTCGACGTGCTCGACCGTCATCTGGCCGAGCATGAGTACCTGGCCGGTGACGAGTACAGCATCGCCGACATGGCGACCTTCGCCTGGTACGGCCAGCTTGCGCTGGGTCGGCTGTACGACGCGGCGGAGTTCCTGTCCGTGCATGAATATGAGCACGTCCAGCGCTGGGCCAAGGCCATCGATGCGCGCCCCGCAGTGAAGCGTGGACGCATGGTCAATCGTACCTTCGGTGAGCCGGAAGAGCAGCTCCACGAGCGTCATGACGCCAGCGATTTCGAACTGCGTACTCAGGACAAGATCGGCGACGGCGCTTGATCCACTGAAGTACCAGCGCAGCTTTCAGTATCGACAAGGGCGCCTCCTAGGAGGCGCCCTTTTTTGGATTCGGTCTGGGGCTTGATCCGGGGCCGGGTCTGGAATGCGAGGCGATCGCCGCCTCGTCCCTTGCCGGCCCTCGCTGGCTCCTGGTTCAGTATCCTGCGTCGGGGTCGACGGTCTCGATGTCCTCGCCCTTGTTCAGGGCGTCGAGGCTCGAGGCGACCTGATCGAGTGCCTCGCTCAACGGTGTCGGTCCCGCCATGTGAGGGGTGACGATGACCCGCGGGTGGCGCCACAGCGGGCTGGATTGCGGCAGCGGCTCTGTCGGGAAGGCATCGAGCAGTGCGCCCCGGAGGCTTCCTTCCTGGGGCTGGTCCTTGTCACCCAGCGCTGCGAGCAGGGCATCCTCGTCGATCAGGGTGCCGCGACCGGGGTTGATCAGGCTGGCCCCCTCGCGCATCTTGCCCAGCGTCTCGGCGTTGATGATGTGACGGGTCGAGGAGGTGTCGGGCAGTAGCAGGACCAGGGTCTTCACCCGGGACAGCAGCTGGTCGAGCCCCTCGTCACCGCTCAGACATTCGATGTCATCGATGTCCTTCTGCGAACGGCTCCAGCCGAGTACCGGGAAACCATCGGCGGCGATGGCGCGGGCCACCTTGGCGCCGATCGCGCCGAGACCGAGCACGCCCACCTCCCAGTCCGGCTTGTCGATCACCTCATGCTCGCGCCACTCGCATTGCTGCTGCTGGCGAGCGTAGCGGTCGAAGTCGCGCTGGAAGTGGAAAAGCCCGTAGCGCACATAGTCGGCGATCAGCTCGGCCATGCCGGCGTCACGCAACTTGACGATGGGGACGTCGCGGGGCAGGGCGGGGTTGCCGAGCAGGGCGTCGACGCCGGCCCCCAGGTTGACGATGCCCTTGAGTCCGGTGCACTCCCGCAACAGCGTCTCGTCTGGCTTCCAGGCCGCCAGGAAGTCCGCCTGGGCGCGCTGTTCGCGGTCGGCCTCCTGGCTCTTCCAGATGGTGGCATCGGGCAGCCGCTCGCTTAGCGCCTGCTGCCACTGGTCGGCCTGGTCGGTGTGTACGATCACCTTCATGACAATTCCGCTCCGGTCGAATGAATGGGGTTCAGTAGACAATCTGCATCATGGGCGG
>DJIP01000006.1:0-149 GCA_002433675.1 Halomonas halophila
CCGGCCTTCTGCCAGATGGTCACGTAGACCTCCTGGATGACATCGTTGGCCCAGGCCTGCTGCTTCAAGATACGTAGCACCGTGCCGAAGAGTTTCGCCACGCTGGCCTCGTACAGTTCGGCGAAGGCCTCCCGGTCCTTGTCGGCGAC
>DJIP01000006.1:536-7235 GCA_002433675.1 Halomonas halophila
CGAAAGGCATTGGACATGGCGGCGATCTCTGCGCTGCGGAGTGTTGTTGTGGTGGCTGAAGGGTGACGCTGCCTGACCGGCAAGGTCAAGCAGACTGTATCGACGGTATCGGACGATCGCTCAGGCGATGCCAGTGGGGTGGGAAGGTCTGCCTCCAGGCTCAAGCTCAGGTGGACGCGCCTTGCGCACCGGCGTATCCAGGGGGACGTGGCGGGCGTCCTCTGTGGCCTCTGCCACGAGGTGACCGTTGGCCAACAGTGCCTTGAGCTCTTCACCCGGGATGGGTTTACTGAACAGGTAGCCTTGGTACTCATGGCCCTTCAATTGTCGGATAAAGGCCAGTTGCTCAGGGCGCTCGACACCTTCTGCGATGATATGAAGCCCCAGGCTCCGGGCCAGTGATATCACCGCCTGGACGATGGCCGCGTCCTGTTCGCAATCGACCACGCCTTGCATGAAAGTGCGGTCGATCTTCAGACGGTCCACGGGCAAATTCTTCAACTGGGTCAAGTTGGAATAGCCGGTGCCGAAATCGTCGATGGACATCAGCACTCCCATTTCGCGCAGGGTGCTCAGTACCTCCAGGGCGCGATCAGGGTTCTGCACCAGGGTGCTCTCGGTCAGTTCGAGTTCCAGCAGGTGGGGAGGAAGACCCGATTCGGCAAGCGCCGCCTTGATGGTGGCCACGAAGCCGCGATGATTGAGCTGAATGGCGGAGATGTTGACCGCCACCGGCAATGGCTCGCCGGACTCCTTTAGCCACTCGCTCGAGAACCGGCAAGCGGTGTGTAGCACCCATGCGCCCAGCGGAAGGATCAAACCACAGTCTTCGGCGACGGGAATGATCTCGTCGGGCGTGACCCGGCCGAGTTCCTCATCGTGCCACCGCAGCAGTGCCTCGACGCCAGAGACCTCGCCGCTGTCGACGCGGATCTTCGGCTGGTAGGCCAGGCTAAGGCGATCCTCCTCGATGGCCTGGGTCAGGCGTCGCTCTAGGGTACTGCGGCGGTCTGCCTCGGAGGTCATGTCCGATGCGAAGAATTGGAAGTTGTTGCGTCCCTGCTGCTTGGCGCGATACATGGCGGCATCGGCGTGGACCATCAGGGCGTGCTTGCTGCGCCCGTGGTCGGGGTAAAGGCTGATGCCCAGGCTGGTGGAGACCTTGACCATGCTGTTGCCGATCTGGAAGGGCTTGTCCAGCGAACTGACGATGCGCTGGGCCAGCGCTTCGGCGTCGCCGCGCCTGGCAACCTGATGGGTGACCACCATGAACTCGTCGCCGCCCACCCGGGCGACCAGATCGCTGTCGCGCACCGCCATCTGCAGGCGTCGGGCCGCGCCCTTGATCAGCTCGTCACCCACATGGTGGCCGAGGCCGTCATTGACCTGCTTGAAGCGGTCCAGGTCGACGAAGAACACCGCGAAGGTATCGACGTTGTCCTCAAGCAGTTCATCGAGGTGCTCCTCGAGCTTCAGCCGGTTGGGCAGTTGGGTCAGGACATCGTGATGGACCAGATCCTTGAGTTCCTGATTGGCCCGTTGAAGCGAACGTGCCAGCTGAGCATTGCGCGAGGAAAGGTGGGCGTCGTAGATCGACATCATCAACGCTGCCAGCATGATGCAGGTGGCGACCAGCGCCACCACGATGGCCAGCCGGTCGGTGCCGATGCCCGGGGCCGAGGCCGAGTAGCTCAGGGTGCGGTAGCTGGTGGCGGCCATGCCGGTGTAGTGCATGCCCGAAATGCCTGCGGCCATGACCAGCGAGGCCAGGCCACGTTGCCACAGCGGGGAGCGTCCCCCCACCGGGTTGAGTCGAAAGGCCAGGCTGAGGGCGACCGCCGAGGCCAGCACGGCGATGACCACGGACAGGGCAAACAGATCCGGTCGGTAGCGCAGGCTGTCTACCGACAGCATGGCCTCCATACCGATGTAGTGCATCAGGCAGACGCCGCTACCCATGATCAGCGCGCCGACGGCCAGACGTGGTCTGGTGAGGCGTCCGGACTGGACCGTGGCGAGGGCCAGCGCCGAAGAGAGAACGCTTGCCAGCAGGGATGTCAGGGTGAGGGGAATGCCGTAGGCGAAGTGCGAGTCGGGGTCCATGGCCAGCATGCCGACGAAGTGCATCGACCAGATGCCTGTGCCCATGGCGAAGGCGCCGCCGGCAAGCCACAGCTGACGGGCAAGGCCGTGGCTCGATCTGACGCGACCGGCGAGATCCAGGGCGGTGAGCGAGGCGATGGCGGCGATGCCAAGGCTCAGGGCGACCAGTGCCGGGTTGTAGGACGCAAGCGAGTGGTCCATTCAGATGAGATCCTTGAGCGTAAAGTGCCAGAGTCGGTCGAGTGTGGCTTTTACTTTACCCTCTGCCTCGTATAGGAGGTGAGGCAATCTCCTGAAAATCCAGCTTTTCTTAGGTTTGTGACAGAGTCATGAGTTTCCGGCGTCGCCTTGAGCGTCTGACAGCCAGGGCACAAGGCAGGACAGGGTGGTGACTGGCTGCCTCGTTCGGGAGTGCACGGGAGGACCAGAGACAGCGTGGGATGGATGGGCGCTCCCTCGGGAGAAGGCTGCGCTTCTCCCGGGGGATTCAGGGTGTGTACACGCTAGCCATGGGCGGTGCACAGGTACTTGGTCTCGAGATATTCCTCCATGCCCTCGAGGCCGCCTTCACGACCAAGGCCAGACTGCTTGACGCCACCAAAGGGGACCTGGGGTCCGGTGATATCCATGGTGTTGGTACCGACCATGCCGACTTCCAGGCGTTGCTGGTAGCGACGGATGCGCTGCTGGTCCTTGGCATAGACGTAGGCCGCCAGGCCGTAGACCGTGTCGTTGGCAGCGGCGATGGCCTCGTCGTCGCTGTCGAAGGCACGCACCGGGGCGAGGGGCGCGAAGGATTCTTCACTGGCGATGCGCATATCATCGGAGAAGTCGGCCACCAGGGTCGGCATGAAGAAGCGTGGCCCCGGGGCCTGGTCCTGGTCGCGACCGAGCACGCGTGCGCCCCGGGATCTGGCGTCCTCGACCAGTTCGCTGGCCTTGGCCACCGCGTCGCGGTTGATCAGCGGGCCGATCTTGCTGTCCTCATCGAAGCCGTTGCCCACCGGCATGTCATTCATGCGTTGGGTGAAGCGCTCGATGAAGGTGTCGTAGAGAGAACGGTGGACGAACAGGCGGTTGGCCGCCACGCAGTCCTGGCCGCTGGTCTGGAAGCGGGCGGCGATAGCGCCTTCCACGGCGGCGTCCAGGTCGGCGTCCTCGCAGACGATAAATGGGGCATTGCCACCCAGCTCCATGGCGCTGCGCTTGACCGTGTCGGCGGCCTGAGCCAACAGCGTCCGGCCGACCTCGGTGGAGCCGGTGAACGACAGCGCGCGAACGCGATCGTCGCCACAGACCTTTTCGGAAAAGCGCTTGCCGGGGCAGGTGAGGACGTTGAACTCGCCCCGGTTGAGCCCGGCCTGTTCGGCCAGTCTGGCCAGGGCAAGCGCACAGAAAGGGGTCTGGCTTGCCGGATTGACCAGGGTGGTGCAACCCGCGGCCAGTGCGGCCCCGACCTTGCGGGTAATCATCGCCAGCGGGAAGTTCCAGGGGGTAATGATGGCCACCACGCCGACCGGCTGGCGTAGCGTGCCAAGCGAGATGTCGGGGTCATCCGAGGCCAGGGTATCACCGGCAATGCGTCGCGCCTGGCCGGCAAACCAGCGCAGGAAGCTGGCGGCGTATTCGACCTCGCCGCGGGCCTCGGCCAGGGGCTTGCCCTGCTCCAGGGTCATCAGGCGGGCCAGCGCCTCGGCATTGTCCTGCATCGCCTGGTACCAGGCCATCAGTGCGTCGGCGCGCTCCAGGGCGGGGGTGTCACGCCAGCGCTCGAAGGCCTGGCTGGCGGCGTCGATGGCTTCGCCCAACTGGTCCTCGGTCAGCTGGGGCACCTTGCCGATGGACGCTTCGGTGGCCGGGTCTTCGACCTCTTGGGTCTTGCCGTCGCTGGCCTCGACCCAGTGCCCGCCGAGATAGGCATGGTCTGTCATCAGGTGGTTCTCAGGGGTGTGCATAGGGGCAATCTCCTGAAGAAGTTCCGTTTCCACCCTCCCCAAACTACGCTGCAACGAGCATGTCCTCAAGCCGGACTCGGAGTGGTAGGGTGGGGAAGAATCGACACCGGACGTCCCTGTGGATCCCCCGCAGGGGCGATGACAGGAGGTCCCATGAACGTTCGCAGTGAAGGCGTGGTGATCGTAGGTGGTGGTGCCGGCGGCCTTGAGCTTGCCATCCGGCTGGCCAAGGCAGGCCACAAGGACGTATTGCTGATCGACCGTAGCGCCACCCATGTGTGGAAACCGCGGTTGCACGAGCTCGCCGCCGGTTTTCGGCGTGGTGAGGTCGACGAGCTGGACTACGCCGGACTCGCCGAGCACTGGGGGTTCGGTTTCGAGCGCGGTGAACTCGCGGACATCGATCCCGAGGCGCGTACGCTGACCCTGGCCGAGTGGCGCGAAGACGACGGTCGGGTGAGGGTGCCCGGTCGCCGCATCGGCTACCAGGCGGTGGTGCTGGCGATTGGCGGGGTGACCCCGGACATGGGCGTGGAGGGCGTGCTCGAGCATGCCTTGATGCTCGACAGCGAGGCCGACGCCGAGCGACTGTTCGAGCGCTTCTCGACGGGGCTGCTGGCGCATCGCGCCAAGCAGAGCAGCGATCCCTTCCATATCGCTATCGTCGGTTCAGGGGCCACCGGGGTAGAACTGGCGGGGTTGCTGGCCACCGAGGCGCGGGCCTCGAGTGTGGCACCAAGAGAGTGCCAGCCCAGGGTCAAGGTGACCCTGCTGGAGGCGACCGATACCTTCATGCCAGGCATGGAGGATGAGGTGCGCCAATCCATTCGCAAGCGCCTTTTAAATGTCGGCATCGACATTCACACCGAACAGCAGGTCAGCCGCGTCGATCGCGACCGTCTGACCACCGACGGTGGCGACGAGTTTCAGGCGGACCTGACCATCTGGGCGGCCGGCCGCGTGGGCCCGCCGGTGGCCGACTCGATCGACACGCTGGCGACCAGCAAGAAGCGCCAGTGGCGGGTGAGGCCGACCCTGCAGAGTGTCGACAGCGATCACGTCTTTGCGCTGGGTGACTGCTCGGTTATCGACGACGAGCCCGCACCGCCCACCGCCCAGGCGGCCAGCGAGCAGGCAGAACACCTGGCCAAGGAGTTGCCGCGTTTTCTCGCGGGGGAAACGCCCGCGCCCTTCGTCTACGAGGACAAGGGCACCCTGCTGTCGCTGGGTGAGGCCGGTAGTGTCGGCGAAGTGAAAGGCTGGTTCGCCGACGACGTCCAGTTGCGCGGGCGACTCGCGCGGGCGGCCTATCAGGGGCTGCAGCGCCAGCACCAGTTCATCCTGCTGGGGCCGCTCAAGGGTACCGCCGAGGCGCTGAGCGACGTCCTTGGCCGCTCGGTCGGGCCACGCCTCAAGATCCACTGATCACGCGTTGCGTGCGCCGGCGGGCGCCCGACTCAGCTCGGATCGATGGTCAACAAAAGGCGCGTCTCCCCTGCCTGCTGCGCCGGGCTGCGGTGTACCAGACCGCGGCCCTCGTTGCCGCTCCAGCCGTCCCCTTTCAACAGTGCCAGGTCGCCGCTGGCCAGTCGCTCGATGGCGTGGGGCTGGCGAAGCGTCTCCGGCTTGTTCGGCGAGGGCGCGCCTAGCCCGGCGCGATTGACCGCAGACTCGGGCAGCCATTCGCTGCCCGGCCCCCGATAGCTGGTGACCAGTCGCACCGGCAACTTGTCGCAGTGAAAGCGTGGACACATGGCGCTGTCCAGCAGGCGTAGCCTTACCCCCAGGGTGTCGGTGTCGAACAGCATCGCCATGGCCTGGGTCACCAGCAAGACGTCATCCACCAGCGGGCCAGCCTGTTCCTGGACGGGCATGCTGCGCCTGAGTTCGCGCTTCATGGCATCGTCGGGAACCCCCAGCCACTGAAAGCTCCAGCGACGCTCTGTCTCGCACTGTGCCTGGATGCTGTGTTCCAGGCTGGGGGACAGCGTGCGCTGCATCACCGTGATGGAAATGTCGTGCTCGAAGATGCGCGGCAGGATCGAGACGTCGTTGCCGAGGGCCCAGTGGGCACTAGGCTGTGTCTCGAAAGAAGTGGCCGGGGGGGCATCGACGACGCAGGAGGGCAATGAACTGGGCAGCGACATCTTGGCGTCTCCATGGGAAGTGTTTACAATGTTATAACGTAACATTTAGGGCGTGGAAAGCACCTCGTGCGGCGAGGGGCTTTCCTGCGTGAGGTCATATGGGGAGAAGATATTCATGAGTGATGCCAGGTTGCCGGTCACGGTGCTGTCAGGCTTTCTGGGGGCCGGCAAGACCACCCTGCTGAATCATCTTCTGGTCAATCGCCAGGGCCGTCGGGTGGCGGTCATCGTCAATGACATGAGCGAGGTCAATATCGACGCCGCCCTGGTGCGTGGTGGGCCGGCGGCGTCATCAGGCGAGCCGTCGGGCGAGGTCACGCTGAACCGCGCCGAAGAGCGCCTGGTGGAGATGAGCAACGGCTGCATCTGCTGCACCCTGCGCGAGGACCTGCTGATCGAGGTGCGCAGGCTGGCCGAGGAGGGCCGCTTCGACAGCCTGGTGATCGAGTCCACCGGCATCTCTGAACCCTTGCCGGTGGCGGAGACCTTTACCT
>DJIP01000006.1:7423-10119 GCA_002433675.1 Halomonas halophila
TGCACCCTGCGCGAGGACCTGCTGATCGAGGTGCGCAGGCTGGCCGAGGAGGGCCGCTTCGACAGCCTGGTGATCGAGTCCACCGGCATCTCTGAACCCTTGCCGGTGGCGGAGACCTTTACCTTCGCCGGTGAGGACGGCCAGTGCCTGTCCGAGATCGCCAGACTCGATACCCTGGTCACCGTGGTCGATGGCGCCAACTTTATGAGCCAGTACGCTGAAGCCCGATCCCTTCAGGAGGCGGGGGAGTCGCTGGGCGAGGACGATGAGCGTAATGTCGCCGACCTGCTGGTGGACCAGATCGAGTTCTGCGATGTGCTGGCAATCAGCAAGTGCGACCTGATCTCGGCGCAGCAACTGGCGGAGGTCGAGGCGGTGTTGCGCGCCCTCAATCCCGAGGCCGACATCGTTCCTATGGTCCGGGGCGAGGTGGCGTTGTCGCGGGTGCTGGATACCGGACGCTTCAGCTTCGAGCGGGCCCAGCGGGCGCCGGGTTGGCTCAAGGAGTTGCGCGGTGAGCATGTGCCGGAAACCGAGGAGTACGGTATCTCGAGTTTTGCCTATGAGGCTCGCCGTCCCTTCCACCCGCGCAGGTTTCATGAGCTGCTGCATGGCGACTGGTTCGGTGGCACCTTGCTGCGCTCCAAGGGGTTCTTCTGGCTTGCCAGCCGTCCGCAGTTCGCCGGCCAGTGGAGTCAGGCGGGAGGCATCGCTCACCATGGCCTGGCGGGTCGCTTCTGGCGGGCGGTACCCGAGGAGCAGTGGCCCGAGGACCCGGAGTATCGCGAGGCGATTCTGGCCAAATGGCAGGAGCCTTTCGGTGACATGCGCCAGGAACTGGTGTTCATCGGCCAGAACCTGTCGGAGCAGCGCATTCGCCAGGCCCTGGATGAGTGCCTGCTGAGCGAGTCGGAGATGGCCCTCGGCATGGACGCCTGGGCCGACTCGGATGACCCCTTCCCGCCCTGGTAAAACCAGGCTATTGACGCTGGTTCAGTCAGTCAGCTCAGGGCGCTCGCTTAGACGATCAAGCCTTCCAAGGGGGCCACCTGCCTGCTGTCGGGAAAGACCTGCTCGGCCAGGGGGGCAAGCTCGAGGCCAAGGTGGTCACGCAGCACCCCCTTGAGGACGGCGCGGGTGTCCTGGGCGGCGATCAGATCACGGTCGTCACGCAACCGGGCGAGCCCCGGCCACTGGCCGTGGACGCGCCCCCCTCGGATGGCGCCACCGGCCAGCAGGATGCAGCTGGCGGTGCCATGATCGGTGCCGCCGGTGCCGTTGACGGCCACCGTGCGGCCAAACTCGGTGATGACCACCACGGCGGTGTGCTGCCAGCGCTCTCCGAGCTTGCCGTGCAGCGCTGCCATCCCCGCATCCAGCTGTTCGAGCTTGCGTGACAGCACCGCGTTCTGGCGAGCGTGGGTGTCCCAGCCGTCGTCCTCCACCATGGCAATCTGGGGGCCATCTGCGGCGGACAGGAACTGTGCTGCCGCCGCCAGGGTATCCTCCAGTCGGCCTCCGCTGTCGACCCCAGTGGGGGCCATCTGTTGCATCGCCAGGGCGCGTTCGAACACCGGGCCTAGTCGGGCATCCTGTCGATAGAGCGCTGCGACCCGCTGGGCCAGTGATGGCTGGGTGGTGCCACGCGTCGACGGTGACCAGGTGGCGAAAGGGGCCGGCCCACGGATCAACAGCGGGCGCGAGGTGGTGAGGCCCAGCCCCTGGGTGTCGCCGAGGCTGCCCACCGCTCGGTTCAGCCAGCCGGTGCGGCTTCCTGTGGGGGTGGCGGTGCCGTTTTCCAGGCACTCCTGGGCGTCGAAGTGCGAGCGTCCCTGATAGGGCAGTCCGCAGGCGTGAACCACGGCGAAGTCGCCGGCCTGGTAGAGACGATGGCAGAAGGCCAGTGACGGATGCAGCGAAAAGGTCCCGTCCAGCCGTGGTGCAACGGCTCCTTCCTGCGATGCCAGGCTGCCGCGCAGGCGCTGGTAGGCGGGGTCGCTATCGCAGGGGACGGCGGCGAGGCCATCGAGGGCACCGCGCAGCAGCACGACGACCAGGCGGCGCTTGCCGAGCGGGGAGTCGGCTGAAGCCAGCGAGGGCCACAGCAGCAGGCTGGTGCCTGCACTCAGGGCCTTGAGAAACTCGCGTCGGTTGAACATGGCGGATTCCGTTGGGTGGTGTCGCGGCGGCGCTCAGCGCCACTGAAACTCGGGGCTTGCCAGCACCATGGCAAGGCCCTGGGTGCGGGGCGCCTGACTGAGCGCCACGGCGGTGGTTTCACGCAGGCGTGGGCCCAGGCTCTGCTGGGCCAGCTCCATGGGTTCGCCGCTGGCGTCACCGGCGTGGCGCTGGGCCACCAGCAGTCGCTTGTTCAAGGCGTCGGCACCAATCCAGTCATTGGCCTCATCGCTCCATCCGGCCGGGGCGCCGGCGAGAAAAGGTGGCTGGCCCAGCAGGCGAAGCTGTTGGCCCCAGTCACTGCCATCGGGCGAGGGTGCCTTGCCCAGGGCGCGATAGAGCGCGACCAGATATTCCTGCGGACGGCGAAACTTGAGCGCTTGCGGCTGCCACGCCTGGGGGTGGCTGAACAGGGTGCGAAACAGCGCCGACAGGCGACCGTTCTCGCGCTGGAAGGTGGAGGCCAAGGCCGATACCAGCTCGCTCGGCGGGTCGTCGGCGACAAAGTGACGGGCAAG
>DJIP01000062.1 GCA_002433675.1 Halomonas halophila
TCGGGATAGCCGCGCTTGCGCATCTCGGGGATACCCAGCTTGCCGATGGCGGCGCTGGTGGCAGGCGACGAGCCGGACAGGGCGGCGAAGATCGAGCAGGCGCCGATATTGGAAATGGCCAGTCCCCCCGGCACCTTGCCGAGCCACAGGTCCAGCGAACGGTAGAGGTCACGACCGGTGGGCGAGGAGGCCACGGCAGCGCCCATCAGGATGAACATCGGGATGGCGACGAAGCCGAACGACGCCAGGCTGCCGAAGAAGGTCTCGCCGAAGTAGGTCAGTTCGCTGACGCCCCGGTCCATCACCAGGGCGGCGAGGGATACGCCGCCGAGGGCGAAGGCGATGGGCGTGCCGATGGCCATCAGCACGAACAGGGCGGTAACGATAAGGATGCCACTGGTAACCGGATCCATCAGCGTGCTCCTCCCAGAATTTCCGCCAGGTACTGCAGCGCCAGCAGGGTAGAGCCCAGCGCCAGCGGCACCAGCGCCGGCCACAGCGGCGGATTCCACACCGTGCCGGTGGTCCAGCCGCCGTGGTAGGCCTCGAGCAGGTAGAGCCAGGAGCCGTACGCCAGGGCAATGCAGAAGGCCAGGCCGCACAGCGAGGCGATCAGGTTCATGGCGCACTTGATGCCGCCCTTGAGCGCATCGGGCAGCACCGTGACCGCCACCTGGCCGCCGGTCAGCAGCACATAGGGAGCGCCCAGCAGCATGGCACCGGTGATCGAGAAGATCGCGAATTCGGTCTGCCAGGTGGTGCTTTCACCGAGCAGGTAGCGCACGAAGATCATGTGGCAGACCGCCAGCACGCCAGCAAAGAGGGCGGCACCGGCGACTACCGCCATAGCGATGGATAGCCGGTCCATCAGCCGACAGAAAGCGCCCACCGGGCCGGATGCGTGTCGCCGGGAACCGTGGGCTGCGGGAGCAGAGACGTGTGGGGGAGAGTGGGACGGTGTGTGTGACATGGAGCCTCCGAGGTGACACGACAACGACGAGCGACGAGGCGCGGCCAGCGGCCGCGCCCACCTCGGTCTATTCCACCGCCAGGGCGGCGTCGATCAGTGCCTGGCCGTTGTCGACGTTCTCGGCGAAGCTCTTGTAGGCGCTCTCTTTTGCCACCTCGAGCCAGGCGTCGTAGTCCTCCTGGGACATCTGGACCACCTCGACGCCGTTTTCCTCGAACACCTCCACCATGGTCTGGTCGAGCTGGGCGGCCTGTTCGGCGAAGTACGCCTCGGCCTTCTCGCCGGCGTCCATCAGTGCCTGCTGCTGCTCTTCGTTGAGCCCGTTCCAGCTCTGCTCGGAGATCAGGATCGGTTCGTACATGAACCACAGGGCGTTCTCGCCCGGCGCCGTCAGGCAGTTGACCTGCTCGTAGATGCGATAGGAGACGAAGGAACCCGACGAGGTGTTGGCGCCGTCGAGCACGCCGGTCTGCATGGCGGTGTAGATCTCCGACGAGGGCATCGAGGCGATGGAGGCGCCGGCGGTGGCCAGCATCTCGTCGAAGGCCGGGCCAGCCGCGCGCATGGTCTGGCCCTGCACGGTGTCGGGCGAGGTGATGCACTGCTGGTTGGAGGCAAAACCGCCGGCCAGCCAGGCGTCGGCCAGCACGCGAGCGCCGGCGTCCTCGATCACCTGCTTGATCATGTCCATGAATTCGGAGTCGTTGAGGCGCTGGGCGCGCTCGTGATTACGCACCAGACCCGGCATCAGAGTGGCCGAGAATTCGGGATGGCGACCGCTGGCGTAGTCCAGCGGCAGCGAGGTCATGTCCAGGCGGCCGCGTACCAGCGCGCCCCACTGCTCCTTGGCCTTGAACAGCGACTGGCCGGGATAGACCTGCAGGGCCAGGTCGACGCCGGCGGCCTCGACCTCCTTGGCCATCAACTGAACCATTTCGTCGCGTACGTCGCCCTGGCCACCGGGAAACTGGTGGGACACGCGCAGGGTGGTCTCGGCGCTGGCGATGGATGTGCTGGCGGCGGCGATGGCGGCGACGGCGAGAGTGAGAGCTTGGCGTTTCATGGTGACTCCTCGAGGCGTTGTTGTTGTGATGATCGTTATAGTGAGCGTGATGGTCGTTGTAGTGAGCGTGATGGTCAGTGTCGTGGTGGGTGGATAAACGCGCCGAGGTCGGCGCGGGGGGTGGAGGTCAAACATTTTTTATCTGCTATGATGTATACATCAATAGCCAGCATGTATATCGCTGTCAATTCGTGGGGCTTAGACCATGGTGGAGTGAGGGCGCCTAGGGGGCAGCCGCGCAGAGGCAGGATATGCTGCAACGATTCGAGTTCAGCCAAGGGACAGCCAGGGGACAGCCATATGAGCAAAAAGCCCTCCAACGCCCAGCGTCTGCGGGATTCGCTAGAGGACGACATCATCAATGGTCGGCGCACACCGGGTGAGCGACTGGACCCCGAGGAGCTGTGCAGGACCTATCAGGTATCGCGCACCCCGGTGCGCGAGGCCATCCAGCAGCTGGTGGCCAGCGGTCTGGTGACGGTCTACCCCAAGAAGGGCACCTTTGTCGCAAGGCTAGGGCTCGAGCGCCTGATCGAGATGTTCGAGGTAATGGCCGAACTCGAAGGCATGTGCGGCCGACTGGCGGCGCGGCGAATCTCCGCCGATGAACTCAAGGCCCTGCGCGACGCCTTCGAAGGATGTCGCCGCGCCGGCGAGACCGGCGATAGCGATGACTACTATTACGAGAACGAAGCCTTCCACAGCGTCATCTATCAGGCCAGCCACAACGCCTTTCTGGCCGAAGAGGCCCAGACCCTCAAGCAGCGGCTCAAGCCCTATCGACGCCTGCAATTGCAGGTACGTTCGCGCATGCAGAGCTCGCTCGATGAACATCGTGAGGTGCTCCAGGCCATCGAAGCCGGTGACGCCGAGCGCGCCGAGCGCATCCTGCGTGACCACGTGCTGATCCAGGGCGAGCGCTTCAGCGATTTTGTCTCCAGCGTGCGCAAGCTGGAGGCGGGAGGGGGCGAGTTGCGTGCCACTGTGTCGAACTAGTCGGGCTCTGCCGCACCGGGATGGTGGCGTTGGCAAGCAATGTCGCTTGACGACCCCCACAGGCAGGGCCGAGGGTAGTCGGCATCTCCACTTGCCAGCCTGAGGTAGCAGCCCATGTTTCCTGCCTTTTCCGGGCGCTATGCGTCCCTGCCCGATCGCATGCGCGCCGAGATGGCGCCGACCCCTGTGGCGGCGCCGCGTCTGCTGGCCTTCAATCGTCCCTTGGCCGAGGCGCTGGGCTTCGACCTTGACGCCTTCGACGCGACCCGTGCCGCCGAGGTGCTGGGCGGCAACGCCGTGCCCGACGGGGCGACGCCGATCGCCGCGGCCTACGCCGGGCATCAGTTCGGCAACTTCGTGCCACAGCTCGGCGATGGTCGGGCAATCCTGCTGGGCGAGCTTGCCCATCGTGACGGCGGCCTGCGCGAGGTCCAGCTCAAGGGTGCCGGGCGCACGCCCTTTTCCCGCGGCGGCGACGGACGCGCGCCGATTGGCCCGGTGCTGCGCGAGTATCTGGTGTCAGAAGCCATGGCCGCCCTGGGGGTGCCCACCACCCGGGCGCTGGCGGCGGTGGCCAGCGGCGAGCAGGTGGTGCGCCAGATGGTGGAGCCCGGGGCGGTACTGACCCGGGTAGCCTCGAGCCATGTGCGGGTCGGCACCTTTCAGTACTTCGCCGCCCGCCGTGACAGCGAGGCGCTGTCGCTGCTGGTGGACTTCTGTATCGAGCGTCACTACCCCGAGCTGGCCGACTTGCCCGAGGCCGAGCGGGCGCTGGCGCTGCTCGAGGCGGTGGTCGAGCGCCAGGCCAGCCTGGTCGCCCAGTGGAAGGGACTCGGTTTTATTCATGGGGTAATGAACACCGACAACTGCGCGATCTCGGGGGAGACCATCGACTATGGTCCCTGCGCCTTCATGGACGCCTTTCACCCGCACAGGGTGTTCAGCTCCATCGACGAGCGCGGGCGCTACGCCTGGGACAACCAGCCGGCCATCGCCCAGTGGAACCTGGCGCGCCTGGCCGAGACGCTGCTGCCGTTGATCAGCGACGATCAGGAGCGAGCGGTGGCGCTGGCCACCGAGGCCATCGAGGCCTTCGCCGAGTGCCATGACGCCGCCTGGACGGCGGTGCTGCGTGCCAAGCTGGGGCTCGAGGGCAGTGGTTCGGAAAGCGACCCGGAAAGCCGCTCGACTGACGGCGAGGGGGGGCCGTTGGCAGACGAGGACCTGGCCCTGGGCGAGGACTTCCTCAAGGCCATGGAAGAGGGCAGTGCCGACTTCACCCTGAGCTTTGCCCATCTGTCCCGGGCGCTCGCCGGTGATGAGGCAGCGCTTGTGCAAGGTTTTGAGCGCAGTGGCAGGCTCGAGGCCTGGTTGCCGCGCTGGCGAGAGCGCCTGGCCCGAGAGGGTGTCTCCGACGAGGTTGTCGGCGCGCGCCTGGCGTCCGCCAACCCCCAGGTGATACCGCGCAACCATCAGGTGGAGAGGGCCATTCGCGCCGCCACCGATGACGATGACCTGAGCGTTTTCGAAACGTTGCTTGCCGCGCTGACCCAGCCCTACCAGACTCCGGACGATGCCAGCCTGCTGGCCCCTCCCGGTCGCGACGAGCGGGTGCTTCGGACCTTCTGCGGTACCTGAAGGACCCCACAGGCGCCATCGCCACCGGTGGGTCGCTCGCCAGCAGGACTTACGCCAGCACGGCTCGCGCCGGCTACTGCGGTGCCTGGCTGGCCTGCAGGGTGCGCGTCAGCAGTGCCCGCAGCGCGGCCGGGCGCACCGGCTTGAGCAGCAACTGGTAGCCGCCGCGGCGGACCTCTTCGGCCACCTCCTCGGTGCGGTCGGCGGTGATCACGATGCCGGGAACGGCGCCGGTCAGGCGCTCGCCGAGGGCGTCCAGCGCCATCAGGCCGGTGACCTCGTTGTCCAGGTGATAGTCGGCGAGGATGGCGTCGGGGTCGTCATCCAGATGGCGCAGCACCGACTTGGCGCCACCGATGGAGGTGGCGGTGAACACCTCGCAGCCCCAGCCCGACAGCATCGCCTTCATGCCCTCAAGGATCAGTGACTCGTTGTCGATGCACAGGATGCGCTTGCCGTCGAGCTTGCTGGCGACCTTGCGCGCGGGCCGGGCGTCCGCGTCCTCGGCCGGGGCCTTGGCCTCGACCCGGGGCACGCTGACCGAAAACACCGTGCCCACGCCGACCCAGGAGCGCACCCGGATGGGGTGGTCGAGCACCCGGCTCATGCGATCGGCGATGGACAGGCCGAGTCCCAGCCCCTTTTCGCTTTCCTTGTGGCGCGAGGCCTGGTCCAGGCGACGAAACTCCTGAAAGATTTCGGCCTGCTTGGCCTCGGGGATGCCGGGGCCGCTGTCCCATACCTCGATCAGCAGGCGTTCACCGCGCCGGCGAATACCCAGCAGCACCCGCCCCTCCTGTGTATAGCGAATGGCGTTGGACAGAAAGTTCTGAATGATCCGGCGCAGCATCTGGCTGTCGCTGTCCACCCACAGACCCGATCCCACCACCTTGAGATCCAGGCCGCGGTCTTCGGCCATCACTGCGAACTGGGCCTGCAGCGGTCGCAGGATGTCGGTCAGCGCAAAATGATTGCGCCTGGGAGTCAGCGCGCCGGCGTCCAGCTTGGAGATATCCAGCAGGGTGCCGAGTAGCTCTTCGGCGGACTGCAGCGAGCTGTCGATATGACCGATGGTGCGCTTCATGTCCTCGGCGCCCATGTCCTGGGACAGTGCCGAGGTAAACAGCCGCGCCGCATTGAGCGGCTGCAGCAGGTCATGGCTGGCCGCCGCCAGAAAGCGCGTCTTCGAGGCGTTGGCGTCTTCGGCCACCTGCTTGGCTTGTCGCAGCGCCTGCTCGGCCTCGGCACGCACCCGGTTCTCCTGGCGCAGCGCGGCGTTGGCTTCGGACAAGGCCAGGGTGCGCGAGCGTACCCTTTCTTCAAGGGTTTCGTTGGTTTCCTTGAGAGCGACTTCGGCACGGCGGCGTTCGGTGATGTCCTGGTAAAGCGCGAAGAAACCGAGGATCGCGCCGCTGTCGCCGAAGTGCGGGGTATAGGTCACCAGCATGTAGCGCAGGCCTTCGTTGGTAATCTCGAGCGACACCTCGAAGCTGACCCTTTCGCCAC
>DJIP01000284.1 GCA_002433675.1 Halomonas halophila
CCAACCTGGCCGCCTCCCACAGCAATGGACACATGCTCGGCTTCTGCCTCGGCCCACTGGACACCCACTGGGTCGAGCGAATGATGGCAGCCGCCTGCGATGATTCTCGCCCGGTGGTGCGTCCCGCTCGTCCCTGTCCGCTGTCGCTGTTCAGCCTGCTGCGACGGACTCCGACCCGAGCCCTGGGCGTCGAACGCACCTGGTTCGATCGACTGGGAGGCTTCGACCCGTCGCTGGACCTGAGCGCGGTGGAGGACCTCGCCACTCGCCTCAAGGCCTGTCGCGCCAAGATGGTCGTACAGCGCGCCTGAGCGTCAGATCGTCCTTTCTGCCGATTTCGCCTACTTTTTTCGCCTCGCAGGTGCTTGATAGTTCAGCATCTTGAGGATCGATGCCGAGATTGGCGCCAACAAGGCTGGTCGTTGTCATCGCCCAGGCCCTATAATGCTGCCCCACTTTTTCCAGCAGGATCCCGTCGTGATCGAGAATCTTCGCAACATCGCCATCATCGCTCACGTCGACCACGGCAAAACCACCCTGGTCGACAAGCTGTTGAGTCAGTCTGGCACTCTGGACCGCAAGGCCGAGGGTCAGGAGCGCATCATGGACTCCAATGACCAGGAGAAGGAACGCGGTATCACCATCCTGGCGAAGAACACGGCGATCCGCTGGAACTCCCCCGAGGGACAGGACTACCACATCAACATCGTCGACACCCCTGGACACGCCGACTTCGGCGGCGAGGTCGAGCGCGTGATGTCGATGGTGGACTCGGTACTGCTGCTGGTCGACGCCGTCGACGGCCCCATGCCGCAGACCCGCTTCGTCACCCAGAAAGCCTTCGATCAGGGCCTCAAGCCGATCGTGGTGGTCAACAAGATCGATCGCCCCGGCGCACGCCCGGACTGGGTCATCGACCAGATCTTCGATCTGTTCGACAACCTCGGCGCCAGCGACGAGCAGCTCGACTTTCCGATCATCTACTGCTCCGCCCTCAACGGCATCGCCGGCCCCGAGCCTGACCAGCTGTCCGACGACATGACGCCGATGTTCCAGTCCATCGTCGACATCGTCGAGCCGCCCAAGGTCGAACTCGACGGCCCGCTGCAGATGCAGATCTCGGCACTCGATTACTCCAGCTACGTCGGCGTCATCGGCCTTGGCCGCATCACCCGCGGCGCCATCTCGCCCAACCAGCAGGTGGTGGTCATCAACAAGGAAGGCCAGACCCGCAAGGGCAAGGTCGGCCAGGTCATGACCCACCTGGGTCTCGAGCGGGTACAGACCGAGCAGGCCACCGCCGGGGACATCGTCTGCATCACCGGCATCGACGAGCTGGCGATCTCCGACACCATCTGTGATCCGGCCGCCGTCGAGGCACTGCCGGCACTAACCGTCGACGAGCCCACCGTGTCCATGACCTTCCAGGTCAACGACTCACCGTTTGCCGGCAAGGACGGCAAGTTCGTCACCAGCCGCAACATTCGCGATCGTCTCGACCAGGAGCTGATCCACAATGTGGCGCTGCGTGTCGAGCAAGGCGAGTCCCCGGAGAAGTTCATCGTCTCCGGCCGCGGCGAGCTGCACCTGTCGGTGCTGATCGAGAGCATGCGTCGTGAAGGCTTCGAGCTGGCCGTGGGTCGTCCCGAGGTCATCATCCGCGAGATCGACGGCGAGAAGCAGGAGCCCTACGAAGAAGTCATCATCGACTGCGAAGAGCAGCACCAGGGCGCCATCATGGAAGAGCTCGGCTACCGCAAGGGCGAACTCAAGAACATGAACCCGGATGGCAAGGGCCGGGTGCGCCTGGACTTCATCATCCCGGCGCGCGGCCTGATCGGCTTCCGTGGTCAGTTCCTGACCCTGACCTCTGGTACCGGCATCCTGACCAGCCGCTTCGACCACTACGGCCCGCTCAAGCCCGACGCCTCCATCGAGCGTCGCAATGGCGTGCTGGTGTCGATGGTTCCGGGCAAGGCCCTGGCCTACGCCCTGTACGCCCTGCAGGAGCGCGGCAAGCTGATCATCGACCACGGCACCGAGGTCTACGAAGGCATGCTGGTCGGCATCAACAACCGCGCCAACGACATGGTGGTTAACCCCACCAAGGGCAAGAAGCTCGACAACATGCGCGCTTCCGGCAACGACGAGAACATCGTGCTGACCCCGCCGGTACGCTTCACCCTGGAGCAGGCCATCGAGTTCCTCGATGACGACGAACTGGTCGAGATCACCCCGAACCATATTCGTCTGCGCAAGAAGTTCCTGACCGAGAACGAGCGCAAGCGCGCCACCAAGAAGTAAGCGCTACGTTTCTCGCTCCATCGATGCCCGCCTCTCAATGGCGGGCATTTTTTTGCGGCAAATGAATACGCAGCACTATCGATGCCCGGCTCCCCTCGCAATGGCGGGCATCGTCGTTTGCGAGTGGAGACATCAGCCTTTTGGGTGAGGGCGGCGCCACGGCAGGACTGAACTATCCTTTGGTGACCACTCAGCAAGGAGTCTCACCATGGCCGCCCGACGCTTCATCGCCTTACTGTCCCTGCTGCCAGCGTTTGCACTGGCATCGCCATCCCCCGATGACACCCTGCTCGCGAACGCCGAGCAGGAACGTCCGGCCTTTCTCGACACCCTGAAGACGCTGGTCAACCTCGACTCCGGTACCGGCGATGTCGACGACCTCGCTCGCGTCGAGGCGCTATTGCAGGAGCGTCTCGTCGGACTCGGCTTCGCGGTCGAACAGCACCCTGCCGAGGCCTTCGGCGGCAACACGCTGGTGGCACGACACCAGGGTAGCGGCGATGCCGATCTCATGCTGATGATCCACTACGACACCGTATTTTCCTCAGGCACCGTGGCAAAGCGCCCCTTTTCCAGCGACGCCTCCAGGGCCTATGGACCCGGCGTCGGCGACGCCAAGGGCGGCATCGCGGTCATCCTGCATAGCCTTGGCCTGCTCGATGACCTCGAGCTCTCGCCCTGGGGTACCCTGACCGTGGTGTTCAATCCCGACGAGGAAAAAGGCTCCTTTGGGTCCCGCGAGCTGATCGCCGAACTGGCCAGCGAACAGGACGCGGTCCTGTCCTTCGAGCCCACCCTGGGCAAGCCCGGCGAGTCGGCGGTCACTACCGTGACCAAGGGCATCAACTACGCCTTTCTCGAGGTCGAGGGACGAGCCTCCCACGCCGGCGGTGCCCCCGAGGAAGGCCGCAATGCGGTGATGGAGCTGGCCCACCAGTTGCTCCAGCTCGATGACCTTGGCGACAGCGACAAGGGCACGACCCTCAACTGGACCATTGTCGAGGGAGGAACCAAGCGCAATATCATCCCGGATTCGGCCCGGGCCGAAGGCGACATGCGCTACTTCGACCATACCGAGTACGAGCGCGTCATGGCCGAAGCCGAGGAAATCATCGCCGAGCAGCGAGTTCCGGATACCCAGGTTGCGTTTCGACTCGAGCGCGGGCGCCCGCCACTGCCGCCAAACCCGGCCACCGAGCAACTGGCGGCCCTCGCCCAATCGATCTACCGCCAGGAACTCGACCAGACGCTCGCCCTGGCCGAGATCGGCGGAGGCACCGATGCGGGCTATGCCTACGATCCCGAAACCGGCCAACCCGCGGTGCTGGAATCCCTTGGTCTGGTAGGGGGTCGCTACCACAGCGACGAGGAATTCATCGAGCTCGACAGCATCGTGCCACGACTCTATCTGGCCACACGCCTGATCCAGGAACTTTCCGAGCCGAGCGCTGCCACAGTTGATGCAGACCGATAACCGTTAGGGGTAAAGACGGCGACCGCCCTAGTTGCGGTCTATGCTAATGGGGCACCGTCATCCTTCGCGAACAAGGAGATACGCGAATGCACAAGCACGTCGAATGGGATGATCCCGGCGCAGACAGCGTTCAGCGCTACTTCGCCGACAAGCCCGACGAATACCCCACCGCCCACGTCGGCAGTATCATCGCCGGCCGCTACCATGGCTATTCGGTCAGGGTCAGGGTGGAAGCCAGGGTCGACGACGACACCGCCAGCATCGGTGACGTGGTGGCCCTGATCTCCGTGCGCACAGGCGAGCGCACCAAGAATATCGGCGACCTGTCGATCGGCGATACCGTACGTCTTGGCGACGATCACCGCGCCCTGGCTCCCCATACCAGCAGCTGACGACGAGTTCCAGAACCCGCCAGTGACGGAAACCCGTCCCGCCAACGCCTGCTAAACGCATCGCCCCTAGTCAGGCGCCATGGTTGTATCGCAAAGTTGACATGTCAGACCGGGCCTCGGCCCGGTCAGCCATTACCGCGTCTCGACGCCGACATGTCGACGGAAGCCCCATGAGCAGCGATAACATCTGGACCCACAAAGGCACCTTCCTGCTGGCCGCTGTCGGCTCGGCGGTGGGCCTGGGTAACCTCTGGCGCTTTCCCTATCTGGCCGGCGAGCACGGCGGTGGCGCCTTTCTGCTGGTCTATGTGCTGTGCGTCTTTGCCGTCGGCATCCCGATCTTGATCGCCGAGATCATGCTAGGGCGCAACAGCCGCCGCTGCCCGATCATGGGCATGCGCTTTCTCACCCGTTGTCATCGCACCTCCCGCGCCTGGGAGACCATCGGCTGGCTCGGTGGTCTGTCCGCGCTGCTGATCCTGAGCTTCTACTCGGTGATCAGCGGCTGGGCGCTGCACTATCTCGGTGAGATGCTGACCGGGTCGCTGCGCGACGCCGACGCCGCCATGCTGGCCGACAACTTTGCCAGCCTGATCGCCTCTCCGCTGAAGCTGACGCTCTACCACACGCTGTTTCTCGCCATCTGCGCCTACATCGTCGCCCGTGGCGTCCACCGTGGACTGGAGAGCGCCCTGCGCATCCTGATGCCGACCCTGCTGGTCATTCTGCTGGTGGTGCTGTTCTACGCCGCGACAAGCGGCGATATGGCGGCGGCCAGTCGCTTCATGCTGTCCTTCTCGCTATCGGAGCTGAGTCTGGAAGGCTGGCTCGAGGCCATGGGGCAGTCGTTCTTCACGCTGAGCCTGGGAATGGGCGCGATCATGGCCTACGGCGCCTACATGCCCAGCGAGACCTCACTGACCCTGACCGCCTTCGCCATCGCCCTGATCGACACCTTGGTGGCGGTGATCGCGGGGCTGGCGATCTTCGCCCTGGTGTTCGGTGCGGGGCTGGCCGCCGACGAAGGGCCGGGACTGATGTTCGTGTCACTGCCGCTGGCGTTTTCCGTCATGCCTTCGGGCTCGCTGGTTGGCGCCATCTTCTTCGTACTGGTACTGGGGGCCGCGATCAGCTCGGCCATCTCGCTGATCGAGCCGGTCGCGGCCTATCTGGTCGAGCGCTTCGACCTCAGTCGCGTACTGGCGGTGGCCCTGGTGTCGGTGCTGGCCTGGGGGCTGGGGCTCGCCACGGTGGCGAGTTTCAACGTCTGGGCCGAGGCCAGCCCCGTGCATGACGTGTTCGGGCGCAGCGCCTTCGCCGTGCTGGAACTGGTGACCCACATCACGCTGCCCCTTTGCGGCCTGCTGGTGGCGCTGTTCGCCGGCTGGTCGCTGACCCAGTCCGAATCGATGAAGGAAATGCACACCCGCTCGAGCTGGCTCAGGCTATGGCGTTTTCTGGTGCGCTTCATCGCGCCGACCGGGGTCGCCTTCGTCTTTCTGCGCGCCCTGCCCTATGTCCAGGGCTACTGGCTGCCGACCATCGGCGCCTGCGTACTGGTGGGCGCCTTTGCGGCCTACCGGCTGATGGCCGAGCAGCACGCCGCCAGCGGCTGAACAGCGCCGGGAAGCCCGACAACCAAGACAGCACGTACACCAACAACACCAGACGCAACAACGACAATAGACAACACGGCGGGACCCAAGATGTCAGCCATCATCGATGTACGACACGTCAACAAGGCCTTCGGCGGCCTTCACGTCATCAACGACTGTTCGATTCAGGTCGAGGAAGGCTCGGTCACCGGCCTGATTGGCCCCAACGGCGCGGGCAAGTCGACCCTGTTCAACATCATCGCAGGCGCCCTGCCGCTGGATTCCGGCCAGATCCTGCTGGATGGCGAGGACATCACCAATCGCCCGGCCAACGAGCTGTTTCACAAGGGCCTGTTGCGCACCTTCCAGATCGCCCACGAGTTCTCCCAGCTCACCGCCCTGGAAAACCTGATGATGGTGCCCCCGGACCAGCCCGGGGAGTCCCTGGCCAAGGCCTGGTTCGCGCCGAAGGCGGTGCGAGCACAGGAGGCCGAGGTCAAGCGCCGGGCCCAGGAGGTGATCGAGTTCATCGGCCTCAATCATGTACGCAACGAGCTGGCCGGCAACCTCTCCGGCGGCCAGAAGAAGCTTCTGGAGCTCGGTCGCACCATGATGACCGACGCCCGGGTGGTGCTGCTCGACGAGATCGCCGCCGGGGTCAACCGCACCCTGCTGGGGGATCTGATCGGCAATATCGAGCGGATGAACCGCGAGTTCGGCTACACCTTCCTGGTCATCGAGCACGACATGGACATGATCGCCAGGCTGTGCGATCCGGTGATCGTGCTGGCCCAGGGCTCGGTGATGGTCGAGGGCTCGATCGAGGAGATCCAGAACAACCCCGAGGTCATCGAGGCCTATTTCGGCGCCGGCGCGGCCTGACCGCGGCCCGGCAACAGACACCGCGCCACCCGGGGGCCCCTCCCGTTGCAGGCGCGGCGATAACAACAACCAGGGCGCGACAGGCGCTCTTATGCAGAGAACAGGACTATGCCTCTACTCGATGCACGCGAGGTGCACGGCGGCTATGGCGGCATGAACATCCTCAACGGGGTGGACATGGCCATCGAGGCCGACCAGATCGGCGTCATCGTCGGCCCCAACGGCGCCGGCAAGTCGACCATGCTCAAGGCCATCTTCGGCCAGTTGAACGTGACCCAGGGCGATATCCTGCTGCGCGGTGAACCGATCCAGAACCTGCCCACCAACCGCCTGGTAGAACTGGGCATGGGCTTCGTGCCCCAGGAGCACAACGTCTTTCCCAGCCTGACGGTCAAGGAAAACCTCGAGATGGGGGCCTTCCTCAAGCCGGGAAACGTCAAGCGCATGCTGTCCAAGGTCTACGAATTCTTCCCGCCCCTTCACGAAAAGCGTCATCAGCCCGCCGGCGAGCTGTCCGGTGGCCAGCGCCAGATGGTGGCCATGGGCCGAGCGCTGATGGCCGAACCCGAACTGCTGCTGCTCGACGAGCCCACTGCAGGGCTGTCGCCCAAGTACATGTACGAGATCTTCGACCGGGTCAAGGAGGTCAACGCCGCCGGCGTCGGCATCCTGATGGTGGAGCAGAACGCCAAGCAGGCCCTGGCCATCGCCGACAAGGGCTTCGTGCTGGCCGCCGGCCAGAACCGCTTCACCGACACGGGGCAGGCGCTGCTTGCCGATCCTGACGTGGCCAAGAGCTTCCTCGGCGGCTGACGCCGAGTCCTAGCGCGGAGATATCGCCTTGAACGAATTTGTGTTCTTCATCAACAATGTGCTGATCGCCGGCAGCGTCACCGGGTCGATCTACGCCATCGGCGCGGTGGGCGTGACGCTGGTCTTCAGCATCATGCGCTTTGCCCACTTCGCCCACGCCGACATGATGACCTTCGGCGCCTTCATGGTGCTGCTGCTGGCGACGCTGTTCCCCCATGCCGGCGACGTCATCGGTGTGCCCACTGCCATCGTCATGCTGCCGCTGGCCATGGTGCTGACGGCGGCGCTGGCGGTGGGCATCGACAAGGCCTTCTACAAGCCGCTGCGTGCCCACGGCGTCAAGCCGATCGTGATGGTCATCGGCTCGCTCGGCGTGACCCTGATGCTGCAGGGCCTGATCCGGCTGTTCTCGGGCACCGGCGGCCAGAGCCTGTACGTCGATGACCGCAAGGAGATCTTTCGCCTGGCGCTGCCCTTCGAGGGCGCCCGGGTGCCGGTGGTGATCACCGAACCGCAGATCTATCTGTTCGTGCTGACCCTGGTGGCGGTGATCGGGTTGCAGCTGTTTCTGTCGCGTACCCGGCTCGGCAAGGCCATGCGCGCCATGTCCGACAACCCGGACCTGGCCCGGGCGTCCGGCATCAACACCAACACCATCGTCGCCGTGACCTGGGTGATCGTCGGTGGCCTGGCCGCCATCGCCGGCACCCTGCTGTCGATGGACGTGACCTTCAAGCCGGACTTGAGCTTCCACCTGCTGCTGCCGATCTTCGCCGCCGCCATCGTCGGCGGTGTCGGTCACCCCTTCGGCGCCATCGCCGGCGGCTTCGTGGTGGGCTTCGCCGAGACCCTGGCGGTATTCAACTGGCGGGTGCTGCTGCGGCCCTTCAGCGACAGCCTGCCCGAGTGGCTCGAGCTGCCCAGTAACCTGGCCTTCGTCGGCACCGAGTACAAGATCGTGGTGCCCTTCTTCATCCTCGTCGCCATCCTGGTGTGGCGCCCCACCGGCATCTTCAAGGGCAAGGTGATCTGATGACGACCAACAACTTTCATCGCCGCGACGACGCCTACACCGCGCCCCAGAGCCGCTTTCCGATGCGCGAACTCAGCCTCTTGGTGGTCCTCGCCGTCGCCGTCGGCGCGGTCTACCTGGCCATGGGCTCGGCCTATTCGACACGCATGCTGGTGGAAGCCAGCTGCTACGCCATCCTGGCCCTGGGCTTGACCATCCAGTGGGGCTACGCCGGCCAGTTCAACGCAGGCGTCATGGGCTTCGTCGCCCTCGGCGGCTTCTGCGCCATGACCTTCAGTGTGCCGGTCAATCCGGCCTTCTGGGATAGCCCGCTGCCCGGCGAACTGGCCAAGGTGCTGGGGTACCTGGCCGTCGGTATCGCGCTGGTATTCGCGCTGTCGCGCATGACTCGCCTGGGCGTGCCGTCCTGGCTGCGCACCCTGATCACCGTGGTGGTCGGCCTTGTCGTCTATATGGTGGTGATCAGTGAACTGCGTGAGGTCACCGACGCCATCGAAAACCAGATGGGCTTCATCGGTGGGTTCGGCCTGCCGGTGTGGGTCGGCTGGGTGGTCGGCGGAGCTCTGGCCGGCGGTATCGGCTACTTTATCGGCCACGTCTGCCTGGGGCTTCGCAGCGACTATCTGGCCATCGCCACCCTGGGCATCGCCGAGATCATCAAGGCCTTTCTCAAGAACTCCGACTGGCTGACCCGTGGCACCGCCACCGTGTCGCCACTGCCGTGGCCGGTACCCGATCCCGGCGAGGTCGGCTTCACCCTGGCGCGGGCGCTCTATCTGTCGGTGACGGCGGTGATGATCCTGGGCATCTTCTTTTTGCTCAACCGAGCCTACAACGCCCCCTGGGGCCGCATGATCCGGGCGATTCGCGACAACGAGGTGTCGTCTGCCGCCATGGGCAAGGACATCAATCGCCGCCGGCTCGAGATCTTCGTGCTGGGCTGCGTGCTGATGGGCCTCGGGGGCGCGGCACTCGGCAGCTTCAACAGCATCTTCGACCCCAACGGCTACCTCCCGCTCAACCACACCTTCCTGGTGCTGGTGATGGTCATCCTGGGCGGGCCGGGCAACAACCTCGGCACCCTGTTCGGCGCGGTGGCGGTGTACATCATTTGGATCATGTCAGAGCCGCTGGCGCTCTACGTGATGGAGTTGATCGCCCACTTCGGCCAGGCCAGCTTCGGCTGGGAGCTACCCAGCAACCTGGAAAGCCGAGCCCTGCAGGCAAGGGTATTCGTCATCGGGCTGTTGATCACGGTGGTGCTGCGCGTCGCCCCCAAGGGACTGCTGCCGGAGAAGGTCAAGCACCATGACTGAGGCGTGTCCGACGACACCGCTACTGCGGACCAGTGCCTGACGCCGGTCGTCGGCACTGATGGTCTCATCCTGGCGGCCCAGGGTCGCCAGGGCCCGCCTCTCACGCCTCTTGCCCCATCACTGGCCATCTCGCACGACATCGCCAGCTCGACGCCAATGACAGGCCCCTACCAACGATAAAGCCCCCAGCCAGATGGCCGGGGGCTTTCCTTGAGCGCCTCAGTTGCGAGCATTGGCGCGGTCATTGGGCGGAGGCGAC
Organism: Halomonas halophila; assembly: GCA_002433675.1. Classification (GTDB taxonomy): domain Bacteria; phylum Pseudomonadota; class Gammaproteobacteria; order Pseudomonadales; family Halomonadaceae; genus Halomonas; species Halomonas salina_B. The sequence continues at coordinate 10,069 of DJIP01000284.1, forward strand.
CGCCCGGATGCGTTGTCGTCCTTCAACGACTCGCCTTACTTTACGTCATGGCGGCTATTCAACAAAGCCCTTGCCGGTAAAAGTGCCGTTTTCCACGGCCATTTCCTGTACCACACCAGGCACATCGCCGTTGTCGTCGAAGTCCTGGGTACCGGAGGCGCCTTCATAGTTGATCTCGGTCCCCGCCGCGATCAGCTCCACCGCCTTCTCCCACTCACCGGGCAGGATGACCTCACCGGGAGGCGAGGAAACGCTGCGCAGCGCCTCAGACACACCCTCGCGCTCGGCACTGCCGTTCTGCTGGATGGCCAGCCCCAGCAGGAAGGCCGCATCGTAGGCCTGGGCGGCGAATACGGCGGTGGGGTCGATGTCGGCGTTGTTGGCAAGTTCAGTGAAGATCTCGGTGCCGGGAAGGTCCGGGCTGCCCGGACGGGTGGCGATCATGCCGTCGAGCACGTCGGCGCCGATGGCCTCGACCAGGCTGTCGCCGACCATGCCATCGGCCCCCACGTACTGGGTGAACATGCCGCTCTCGTAGGCCTGGCGCACCACCGTCTGGCCGGAGGTGTCGGCGTAGGCGAGAACCACCAGGGTCTGGGCGCCGGTGGCCGACAGGGTGCCGAGTTCGCTGCGGTAGTCGGCGCGGTTGTCCTCGTGGGCGAGGTTTTCCAGCACGCTGCCGCCACCGTCCTCGAAGGCCGAGCTGAAGGCGTCGGACAGGCCGCGTCCGTAGTCGTTGTTGACGTAGGTGACGGCGACTTCCTCGATGCCCTTGTCGATCAGCAGCTTGGCCAGCATCTCGCCCTGGAAGGCGTCGGAGGGCACGGTGCGGAACACCAGGTCATTGTCGTCGAGGTCGGTGACCGCCGGCGCCGTGGAGGCCGGGGACACCATGGTCACGCCACCCGGGATCGCTGCGTTGTTGGCCGCAGCGATGGTGGCACCGGTACACAGCGCGCCGACAATGGCAGTCACCTGCTCGGTGTTGACCATGCGGTCCGCTGCGTTGGACGCCGCCGAAGCGTCGCCGCAGGTGGTGTCGCCGGTCGGCATCACCACGTCCTGGCCGTCGAGGATGCCACCCTGGTTGTTGATATGGTCAACCGCCAGCTGGGCACCGTCGTAGATCGGCGGCGTCAGGCTCTCGATCCCCCCGGTGAAGCCGCCGAGAAACCCGATCTTGACCTCTGCGTGGGCCATGGAGCCGACCGCCAGGGTGGTTGCAGCCACCGCGGTCGCCAGTACGCGCTTTTTCATGATTGTTGGTCTCGCTCTGGTTGTCCTGAGATGAAGCCGGGACGAGTGCGACTAGCCGCGGCTCACCCCCTCGGTCTTCATACCTCCAATCTGGAAGGCCGACCGGGAAAACTCAAGTCCCCGCCGCCAACGCTAGCGCGGCTTGATGTGACGAGACGGGTTTCGGGACTGGCGTCTGCGGCCAGGCTTCTATACTCAGCACAGGCCCTGCCATGCTCGGTGGGACCAACGCCCCTCACTCGCCAAGGAGCACACCATGTCTCGTTGCGCCCTGCTCGCCCCTGCCCTGATCGGCCTGGGCTCTGTTCTCGTCAGCGCCGCCGCCAGCGCCGGAGAAAACGTTGACTATCAGGTGGACGGTGAAACCTTCCAGGGCTATTTCGCCCCTGCCGCGTCCTCTTCCAAGGGCAGCGTGCTGATCATCCACGACTGGGATGGCCTCACCGACTATGAAAGAAAGCGCGCCGACATGCTCGCCGAGGCGGGCTACGACGCCTTCGCCGTGGACCTCTACGGCGCCGGCAACCGCCCCGAGGAAATCGACGCGCGCAAGGCCGAGATGGCGGTGCTCTACGATGACCGCGAACGCATGCGCCGGTTGACCCTGGCGGGGCTGACCCAGGCCCGTGAACAGGGGGCCAGCGAAGACACCGTGGTGATGGGCTACTGCTTCGGTGGCGCCGTGGTGCTGGAGATGGCCCGTGCCAACGCAGATGATGGTGTGCGTGGCTTCGCCACCTTCCACGGTGGCCTGGACACACCGGAAGGACAGGGATACTCCGCCGATACGCCACCGATCCTGGTCGCCCACGGCGGTGCCGACGCCTCCATCGGCATGGAC
>DJIP01000050.1 GCA_002433675.1 Halomonas halophila
CGAGGCCTTCGAGGCCGCCACCGGCCACGCCATCCTCGAGCGCTACGGCATGACCGAAACCAACATGAACACCTCCAACCCCTACGACGGTGATCGCATCGCCGGCACCGTGGGCATGCCGCTGCCCGGGGTCGAGGTGCGCATCACCGACCGCGAGGGCGGTGACCACACACCGCTGCCCCAGGGCGAGATCGGCATGCTCGAGGTGCGCGGCCCCAATGTGTTCCAGGGCTACTGGCGGATGCCCGAGAAGACCGCCGAGGAATTGCTGGAAGACGGCTTCTTCATCACCGGCGACCTGGCGCAGATCGATGAACGCGGCTATGTGCAGATCGTCGGACGCGACAAGGACCTGGTGATCTCCGGTGGCTACAACGTCTACCCCAAGGAGGTCGAGGGGCATATCGACGAGATGGACGGCGTCGTCGAATCCGCGGTCATCGGCCTGCCCCACCCGGACCTGGGCGAAGGGGTGACCGCGGTGGTGGTCCCCGCCGAAGGCGCCTCGCCCCAGGAGGCCGACGTCATCGCCGCGCTGAGCGACAAGCTGGCCCGCTACAAGCAGCCCAAGCGGGTCTTCTTCGTCGACAGCCTGCCGCGCAACACCATGGGCAAGGTGCAGAAGAATCAGCTGCGCGATCGCTTCAAGGACACCTATCGCTGAGTCCGGAGCGCTGCTTCCGTGCAGCTCGTCACTCGCTCCATCATCGGCGGCGCCCTGCGGGGCGCCGCCGGCGTATTCCACCCCCTCCCGATTCGGCATATTAGAGGGCGGACATTTACACCTTTCGACCAAGCGCGGCGCCTCTCGCAGAGCGATATACTGATCACACCCTGTCCCGGAGATCCCCCATGCAGCCCATGGTGCGTGCCGCGGCCCTCACCGGCTATCGAACCCTGCTCGACGAGCAGGGGGTCGATGCCGACCAGGCGCTGGCACGACTGTCGTTGCCGCCGGACTACCTCGACCGGCCGGATCGCCTGATCCCGGTGGCCACCAAGATCGACCTGCTCGAACTGGGTGCCCAGATGAGCGGCTGTCGCCACTTCGGCCTGCTGCTGGGGCGCTACCAGAACATCTCGATGCTGGGCATGGTGGGCCTGCTGATCCAGCAGTGCGCCACCCTGCGCGAGGCGATGGTCACCGTGGCCGAGGAAATCGGTCGCCACGTGCAAGGGCTCGATGTGCGCCTCGAGGAGCGCGATGACCAGGCCTACTACCACTTCACCTACCGGGTGCCCGGACACAGTGCCCCATCGCGCCAGCACAACGACAATACCCTGATGGGTGCCTACAACATCCTCACCTTTCTCTACGGCGAGCCGATCAAGCTGCGCGCGGTCTACCTGTGCGGCGAGGAGCCAAGGGACCTCGAGCCCTACACCCAGCAACTGCACTCGGCGCTGCGTTTCAACCACCCCGAGAACACCCTGGTGTTCGACCGCAGCTGTCTCGACCACGCCATCGCCGGAGGTAGCCCGGCCCTGCGGCACCTGATCAACTCCCTGATGCACCGCCATCGCTGGGATGATATCGAAAGCAAGGTGGAATGGATCATCACCAACCTGCTGCCGCTCGATCAGGTCAGCCTGGAAGCCGTGGCCCAGGCCCTGGACGTACCACCGCGTACCCTCCAGGACCGACTGCTCAAGCGCGGCCTGAGCTTCCAGCAGTTGCTCGATCGCGTGCGCATGCGCAGCGCTCGGATCTATATGCTCGATACCCAGCTGAGCCTGACCGAGATCGCCGACTTGCTGGGCTACAGTCAATTGAGTGCCCTGACCCGCAGCTTCAAGCGACTCATGGGCGAGAGCCCCGCCCAATGGCGACGAAAGCATAAGACCGAAACGACCGATATTGCGCGATTTGTCAAATAGCGCGCGCCTTCGGTCAATCTACCCGGCCCTGCCTTCACTATGCTCCGTGTAGACAACAACGACAGCACGAGGGGCCAGTCCATGACGTCCAGCCAAGACGACCGTTTCGACTATGACCAGATCATCATCGGCACCGGCTTCGGAGGCTCGGTGAGCGCGCTGCGGCTCTCGGAAAAGGGTCATCGGGTGCTGATGCTGGAAAAGGGTCGGCGCTGGAAGGACGAGGAATTCTCGGACAATTCCTGGAACCTGAAAAAATTCCTGTGGGCCCCCAGGCTCGGCCTGACCGGCAATCTGCAGATCAGCCTGACCCGCAAGATCACCGCCCTGCACGGTGTCGGCGTCGGCGGCGGCTCGCTGGTCTACGCCAATGTGCACCTGATCCCCAAGGACGAGGTCTTTGCCGCCGAGTCCTGGACCCGGGTCCATGGCGACTGGAAGCAGCGTCTGGCCCCCTACTACGGCCTGGCCCAGCGCATGCTGGGCGTCACCCGAAGCCACTACGAGAACGCCGCCGATGAGGCCCTGAAGGAAACCGCCCGACGCATGGGCCGAGAACACACCTATCAGACGGTCAATACCGGGGTGCTGTTTCCCGAGGACCCCGACGACGCCAGCGGCGCC
>DJIP01000190.1:0-1061 GCA_002433675.1 Halomonas halophila
GACTTCAGCGCCGCCTCGCTGTGGTGGATGCTGCCGCTGGTGATGCTGGTCTCCGGCCTGGTCGCCACCATCGTCGGCCTGCTGGTGCTGCGTACCAAGGGCATCTTCTTCATCATGACCACCCTGGCCTTCGGTCAGATGCTGTTCTACACCGTCAGCACCTCCAGCATGACCGGGGGCACCGATGGCGTCTTCATCATGTTCCGCCCGAGCCTGGCCATGGGCGAGACACCGCTGATCGATCTCGACAACCCGCTGACCTTCTTCTATTTCTGCCTGGCACTGCTGGTGGCGGTCTACCTTATCCTGCGTGCCCTGACCCGTTCCCACTTCGGTCAGGTGCTCGACGGCATCCACGACAACGAGCACCGCATGCAGGCGCTGGGCTATGCCACCACCGGCTACAAGCTGATCGCCTTCGTGGTCTCGGCGATGATCGCCGGTGTCGCCGGCATGCTGGCGGCCATGCAGTACGGCTTTGCCAATCCTGCCCAGCTTGGCTGGCACCACTCCGGCGAGGTGCTGATGATGGTCATCCTCGGCGGCATGGGCACCATCTTCGGCCCGATCCTCGGCGCCTTCGCCTACGAACTGCTGCTGTACTTCTACGAGCACCTGACCAACCACTGGCCGATCTTGATGGGCCTGACCATCATTATCGCGGTGCTGGTGCTGCCCAAGGGCATCGCCGGGCTGCTGCTCGACCCGCCGGGGCGCCAGGCGTCGCTGCTGGGGCGGCTTGGTGGCGGCAAGGACAACTTGGCGAAGGGCAAACAGACTTCCGCCTCCGACAGCGACGGCAAAAGCGTCGGCAAAAGCGCCGGGGAGGTGTCCTCATGAGCAGCATGCTCAAGACCCGCGGGCTGACCCGCAGCTTCGGTGGCCTGCTGGCGGTCAACGACGTGGACTTCGAGGTGGAACAGGGCGAGATCCACGCCATCCTCGGTCCCAACGGTGCCGGCAAGAGTACCTTGATCAACCTGCTGTCCGGCGAGATCCCTCCGACCCGGGGCGAGATCCAGTATCGCGGCAGTGCGATCCAGGGCAAGAAGGCCCACCAG
>DJIP01000190.1:1458-4132 GCA_002433675.1 Halomonas halophila
CTGAGCTGTCTGCAGAACTGCCAGCTGGCCGCGCGCATCCACCACGGTGGCGTCATCGGCAGCTGGCGCTCACGCCAGCGGGCCCGCGAAGTCGACGAGCGGGCGCTGGCCGCGCTGGACACCTGTGGTCTGGTGACCCGGGCCCACACGGTGTCCTCGGGCATGAGTTATGGCGAGCAGCGCCAGCTGCAGATCGCCATGGTGCTGGCGACCCAGCCGCAGCTGATGCTGCTGGACGAGCCGATGGCCGGCATGGGCCGCGAGGAGACCGACCAGGTCGCCGACCTGCTCAAGCGGCTGTCTCGCGACTACACCATCGTGCTGATCGAACACGACATGGATTCGGTGTTCCGCCTGGCCGATCGCATCACCGTGATGGTCGACGGTTGCGTGCTGGAGAGCGGCGACACCGAGAGCATTCGTGCAAGCGAAACGGTGCGCGATGTCTATCTGGGACGTCATGTCAGCGGCGAGGACAGTCGCCAGAACAGCGATAGCGCCGATAGCGGCAACAGCACCAGCGAGGTGGCGTCATGAACGTGGCGATCAAGGAGGCAGGGACTCAAGGGGCAAATACCGCGGTGGGCGTCGAGTCGCCGTTGATCGAGGCCCGAGGCCTGCACACCTTCTACGGCGAAAGCCATGTGCTGCACGGGGTGGACCTGGCTCTAAGGGCCGGCGAGACGCTTAGCCTGCTTGGGCGCAATGGCATGGGCAAGACCACCACCTTGAAGTCGATCCTCGGCTTCGTGCCGCCGCGCCATGGCGAGGTGCGAATCATGGGGGTGGAAACCCGCAAGCGCCGCCCCTGGCAGATCATCCGCCAGGGCATCGGTTACGTGCCGGAAGGGCGGGGCATCTTTCCCGGCATCAGCGTGCGCGAGCATCTGGTAATGGCCGCACGGCCCGGGCCTGACGGCAGTACCGACTGGGATATCGAGCGGGTGCTGGATACCTTTCCTCGGCTCAAGGAGCGCATCGGCCACGATGGTTCGCTGCTGTCCGGCGGCGAGCAGCAGATGCTGTCGATCGGTCGCGCACTGATGCTCAACCCGCGGCTGTTGATCCTCGACGAGGCCACCGAAGGGCTGGCGCCGCTGATCCGCGACGAAATCTGGTCGATCCTGCGCACCATCAAGGCCTCGGGCATTGCCAGCATCATCGTCGACAAGAACATCGACAACCTGCTCGAGGTGGGCGACCGCCACCTGTTGATCGTCAAGGGCAAGGTGGTGTTCGACGGCGACAGCCAGGCGCTCAGGGCCGATCCCTCGATCCTTGATACCCATCTCGGGGTGGGCTGAGGCCGCGTCGCGGCCACGTCCATCCACCGCATCCGACAGCAGAAGGACAGCAACATGAAGCGATTCGAAGGACAGGTGATGCTGATCACCGGCGCCGCCCAGGGGATCGGCCGACGACTGGCCGAGCGTGCCGGCGAAGAGGGAGCCGCCCTGGTACTGGTCGATCGCGCCGAGCATGTCCACCAGCTGGCGCGCGAGCTTGGCGAGCAGGGGGGCGAAGTCCTCGCCCTGAACGCCGATCTGGAAACCTGGGAGGGCGCCGAGAGCGCCATCAAGGGCGCCATCGAGCGCTTCGGGCGGCTCGACGTACTGGTCAACAACGTCGGCGGGACCATCTGGGCCAAGCCCTACACCCACTACTCGCCAGAGCAGGTCGAGGCCGAGGTGCGTCGCTCGCTGTTTCCGACGCTGTGGTGCTGTCGCGCGGCGCTGCCCCACCTGATCGACAGCGGCGGCAATATCGTCAACGTCTCCTCGGTGGCGACCCGCGGGGTCAATCGGGTGCCCTACGCCTCGGCCAAGGGCGGGGTGAACGCCATGACCGTGGCGCTGGCCATCGAGATGGCCGAGCATGGCGTGCGGGTCAACGCGACCGCCCCCGGCGGCACCGAGGCGCCGCCCCGGCTGACGCCGCGCAACGCCGAACCCCAGAGCGAACAGGATAAACAGTGGTACCAGCAGTTGATCGACCAGACCCTGGCCTCGAGCCTGATGCACCGCTACGGCACCCTGGACGAGCAGGTCGGGCCGATCCTGTTTCTGGCCTCCCGCGACGCCAGCTACATCACCGGCACGGTGGTGCCGGTGGCCGGCGGCGACCCGGGCTAGCCGGTTGATGCCGGGTGTCCTGGGCCCAGCTTGCCTCCCGCTGTACCTGCGGGGCGCCGGGACGGCGCGGTGATCTTGTATCCTCCTTGGCCTGGCCGCGTGCCGGGCCTTTTTTGTCTTCCATCGACGTCGCCGCGGGGCCACCCGGTGACATTCCTGGCCATACATCGACGCCATCATCAAGGAGCTAGCCCATGCGCCGAACCGACTCCGATACCGTAACCGCCTCCCAGGGGACGGCTGCGGGGTCGTCCCTTTTTCGTGACCTGTCGCTGTCGGCGGTGACGGCAGGCTTTGTCGCGGTGCTGATTTCCTACTCGGGGCCGCTGGCGATCTTTTTTCAGGCCGGTGCGGCGGCGGATATCTCGCCCGAGATGATGACCTCCTGGGTGTGGGCCATCTCGCTGGGGGCGGCGGTGTCGGGCATCGTCCTGAGCCTGTGGCTCCGGGTGCCGGTGGTGACGGCCTGGTCGGCACCGGGCACGGCGCTGCTGATCACCCTGTTCCCGGAGCTGTCCCTGGGCGAGGCGGTAGGCGCCTAC
>DJIP01000228.1:0-12597 GCA_002433675.1 Halomonas halophila
CTTCATGACGGCCAGGCGATCGGCATCCAGCAGGTGTCGGGTCTGGTCATTGAGCGGCACATGCAGACTGACCACGTCGGCCTCGGACAGCAGCGCTTCCAGCGTCTCGCAGCGCTGGGTCTGGCCCCAGGCCGCGGACTCGGCCGGCAGGTGGGGATCGAACGCCAGCACCTGCATACCGAGGGCCCGGGCGAGCCCGGCGGTAACCTGGGCGATGGCACCAAAGCCCACCAGACCCAACCTCGCGCCGCTGACCTCACGCCCCATCAGCGCCTGGCGGGGCCACTCCCCTGCCAACATGGCCGGGGTCGAGGCGTAGGCACCTCGGCGCAGCATCAGCGCCCCGGCGATCACGTACTCGGCCACCGAGCCGGCGTTGCCCCCCTGGGCCGGCTTGACCTCGACGTCGCGCTCGGCGCAGGCCCCGAGGTCGATATTGTCGAGTCCGACACCAAGACGCCCCACCACCTTGAGGCGCGGCGCCCTTGTCAGCAGTTCGCTATCGACCTGAGTCCGATTGCGCACGATCAGCGCATCGGCGTCGGCCACCGCGTCCAGAAGACGTCCTCGATCCTCGACCAGACGGGTGTCACACAGCACCTCGTGGTGCTCACCGAGCCAGGCCACCGCCTGCTCATCCATAAATTCCGAGATAACTATCCTGGCCATCGTTGTACTCCCTCGATAATGGCGTCGAATCGGCTTCACAGCGTGAACCATCGCCCTGCGGGTAGCGGCACATTGAGCACCAGCGCAAACAGGGCGTAGAAGAAGGCCACCAGCACGGCGCCGGTCAGCAGGTGCCCCGCCAGGCGACGTGGATGCCAGCGCCGATACTGCGCCACCATCATCAGCCCGACGAAGCTTGCAAGCCCCGTCAGCAGGAAGCCGAGCCAGGGCAGCGCCAGGGCCCAGGCCAGCATGATCCCGACCAACGCCAGGCGCCGCGGGGTCGAGCCGGAGCCCGAGTCCGAGCTCGGATCAGAACTTGGATCAGACCCCCGTTCCTGGCTGGCCACCACCCCGCGCAGCCCAAGCTGTCCCAGGCGCAGCAGCCCGGCGACGATCACCACCAGCGAGATCACCGCAGGAAACACCGCCCCGAGCTGGCTCATCTCGCGGGTCTCCCAAAGACACAGACCGGCGCCGACGACAAACAGCGTCGGCACCAGATACTCGCTCGCTCGGGAGCAGGAGGCCTGGATGGCGTGCTTCTCCTTGCGGGCAGCGCTGGTGTTGCGACCAGTGCTCCTGTTATGAACAGCGCTCATGGCGACGCCTCCCCATTGATCGTCTTGTCCTGACGTCTTGCCTCACGCCGTGCCTTGACCATCGGGTAGAAGACGCTCAGCAACGACAACGCGATGATCGTCAGGCTGATCGGCCCGCCGAAGAAGGTAGCGAACAGCGATCCGCTAGCCCGCCCCATCAAGAAACCCTGGACGAAGCCCTGCTCGGCGATGGGCCCGAGGATCAGTCCCAGCACGATGGGCGAGGGCCGGAAGCCGTAGCGATTGAGCACCCAGCCCAGCACGCCCAGGCACAGCATGATCACCACGTCGCTGGCGCTGTTGCGGATGGCGTAGGTGCCGATCACCGTCATGAAGGCGATCGTCGGCACCAGCAGCGCCTTGGGAATGGAGATGATCGACTTGAAGGCGTAGCGCCCGATCAACAGACCCAGCGGCAGTAGCAGGCAGGTGGCCAGAAACAGCCCGGCGACGAAGGTGTAGGTGATGCCGGCGTTGGTGGTGAAGAGCTCCGGCCCGGTACGAAAGCCCTGCACCAGCAAGGCCCCGAGGATCACCGCATCCGGCGGCGTGCCGGGGATGCCCAGCACCAGAGTCGGAATGAAGCCGCCGCCCACGGTGGCATTGTTGGCGGCCTCGGTCGCCAGCACCCCCTGAGGATTGCCCTTGCCGAAGCTCGCCGGCTCGTCGGCCACCCGGCGTGCCTCCGAATAGGACACCAGGCTTGCAATCGAGCCGCCCGCCCCCGGCAGGATGGCGACACCGGTGCCGATGGTCGCCGAGCGCAGCAGGTTCAGCTTTCCCTTGATGGCGATCGCCATGCCCTCGCGAAAGCGCACCCCGCGCGACACGCCATCCACCTTGAGGTGGGCGGCGGGCGTAGCCACCAGATCGATCAGCACCGGAATGCAGTACAGGCCGATCAGCGCCGAGACCGTCTCGATGCCACCAAGCAGCACCGGCGAGCCGTAGGTGTAGCGGATATCGCCGCCGATCACCGCGACGCCCACGGTGGACAGCAAAAGGCCGAAGCCCGCCCCCATGAACCCCTTGAGGGTCGAGTCCTCGGACAGCGCCGAGATCAGCGTCAGCCCGAAGATCGCCAGCCAGAAGTACTCCACCGGACCAAAGCTGAGCGCGACCTGGGCCAGCAGCGGCGCCAGCAGCAGAAGCGCCAGCACCCCAACCAGGCCCCCTACCACCGAGGCGATGGTCGACAGGGTGACGGCCAGATCACCGTCACCGCGGCGGGCCATGGGATAGCCGTCGAAGGTGGTGGCGATGGCCGAGGGCGTACCCGGCGTATTGACAAGTATCGCCGAGTAGGAGCCACCGTAGATGGCCCCGGTATAGATGGCGCCGAGCATGATCAGGGCCGACTCCGGCGCCATGCCGAAGGTCACCGGGACCAGCACCGCCACCGCCATGGTGGCGGAAAGCCCCGGCAGGGCACCGATGACAATGCCCGCCGTCACCCCGAGCAGGGCCAACGCAAGATTGAGCGGCGACAGAGCGCCGAGCGCGTGAACGATAAGATCCATGGCGTTGACCTCAGTCGATCAGGCCGAGTTCTCGCGCGCTGGTCTCGTACTGCTGGCTCTGTTCGGCCAGAAAGTCGGCAACGTCATCATTGCCGACGTCCATCAGCACGAAGCCCAGATCCTCCATCTCCTGGCGGAACTGGGGATTCTGGTTGATCTGATCGAAGATCTCGGACAACCGCGCCTGAACGTCTGCCGGCGTCTCGCTGGGCACCGCCATGCCGCGATAGGCGCCGCCCACCATGTCATAGCCGAGTTCCTGGAAGGTCGGCACGTCGGGGAACAGCGGATGGCGCTCCTCGGCGGCCACCGCCAGCATGCGCACCTTGTCCTGATGGTTGGCGGCCACGGTGGTATAGCCCCACTCAGCCTGGACCTGGCCCCCCAGCAGAGCGGTGACCGCCGCGCCGGTGCCCTTGAAAGGAATGTAAGTGGTGGTGACGTCGGCCAACTGCTGGAAGCGGGTATTGGCCACATCGTTGGCACTGTAGGTGCCGCTACCGGAGAAAGTCACCACACCGGGCGCCTGACGTGCCGCCTCGATCAGGTCGTCCAGGGTCTGGTAGGGGCTATCCTCGCGGACCAGGATGGCGTCCGGGGAGTAGTGGAAGAAGTAGAAGTTGTTGACGTCCTCGGTGGCAAAACCGGCGTCCTTGCCCATCGGCTTGAGCACGATATGGGGCAGATTGGAGCCCATGATGGTATGACCATCGGCGGTCATGTCGTTGAGCTGTGACCAGCCCACCGCGCCGCCACCACCGGGCATGTACTGAATGATCAGCTGCTGGCCGGTGATCTCCTCGAAGTACTTCTGCTGCAGTCGGGCACTGATGTCGGACTCGCCGCCCGGGCCGAAGGGAATCACGTACTGCACATCCTTGGCGGGAAAGTCCTCGGCGTCGGCGAAGGCCAGCGGTGCTACGAGGGTTGACGCCGCCAGCATCGCGGTCAGGGTCAGGGTGTGGGAAAGGCGCATGACGTTACTCCTGATGTTGTCGTTATGGGGTGGTCAGGATCTTCGCTGCGAGCAACACGCTTTCATTGCTCGCCGTTCTTGCACAACCTTCATTACTACAACGGCCTGCCCCTCCCGACGGACGGCGGGAGGGGCCGGTTTTTTGCCAAACCGCCACCTCGGGCGTCGGCTTAGGCGCTTTCGTACAGACGGGTCAGCACAAACTCGCGATGCCCCAGTGCCTCGGCGGCGGTATTGCGGCCATTGGCGGTGCGCAGCATCATTTCAAGCAGCTGATCACCGGCCTCTTCCATGTTGATCTCGCGCTTGAGGATCGAGGACACATCGACGTCGATGTGCTCGCTCATGGTGCGCACGGTGCGCGGGTTGGCGCAGATCTTCACCACCGGCAGGATCGGGTTGCCGATGACGTTGCCCTGCCCCGTCGGGAAGAAGTGCACCACGTAGCCGGCGGCAGCGCACAGGGTCACCATCTCGGCGGCGGCGGAAGACGAGTCCATAAACCACAGGCCCGGCTTGTCCGGCGTTTCGGCCTTGTCCAGCACGCCATCCACCTTGCAGCGACGGCCGATCTTCTGGATGTTGCCCAGCGCCTTCTCCTCGATGGTGGTCAGGCCACCTTCGATGTTGCCCTTGGTCGGCTGGGACTCGGACAGGTCGCTGGTCTTATGGCGATCGATCATGTCGCTGTAGCGATCGAACATCGCCTGGAACTGCTCGCGCACCTCGGGGGTGGCGCAGCGCTCGGCCACCAGGTGCTCCCCACCGGTCAGCTCGGAAGTCTCACCGAATACCAGGGTGCAGCCGGCGTCGTAGAGCTTGTCGAAGGCGTCACCCACGGTGGGATTGGCACCGCAGCCTGAGGTGGTATCCGACTCGCCGCACTTGGTGGACACCCACAGTTCGCTGACGTCGCACTCCTCGCGCTGGATCTCGCTGGCGTACTGGACGAACTCCTTGGCCTTCTTGGAAGCGGCGCAGATGGTGTTGTGATCACCGTTCTGTTCGATCCAGAAGCCTTCGACCGGCTTGCCGGTGGCCTTGATGCCGTCCACCACCTTGTTGGTCCAGCCTGGCTCGATACCGATCACCACCACCGCCGCCACGTTGGGATTGCAGCCGGTGCCGATCAGGGTGCGGAAGTGCAGGTCCAGATCGGCGCCGAACTGCAGGCGGCCGTAGGGATGCGGCAGCGCCAGTGCGCCCTTGATGTTGTTGGCAACCGCTTCGGCGGCAGCATTGGAAATGTCGTCCACCGGCAGCACGATCACGTGATTACGGACCCCTACACGGCCGTTTTCACGCCGATACCCCTGGAACTTGCGACCCTTGATTTCCATGCTTACCACCTCTTTGTCTTGACGTTGTGTACGTGCAGGTGCTCGCCCTGCTTGATCGGCTGGATGACGCGACCGATATCGACGCCGTACTTCATCACGGTGTCGCCCTCATCGAGGTCACGAATGGCCAGTTTGTGACCGATGGGAATGGCGTCACTTACCTCGAAGGTGACCGTCTGGTCCTGATGCATGACCCAGCCCGTCAGGGTCTGCCCTGCCTCGACGCCTTCGACCACCACGACCCCGACGCTGTCGTCGGCATCGTGCACTACAAAATCGATGCTCATGCTGCCCCTCTCCTGAACGAATGTTGTTGACGTTGTGATATCGCCGGTTGGCCCTGGGCAGGTGTCGCTTGCTGCCCTCACAACTCATGTATAGGACACAGGATATAGGTTAGTCAAGTATCAACTATATTTCCCTCGAGCTATACTGGCGACGAAGAAACGGGCCTCGCCCAACGCAAAGAAGGAACCCGCATGGATCAGCCAAGCCTCAGCTACCGACCGCTCTACCAGCAGATCAAGGAGGTGCTGCTTCAGCGCATCGTCTCGGGAGAGTGGGCACCCGGCACCTTTATCCCCAGCGAGTCGGCGTTGGCCAAGGAGTATCAGGTCAGTGTCGGCACCCTGAGAAAGGCGCTGGACTCCCTGGCCAGCGACAACGTGGTGATCCGCTATCAGGGCAAGGGCACCGTGGTCGCCACCCACGACCAGGACAGCTCGCTGTTTCGCTTCTTCCACCTGACCCGACTCGATGGCACCCGCTCGCTACCGACGTCGCGCATCCTGGTGCGCGAAAGGCGCCCGGCCAACGAAGAGGAAATGGAGGTGCTGGGATTGGAGGACGCAGACGACGTCATCCATATTCGCCGCGTCAGGGAGCTCGACGAACGCCCCGCCCTGCTCGAGGACGTGGTGGTCGCGGCGACACGCTTTCCGACGCTGGAAAGCCTGCCGGAGACCCTGCCGAACACCCTGTATCAGCTGTATCAGCAGCGCTTCGGCTGCAACGTCAGCCACGCCGAGGAGCGCCTGTTCGCGGTGGCGGCAGGCAAGGACGAAGCCCACCATCTGGAGGTCGCCGAAGGCAGTCCGATCCTCGAGATACGGCGGGTAGCAAGAGATATTCAGGAGCAGGCGCTGGAGTACCGAGTGTCCCGTTGCGAGACTCGGCATCACTGTTACTTCAACGAGTTATAAGACGAATTGTGGCGTATAGATACGCGAAAGGCCGACATCTCTGCCGGCCTTTCGCTACTTGCCTTTTACCTACGCCCGCTTAAAGCCCCCTTCGCTTCTGCTTCAGGGCACCTGCTCCGGACGAGGCGACGATCAGTCACCGAAGGGATTGCGCAGGACGATGGTCTCGTTGCGGTCCGGGCCGGTGGAGATGATGTCGATGGAGGTGCCGACCTGCTCCTCGAGGAAGCTGATGTAGGCACGAGCGGCATTGGGCAGGTCCTCGACGCGCTTGACGCCCAAAGTCGACTCGCTCCAGCCCGGCAGGTCCTGGTAGACCGGCTCGATGGCCTCGTAGCCTTCGGAATCCACCGGGTTGTCGAGTACTTCACCGTCCTTGCTGCGATAGCCCACGCAGACACGGATGTTCTCGAGACCGTCGAGCACGTCGAGCTTGGTCAGGCAGATGCCGGACACCGAGTTGATCTGCACCGCGTGACGCAGCGCCACGGCATCGAACCAGCCGCAACGACGGGCGCGACCGGTGGTGGCACCGAACTCGTGGCCCTTCTCGGCCAGGTGACGGCCGTGCTCGTCGAACAGCTCGGTGGGGAACGGACCAGAGCCGACACGGGTGGTGTAGGCCTTGGTGATACCCAGCACGTAGTCCAGATACAGCGGGCCGACGCCTGAACCGGTGGCGGTGCCGCCGGCGGTGGTGTTGGAGCTGGTGACGTAGGGATAGGTACCGTGGTCGATATCCAGCAGCGAACCCTGGGCGCCTTCGAACAGGATGTTCTCGCCACCCTTGCGCAGGTCGTGGACCAGGCTCACGGTGTCGGTGACCATCGGACGCAGCTCTTCGGCCATCTCCATGGCGCTTTCCAGGGTCGCCTGGAAGTCCACCGGCTCCTCGCCGTGGTACTTGGTCAGCACGAAGTTGTGGTAGTCCAGCACCTCGCCGAGCTTGGAGGCGAAACGCTCGCGGTGGAGCATGTCGCCCAGGCGCAGGCCACGGCGGGCGACCTTGTCTTCGTAGGCCGGACCGATGCCGCGACCGGTGGTGCCGATCTTGGCGATGCCACGGGCCTTCTCGCGAGCCTGATCCAGGCGCACGTGGTAGTCGAGGATCAGCGGACAGGCCGGCGACAGGCGCAGGCGCTGGCGCACCGGCACGCCCTTGCTCTCGAGCTCGCGGATTTCCTTGATCAGCGCCTCCGGCGACAGCACCACGCCGTTGCCGATGACGCAGGTCTTGTCCTCGCGCAGCACGCCGGACGGAATCAGGTGCAGGACGGTCTTTTCACCGTCGATGACCAGGGTGTGGCCGGCATTGTGACCGCCCTGAAAACGCACCACGGCTGAGGCGGACTCGGTCAGCAGGTCGACGACCTTGCCCTTGCCTTCATCGCCCCATTGGGTACCCAGTACGACTACGTTCTTGCCCATTGCAGTTCTCGTCTCTTCTTGGTTGCGCCTTGGCGCCACAGTCGATTAAAGCGCCACGCCCCGGCGCCCCGGTATTGCTTGCCAGGCAGTGCCAGGCACTGCCGATAGGATCATGTCGTCAGCGGTTCGAGCACCCAGCGCTGGTCTCGGGCCACCAGCTGCTCGCTGCAGCCGTGTCCCGCCGCGCGCTGGCCGGGCAGCCCCTGGATCACCCGGCGACCCTGACGCCTCAAGGCCTGAACCGCCTCATCGAGGCCCTCGGCGTCACCTTCCGCCGGCGCCCAGACGCTGTCCCCGGCGGCCTCGCTGGTGGCCAGCGTCGCCAACAGCTTCAGGTCCATCGAGAAGCCGGTAGCAGGCCTGGCACGACCGAAGGCACGGCCGGTGTCGTCGTAGCGCCCGCCCTTGGCCAGGGCTTGACCGTACCCCGGCACGTAGGCGGCGAACATCATGCCAGTGTGGTACTGATAGCCTCGCAGCTCGGCCAGGTCAAAGTAGCAGGCCACCTCGGGGTGCTCGCGATGCACGCCCTGATACAGCTCGCACAGCTTGTCGAGGGCGTCATTGACCGCCTGAGGCGCCTCGGCGAAGGCCTCACGGGCCTGGTCGAGTACCTCGGGGCCGCCGTGCAGCTCGCCCAGGGTGCGGAACATGGCCGCCAGAGCGGGATCGCTCACCGCCCTGGACACCTCTGCCTCGAGCTGCCCCGGCGACTTCAGCGCCAGCGCCGCGGAGATGGCGTATTCGGCCTCGGCGTCGAGCTCGGCGACCTCGACCAGGTTGCGGTAGATACCGACGTGGCCAAGCGCCAGGTGGACCTCGCCGGCGCCGGAGGCTGAGAGGCTTTCCAGTGCCAGGCGCAGGATCTCGAGATCCGCCGCCAGGCTGGCGCTGCCGAACAGCTCGACACCGACCTGGACCGGGCTGCGCCCGCCCTGATGCTTGTCGGCCTTGGCCCGCAGCACATTGGTGCAGTAGCACAGACGCACCGGCCCTTCGCGCTTGAGCGAGTGGGCATCGATGCGCGCCACCTGCGGCGTGAC
This sequence comes from Halomonas halophila, assembly GCA_002433675.1. Taxonomy (GTDB): domain Bacteria; phylum Pseudomonadota; class Gammaproteobacteria; order Pseudomonadales; family Halomonadaceae; genus Halomonas; species Halomonas salina_B. The sequence continues at coordinate 8,781 of DJIP01000228.1, forward strand.
GTCGGCGGTCACCCCCATCATGCGCCCGGTGAGCTGGTCGGTGAGCTTGAAGGTCTGAAGGTCGAGATCGGTGCCGGTGCCGGTCAGCAGGGAGTCGAGAAACTCCACCGGGGGCGGCATCACCTGGTCGTATCCCCAGAGATGGAAGAGGTCGAGCAGCGCCCGGCGCAGCTCCTCCATACGACTGGCCTGAGGTGGCAGCACCTCGTCCATGCCGTCGGGCAGGAGCCAGCGGTCAGCGATGGTCATGTCGATATCCTGCTTGGTCGATATCTTGCTTTGACGGTGGGCCTGGTCCGCGCGCACGCAAAACCTCGCGCACTAGTGAAATCCGGGGACTCATCTCGGAGCGGTCTCGGAACTTCTGGCGTGCTGGCGAATGCGTCGGACGGAACGATGTCGGGAATGACGGCCACAAAAAAACCGGGCCACGCCCGGTTAACCGATTCTATCACGTTTAGCCGCCAGTTGAACCCCGCAAGGGCGGCATTCGCCCTTGCGGTCGGCGGCCAGGGGCCACCGCTAGCCCTGGGGCTGGCTGCCAGCGCCCTGGGGATCGGCGCTCTTGAGGTAACGGAAGAAGTCGCTGGAGGGATCCAGCACCATCATGTTGCCCTCGCCGGCACCGAAGGAGTCGCGATAGGCGTTGAGGCTACGCCAGAAGCGGTAGAACTCGGTATCACCCTCGTAGGCGTCGGAGTAGATACCGGCGGCCTCGGCGTCACCTTCACCGCGCAGGGTCTCGGCACGCTCATTGGCCTGGGCCAACAGTACCTGACGGCGGCGATCGGCGTTGGCGCGAATCCGCTCGGACTCCTCCTGGCCCTGGGCACGCCACTCGCGGGCCTCACGCTCACGCTCGGAGCGCATGCGATCGTACACCGCCGAGGACACGTCCTCGGGCAGGTCGATACGCTTCACCCGTACGTCAAGGATGGCCACCCCGATCTCTTCGCGCATCAGCTTGTCGAGCTCCTCGGTGGGGCCGGACATCAGCTCGTCGCGCTTCTCGGAGATGATCTGCTGCAGGTTCAGCTGGCCGAACTCGTTACGCAGGCTTTCGTCGACCCGCGGCTGGATCAGGCGCACCGCCATCAGCTCGTCACCGGCCGTGGCCTCGTAGTAGCGAGTGGGGTTGACCACCTGCCACTTGACGTAGGAGTCCACGATCACCGCCTTCTGCTCCTGGGTCAGGTAGCGGCTGGCGTCGGTGTCCAGGGTCAGCACCCGGGTGTCGAACTTGCGAATAGTCTGGGTGATCGGCACCTTGACGTGCAGGCCAGGCTGGATATTTTCCTCGATGATCTCACCGAAGCGCAGCTTGACCGCGCGCTCGGTCTCGTCGACCACGTAGAGGCTGTTGCTGGCCAGCCAGGCGGCGGCGGCCAGGCCGCCGACGATGAGCAGGGATCGATTATTGATCATTTAGCGACCCTCCCGCTGAATACCGGTGTCACGACCGTTGCGGTTCGAGCTTGAATTGGAGGCCGCGTTGGCGGACTCGGCACGGATGCGCTCCAGCACCTGCGGATCGAGCTGATTCTCGGCGTCGGCAGCGCTGGACGTGCCCAGACCACGGCCGATACGGTCCATCGGCAGCACCATCAAGGGGCCATCCTGATCGACGTCCACAAGGACCTTGTTGGTCTGGCCGAGCACCTCGGAGATCGCGTCGAGGTAGAGACGCTCGCGCATCACCTCGGGGGCATTGCGATACTGGGTCAGCAGTGCGGTGAAGCGGTTGGCCTGACCACGCGCCTCGGCGACCACTGATTCGCGGTAACCCTGGCCCTGCTCGACGATACGCTGCGCCTGACCCTGAGCCGCCGGGATGATGGCGTTGGCGTAGGCCATGGCCTGGTTGATCGTGCGCTGACGATCCTCGCGGGCACGGATGACGTCATCGAAGGCGTCCTGTACGGCATCGGGCGGCGAGGTGGACTCGACGTTCAGGGTCACCAGGCGGATACCGGTACCGTAGTTGTCCAGGTATGTCTGCAGACGGCTGGTCACGGCACTGCCGAGGATCTCACGACCCGAGGTCAGGATATCGATCATGTCGGTGCCACCGACCACGTGACGCAGCGCCGAGTCGAGGGCGTTTTCCAGCGACAGCTCGGGATCACGCACGTTGAGCACGTAGTCACGGGGCGCTGCCACCTGGTACTGGGCCGAGATCTCGACCGAGACGATGTTCTCGTCCTGGGTCAGCATCGACTGGGTCTGGCTGACTGAGCGCACGCGGGTGACGTTGACCATGCGCACGTCGTCGATCAGCGGCGGATTCCACTGCAGACCCGGGGTGACGACTTCCTGGAACTTGCCGAACCGCAGCACGACGCCGCGCTCCGACTGGTCGACCAGATAGAAGCCGCTGGCCGCCCATACGGCGAGACCGATGATGATCAACAGGCCCGGCAAGGCGAAGGTATTGCGCGGGCGATTGCCGCCGCCCTTGCCGCCACCCTTGCCACCGCCGCGCTTGCCGCCGCGGCCGCCAAGCATGCCGTTGAGCTTGTCCTGAAACTTCTTCAGGGCCTCATCGAGGTCGGGGGGACCCTGATTGTCGCCACCGCGGTTGCCACCACCCCCATTACCGCCACGGCGCCCCCCGCCACTCCAGGGGTCGTGCTGGTTGCCGTTGCCGCCACCAGGCTCATTCCAGGCCATACGTCGTCTCCACTCTGTGCCCCCGCCTAGACGAGGCGCATCGATTGCGATCCTTGGAAAACACTGCATACATTGCTGCGTTCGACATCTTGCGGGGCCGGCCCACCAACCGCCGGTGGTGCTCAAGATCATCATTCAACCCCGCGCAAACTCCGCCCCTTTCGTTCCGGCGGCGTCCGTCCTGTCGTCGCTCGCGACATTTATTCAGCGCTTTCCTTGTGGCGCCACCATCCGGGCGACGCTCTTGCCGACCCGTCAGGCGGGTCGGTTCAGGCTTCCCAGACGTCGCGCTCCTGCAGCGCGACGGGAAGGTAATCGTCGGCACGCTCGCCAAGGCGTGCCATCAGCTGATTGAAGTCACGACGTGGCAGACGCACATCCAACTGCGTCTGGCCGCCCTCATCGAAGGACTCGTCGCGCACCGCATTCAGCTCATGCAGCGCCGCGCGCAGCTTGCCCTGCTCAGGCGTCAGGGTCAGCGAGAAGTCGATGATGTCTTCCGCCAGCCGCTCGGTCAGGGCCTGGGTCAGCAGGTCCAGTCCCAGCCCCTTCTGCGCCGACAGCCACACCGTCTGCGGTACGCCGTGCTCGTCGCGCTCGATGCGTGGCGAACTGTCGAACAGGTCGATCTTGTTCATCACCTTGAGCGTCGGCACGTCCAGCGCGCCGATCTCGTCGAGCACCGCCTCCACCTGGGTGACGTTGAGCTCGCGATCCGGATCCGCGGAGTCGATCACATGCACCAGCAGGCTGGCCTCGGCGGCCTCCTGCAGGGTGGCACGGAACGCCTCTACCAGCTTGTGCGGCAGGTGGCGGATAAAGCCCACCGTGTCCGCCAACACCACCGGCCCCACGTCCTCGACCTCAAGACGCCGCAGCGTAGGGTCGAGAGTAGCGAAGAGCTGGTCCGCCGCATAGACCTCAGACGCCGTCAAGCTGTTGAAAAGCGTTGACTTGCCGGCGTTGGTATAGCCCACCAGCGAGACGCTGGGGATCTCGGCACGCGAGCGGGCGCGGCGATTCTGGCTGCGCTGACTACGCACCTTGTCCAGGCGCTTGTGGATCGACTTGATGCGCGCACGCAGCAGGCGACGGTCGGTCTCGAGCTGGGTTTCACCCGGACCGCGCAGGCCGATACCGCCCTTCT
>DJIP01000228.1:12917-19978 GCA_002433675.1 Halomonas halophila
CTGGCGCTCCAGGTGGGTCCAGCCTCGCACCAGGCGCGTGGACATGTACTCGAGCTGGGCCAGCTCTACCTGCAGCTTGCCCTCGTGAGTACGCGCCCGCTGGGCGAAGATATCCAGGATCAGGCCCGTACGATCGAGCACACGACACTTCAGCGTCTGCTCGACGTTGCGTTCCTGGGAAGGACTGAGCGCATGGTTGAAGATCACCAGCTCGGCCTTGTGTACCGCCAGGGCCTCGCCGATTTCCTCGAGCTTGCCCGACCCCACGAAACTTCTGGGGTCGGGTCGTTGCCGCGAGCCGGTCACGAGGGTTGCGGGTTCGGCACCCGCCGACCTCACCAGCTCGTGGAACTCACCGGGATCTTCGCGCTCCTTCTCGTCCTGAAAGTCGATATGGACGAGTACCGCCGTTTCACCGGCGTCGGGACGTTCAAAAAACAATCAATACCTCACGAAATATCAGCTCTCCGGCTGCGCAGCGGGATCCTGGGCCGGCAGACGCACATTGCGTGACGGCACCACCGTGGAGATGGCGTGCTTGTAGACCATCTGGCTGACGGTGTTGCGCAGCAGGATGACAAATTGGTCAAAGGATTCGATCTGGCCCTGCAACTTGATGCCGTTGACCAGGAAAATCGATACCGGAATGCGCTCCTTGCGCAGAATGTTCAGGTACGGGTCTTGAAGGGACTGCCCTTTGGACATGTTGCTCTCCCTGAAGTGTCTTAGGGTTTTAGGTTATGGTGCCGCCCGCCGACATCTTCAAGGCGGCGGGCGACAGGTATTCGGTTGTTCGGCGGGACCCTGCAAGTGGTCGCACGAACTCGTTATCTTACGCTAAGTCCCCGCTTTGCGCACGAGTTTCACGAGGCGCTCGGCGGGGTCGGCCGTCAACGGGTCCACCCAGGTCAGCGCAGGCCAGCTACGCATCCAGGTCAGCTGCCGTTTGGCCAGCTGACGCGTCGCCACCACGCCACGATGAATGAACGTCTCACGATCGAACTCGCCATCCAGGTACTGCCATGCCTGACGATAGCCCACGCTCTTCATCGATGGCAGCGACAGCGTCAAATCGCCACGCGCCTTGAGCGCCGCCACTTCATCGAGAAATCCACTGTTCAGCATGGCGGTGAAGCGCCTGGCGATTCTCTCGTGCAGCACCGAGCGCTCAGCGGGAGCGAGCCCTATGGACAGCAGACGAAAGGGAAAGGTTTCACGGCGCTGTTCATTCCACAGCTCGCTCATCGGGCGCCCGGACAACTCGAACACTTCCAGCGCCCGCATCAGACGCTGAGGATCATTGGGGTGAATGCGCGCGGCCGACTCGGGGTCGACCTCGGCCAGGCGCCGATGCAGCGCCTCGAGACCGTCCTGCTCGGCCTGGCGGGACAGGCGTTCACGCACGGCGCTGTCCGCCGAGGGCAGATTGGCCACTCCCTCGACCAGGCGCTTGTAGTACATCATGGTGCCACCGACCAGCAGCGGCAGCCGACCACTGGCGGCGATATCGTGCATCTCGGCCAGGGCATCATCGCGAAACTCCGCCGCCGAGTAGGCCTGGGCGGGATCACGGATATCGATCAGCCGATGGGGCGCCCGGGCGAGCTCCTCGGCCGAGGGCTTGGCCGAGCCGATGTCCATGCCGCGATAGATCATCGCCGAGTCGACGCTGATGATCTCGCCACCCAGGCGCTCGCGAATCTCGATGGCAAGATCGGTCTTGCCCGCCGCCGTGGGGCCCATCAGCAGCAGCGCCAGCGGTCGGTCGTCCTGCGCAGGCGGCGTGGCCGCGGCCGAAGCGTCTGTCGGCGCCATCATTGCCCTCGCAGAAACAGCCGGTCCAGATCCTTGAGGCTCATCTGGGTCCAGGTGGGGCGGCCATGGTTGCACTGGCCGCTGCGCTCGGTGCGCTCCATGTCACGCAGCAGCGCGTTCATCTCGGCGATGGTCAACTGGCGATTGGCACGCACGCTGCCGTGGCAGGCCATGGTCGACAGCAGCTCGTTGATATGGGCCTCGATGCGATCGGAGCGGCCGTAGCGCTCCAGGTCCGAGAGCATCTCGCGCACCAGCGGTTCCACGTCGGCGTCGGCCAGCAGCGCCGGCACCTGGCGCACCAGCAGGGTCTCCGGGCCGGCGGCGTCGAGTTCGACACCAAGCCGGGTGAAGGCCTCGCGTTCGCGCTCAGCGGTCTCGACCTCGGCGGCGCTGACCGCCAGCGACACCGGCACCAGCAGCGGCTGGGCGTCCAGCGCGCCACCGTGGACCTGGGTCTTCATGCGTTCGTAGACGATGCGCTCGTGGGCCGCGTGCATATCCACCAGCACCAGACCCTGGGCGCTCTGGGACAGAATGTAGATTCCGTGCAACTGGGCGATGGCGTAGCCCAGCGGCGGCGCCTGGGTGGCGTCGTCTTCCGGCATCACCTCGGGCGTCGACGAGGTGAGCGATGCGCCACCGGCGCCAACAGGGGGCTCGCTACCCACACCACCGGCGCCGGGCCAGGTTCTCGGCGTGGGGCTATGGCGCTCGGCCTGGGCCGTGCCGGCGGCCAGACCACCAGCACCTGGCCCGCCCGGCTGCGGCGTCAGCAGGCTGTCTTCGTGGTCTGGGTGCAGCTTGCGGTAGCCGTCCATGAAGGCACGCACGCGGTCCGGGGTGACGCCGGTCTCGCCCTCGTCGCGGCGCGGGTGGAGCGCCATGGGCTGCTGCTGCCAGGAGGGCTGTTGCTGCTGGCCCTGATATCCGCCCTGCTGCTGACGCCCGCCTTGGGGGGGCGGCTCGCGGATCTCGCCGGTCTCGGGGTCGACATCGAGGCCATCGGTATCGGCGCTCGCTTGCTGGCCTTCCTGGTGCCCTGCGCGGGCCTCGCCCAACGCCCGGTGCAGGCTCGAGAACAGAAAGTCGTGGACCATGCGCCCGTCGCGAAAGCGCACTTCGTGCTTGGTCGGATGGACATTGACGTCCACCACCGTGGGGTCCACGTCCAGATAGAGCACGAACACCGGATGGCGACCATTGAACAGCACATCGCGGTAGGCCTGGCGAATGGCATGGGCCACCAGCCGATCGCGCACCACCCGGCCATTGACGAAGAAGTACTGCTGGTCGGCCTGGGCGCGGGAGTGGGTCGGCAGCCCCACCCAGCCCCACAGGCGCAGACTGCCGGTGGCGATGTCCAGGGTCAGGGCATTGTCCAGAAAGTTCTTGCCCAACAACGAGGCGAGACGCCGCTCCACCGCGTGGTCATCCCGCGCCACCGGCAACTGATGGATGGTCTTCTGGTTGTGGCGAAGGGTCCAGCCGATATCGAAGCGCGACAGCGCCTGGCGCCGAAAGGCCTCCTCGACATGGTTGAACTCGGTCTTCTCGGTACGCAGGAACTTGCGCCGGGCCGGGGTATTGAAGAACAGATCACGCACCGCCACCGAGGTGCCACGAGGATGGGGCGCCGGCGTGACGCGGGGCTCCATGCGCCGCCCTTCGGCGACTACCCGCCAACCGCCCTGAGGGTCCTGCTCGACGTTGGAGGTCAATTCCAGTCGCGACACCGAGCTGATCGAGGCCAGCGCCTCGCCGCGAAAGCCGAGACTGGCGACGCCCTCGAGTTCCTCCAGTGACAGGATCTTGCTGGTGGCGTGACGTGACAGCGCCAGCGGCAGGTCCTCCTCGCCGATGCCGGAGCCGTCGTCACGGATCCGGATCAGCCGCGCACCGCCGGACTCGATGTCCACCTCGATGCGGGTGCTGCCGGCGTCGATGGCGTTCTCGATCAGTTCCTTGACCACCGATGCCGGGCGCTCAACCACCTCGCCGGCGGCGATCTGGTTGGCCAGCCGGGGGTCGAGAATCTTGATCGAGCGGCGCTGCGACATCTGGGCGCGTGGCTCGCTCTCACACGGGATATCACTCATGAACTGGGAATCCTCAACACCTGGCCGACGCGAATGACGTCCCCGGACAGCTCGTTGACCTGCTTGAGCGCGCTGAGCGCCACGCCGTGACGCGAGGCGATGGCGGACAGGGTGTCGCCTGGCTGGATGCGATACTCGTTGGTGGCGGTGGACCGCCCCTGATCGCGCTGCCAGGCCAGCAGGCTCGCCGGCGGCGGGTTGCGCTCGAAGTGCGAGCGGAGGCCGCCAAACACGGCGCTCATCATCCGCTGCTGGTAGGCACCGTCCTTGAGTCGTCGCTCTTCCTCCGGGTTGGAGATAAAGCCCGTCTCCACCAGCAGGGAAGGAATATCCGGGGACTTCAGCACCACGAAGCCGGCCTGCTCGACCCTGGGCTTATGCAGGTCATTGATGCGCCCGATGCGGCTGAGCACCTCGTCGCCGATGGTCAGGGAGTCATTGAGGGTCGCGGTCATGGTCAGGTCCAGCAGCACGCCTCTGAGCACCTGGTCCTTGTCATCCAGCGACAGATTGCCGTCGACCCCGCCGATCAGATCCGAGCGGTTCTCGCTGGCCGCCAGCCACTTGGCGGTTTCCGAGGTGGCTCCGCTCTGGGACAGCGCGAACACCGAGCTGCCGTGGGGCCGCGGGCTATTGAAGGCGTCGGCGTGAATGGAGACGAAGAAGTCGGCCTTCTGCTCGCGGGCGATCAGGGTGCGCTGCCGCAGTCCGACGTAGTAGTCGCCATCACGGATCAGCACCGCCTTGAAGCCGGGGGTATCGTTGATCATGCGCGCCAGGCGATCGGCCATCTGCAGCACCACGTCCTTCTCGCGGGTGCCGCTCGGGCCCAGTGCGCCCGGATCTTCGCCACCGTGCCCGGCGTCCACGGCGATGATGATGTCGCGCTTGGGATGGGGCTGGGCGGTGTCGACCACCGGTGCAGCCTCCACCGGGTCACGGCCCTCTGCCACCGCCACGGTCTTAGCCCGCTCGGCGGCGATCTCCTGCTCGCGGATCATCGACTCGATGGGATCGATGGGGTCTTCCACGGCGCTCTCGCCGGGGTACTCCAGATCCACCACCAGACGATCGCCGTACTGGTTGTTGGGTGCCAACGAGAAGTGACGCGGCTCGATGGCGCGGCTGAGCTCGAGCACCACGCGCAGATCGCCGCCATCGCGCACGCCGGTTCGCACCGAGCTTATGGCGCTGTTGGACAGGTCCATGCTGGCAGGATCGGCGGCCAGGCTGGTGCCACTGAGATCGATGACCAGCCGGCGCGGGTTGTCGAGCTCGAACACGTTGGCGGTGGCCGGCGCCGACAGGTCGAACACCAGCCGCGAGTGATCCGGCGCGGCCCACAGGCGCATGTTGTCCACGCTGGCGGCCTGGGCAAGGCTCGAAAGCGCAAGGCCCAGTGTGGCCACCAGGGTCAATAGGCCAGCACCCGCACGGGCCGAAAGGCGACGCCTCATGCCTTGCCCCCCGCCAGTCGGTGATCGCGGGAAACTTCGTCTTCCAGGCGCGCCAGCAGCGTATCGCCCAGGATCGTGGCGGCGCTGATGCGCGCCTCGCGCCCGCCCGTCTCGGCGTGGCTTAACGCCACCTCGAGATCCGGCGGCGTCAGCCAGCCATCGCCGCGTTCGGCCCACTCCACCAGACACAGATGCCCCTCGGCGAGCAGATCGCGCCCACCGATGAACTCAAGCTCCTCGGGATCGCCCAGGCGGTAGAGATCGAAGTGGTGCAGCGTGACCGGCGTGCCGTCCAGCGAAAGCTCGTAGGGCTCCACCAGGGTATAGGTAGGACTCTTTACAGCACCTTGATGGCCGTAGGCGCGCAACACACCGCGAGCCAGGGTGGTCTTGCCGGCCCCCAGCTCTCCCGACAGGTGGACGCGTCCTCGTCCCTGCAAGGCCCGTCCCAGGCACTCCCCCAGTGCGACCTGGCGGTCTTCATCATCGAGTCGCAGCTGCATCTTCCTCGCCCATCGTCGGATTGACCAATTTTCGTGCACAGGATGCCAGATCGCTGGCCAACAGACCACGCTCACCGCCCTCTCTCGCCGCCATGTCACCGGCCAGGGCATGCACCAGCACGCCCAGCCGCGCGGTGCGTTCCAGCGACCAGCCCGGGGCCTGTCCCTGGGCCATCAGGCCCGCCAGCACGCCGGTCAGGGTGTCGCCCATGCCGCCGCTGGCCATGCCCGGGTTGCCGAAAGGACACAGCGCCAGGCCCTCGGGACCGGCGATCAGGGTGCCGGCCCCCTTGAGCACGATCACCCCGCCCCAACGTTGCTGCAGGGCGCGCGCAGCACCGGGCCGGTCCGCCTCGACCTCGGCCACGCTGGTCTCGAGCAGGCGTGCGGCTTCGCCCGGGTGGGGCGTCAGGATCCAGTCGTCACGCCGCTGGTCGGCAAAGCGGCTGACCAGCAGATTGAGGGCGTCGGCGTCCAGCACCAGCGGAATCGAGCGCTTCAGTGCGGTCTGCAACACCGACTGGCCCCAGCTGCCCTGGCCAAGCCCGGGCCCCACGGCGAGCACACTCAGGCGATCCAGCAGCTCATCGAGTTCGCTGGCATGGGTTACCCCGCGCGCCATGACCTCGGGGCAGCGCACCAGACTGGCGCCGACGTGCTCCGGCGCGGTGGCCAGAAGCACTCGGCCAGCGCCCACCCTGGCGCAGGCCTCAGCCGCCAGCAGCGCCGCCCCGCCGAACCCGGGTGCGCCGCCGAAGATGCCGGCGAAGCCGGCCGCGCCCTTGTGCATGTCGCGCTCACGCGGAGGCAACGCCAGGTTCACCAGGCTCGACTGCAGGCGCCAGGCGGTGGGCGTGATATCGTCATGGGCCAGGGCGTCCACCCCCAGCGATTCCACCACCACCTCGCCGGCCAGGGCGGCGCCACGCCCGGTGTGCAGTCCCAGCTTGTCGGCGATGAAGGTCACCGTCATCACCGCCCTGACCGCCATGCTGGGCTCGGCGCCGCCGTCGGCGGTGATGCCCGAGGGAATATCCACCGCCAGCACCGGACACCGGCTTTCATTGATGGCGGCGATGGCCGCGGCGTAGGTCGGACGCAGGTCGCCGGCAAAGCCGGTACCGAGCATGGCATCGACCACCACGTCCCCTTCCACGCGCAATCCTTCTCGCCATTCGATAAAGCCG
>DJIP01000185.1 GCA_002433675.1 Halomonas halophila
ATTCGATAGACAACCATCACCATAAAGACCACAAGAATGGCGAGCGATGCCCCCTGAAACACCTCAAGAAAGACGACCTTTGACTCAGCGTATTCTTGCAGCCTTCCCACCAGGATATCGACCTTGTCGACGAACTCGGCGACCCGATCATCCAGTCGAAAGACGTCACCACCTTCAAAGTCCACCGTGTTGGGACGCAGAGTCTCGTGCCAGCACTCGACCACCCTGTCGTAGGCCTCTCTCAGCGGGTCATCGGCGTCCACCGGAATCAGCGCGAGAATCGCCCCGGCAGCCAGCGTGGCCTCCATCTGTTCGTGCTGCCAGCGTCGCCTGGGGTGATCCGCCGGCAGCAACTCCGACGTTGCCAGCAGACGGTAGGCCTGCATTCGCAGCGAACCGGCCTGGTTGATGGCGTCGGCGTAACCTCCCGCGCTCTTGGCGATGACGATGGAGCCCAGCAGGCTGACCAGGGCCAGACAGGATATCGCCGCCATGGCGACCAGCATGCGCAGCATCAGTGATCGGCGCAGGTAAAAGGCGCCGTTCATCTACCACACCTTCCCTTTTTGACCCAGATCAAGGGTTTCATCATCTAGAAATTTCCGGAATGTCGCATCCATCTGAGAGGGCAGATAATACGTGACGAACACCTCAAAAACACCCGGATACCTCCATGGAGGTAATTAAGCAAAAGCTCTGGATATAGCACGCGATTCTCTTGATCACAATCAAGTGCCATACAGATACATTGTAGCAAGGTTTAGGGGCCGAACCGGCACCCCTAAAGAGGAAAGCACATGCTCCAACATGACACCGTACCCCGGCGTCAGCAGAACAGAGCGCTAGGCCTATCCACACTCGCCTTCACTCTCTGCTTCGCCGTCTGGACCCTGTTCTCGATTCTCGGCATCCAGATCAAGGAGGACTTCGCGCTCTCCGACACCCAACTTGGCCTGCTGATGGCCACCCCAGTGCTGACGGGTTCGATCAGCCGACTCTTTCTCGGTGTACTGACCGACCGCTTCGGGGGCCGCTGGGTCTTCGGCCTGCTCATGCTGGTCACCGCCACCTGTGTCTACCTGCTGACCTTCGCCAACAGCTACGTGATGCTGCTGGTCGGTGCGCTGGGTATTGGCCTTGCCGGCGGCTCCTTCATCGTCGGTGTCGCCTACACCTCTGCCTGGTTCGAGAAGGAACGCCAGGGTACGGCGCTGGGCATCTTCGGGGCTGGTAACGTCGGTGCCGCCGTCACCAACTTCGGCGCGCCCTTCCTGCTGATGGCCATGGGCTGGAAGAGCACCGCGCTGGTCTACGCCACCATCATGGCGATCATGGGCGTAGCCTTTATCCTGCTGGCCAAGGAAGACCCCCAGAACCAGTCGCGCAATGCCGTACGTCTGCCATTGTCCGAGCAGTTCGCGCCCCTGGCCGACCTGCGCGTATGGCGCTTCTCGCTGTACTACTTCTTCGTCTTCGGCGGCTTCGTCGCCCTCGCCCTGTGGCTGCCCCACTACCTGATCGAGGTCTACGGCCTGAGCCTGTCTGCTGCCGGTATCGTGGCGGCGCTGTACACCATCCCGGCCTCACTGTTCCGTATCCTCGGCGGCTGGATGTCCGACCGCTACGGCGCTCGTCGTGTGATGTACTGGACCTTCCTGGCCTCGGTCATCTGTACCTTCCTGCTGAGCTATCCGCCCACCCAGTACGTCGTCGACGGCGTCCGTGGTCCGGTCGAGTTCACCTTCGCCATGCCGCTGGTCGGCTTCATCCTGCTGACCATGGTGCTGGGCTTCTTCATGTCACTGGGCAAGGCCGCCGTGTACAAGCACATCCCGGTCTACTATCCCAAGAGCGTCGGCCTGGTCGGCGGCGCAGTCGGCATGGTCGGTGGCCTCGGCGGATTCTTCCTGCCGCTGACCTTCGGCATGCTCAACGACGTCATCGGTATCTGGCAGAGCTGCTTCATGCTGATGTTCGTCGTGGTCGCCTCCGCGTTCCTGTGGATGCACTACGCCATCCGCAAGGCCGAGCGTATCGAGGCCCGCGATCGCTGCGAGTCCACCGACCTGCCCGAGTTGTCCACCCCGAGCCGTTTCGTGCTCGAGGACTGGCGCCCCGAGGACGAGTCCTTCTGGCAATCCACCGGCCGCAAGATCGCCGCACGCAACCTGTGGATCTCCATCCCCTGTCTGCTGCTGGCCTTCTGCATCTGGATGGTGTGGTCCATGGTCGTGGCCAAGTTGCCCCAGGTAGGCTTCGAGTACAGCCCGAACCAGCTGTTCTGGCTGGCCGCCCTGCCCGGTCTTTCCGGTGCCACCCTGCGGATCTTCTACAGCTTCACCGTGCCGATCTTTGGCGGCCGCCGCTTCACCGCGATCTCCACCGCCTCGCTGCTGCTGCCGGCTCTATGGATCGGCTTCGCGGTCCAGAACCCCGAAACGCCTTACCTGGTGATGGCGATCATCGCCCTGCTGTGTGGCTTCGGTGGCGGCAACTTTGCGTCTTCCATGGCCAACATTGCCTTCTTCTACCCCAAGCGTGAGAAGGGCAAGGCCCTGGCCATGAACGCCGGCCTCGGTAACCTCGGCGTGTCGGTGATGCAGTTCCTGGTACCTGTGGTGATCTCCACCGGAAGCTTCGTGATGTTCACCGGCAGCGGCCAGCCGATGTCCGACACCGACCTTCTGTGGCTGCAGAACGCCGGCTTCGTGTGGGTGCCGTTCATCGCCATCGCCACCGTCGCCGCCTGGTTCGGCATGAACGACATCGCCAGCGCCAAGTCTTCCTTCAAGGAACAGTCGGTCATCTTCAAGCGCAAGCACAACTGGCTGATGTGCATCCTCTACACCGGTACCTTCGGCAGCTTCATCGGCTTCTCCGCCGGCTTCCCGCTGCTGACCAAGACCCAGTTCCCGGCCATCGATGCCCTCCAGTACGCCTTCCTCGGCCCGTTTGTCGGCGCCCTGAGCCGTGCCTGGACCGGTGGACTGGCCGACCGCTTCGGTGGTGCCCGGGTCACCTTCTGGACCTTCCTGACCATGATCGTTGGCGTGACCGGCGTGCTGTTCTTCCTGATGAACAAGGACATGTCGATCGCCTTCTACGGCTTCTTCGCCTCCTTCATGCTGCTGTTCTTCGCCACCGGTGTCGGCAATGCCAGCACCTTCCAGATGATTCCGTCGATCTTCCGCAAGGAAGTGCCGCGGCTGATGCCCAACCTGACCGCCGCCGAACAGCTGGTCCACGCCGAACGCGAATCCGCGGCCACCATCGGCTTCACCTCGGCCATCGCCGCCTATGGCGCCTTCCTGATTCCGAAGTCCTTCGGTAGCTCGATCTCGCTGACCGGTGGCGCCGAAGCGGCGCTGATTGGCTTCATCGTGTTCTACGTGTTCTGCACCGCCCTGACCTGGTTCTACTACAGCCGCAAGGGCGCGGAGATCGAACTCAACCTGGATGCGGGTCCAACCCGCAAGCCAAGCGCCGGTGCGGCCCAGACCCAGCACTGACGTTCCCATCAAGACCGTGACATTCGAGTCCGCAAGGACCGCCTAGCCAGGCCCCCTTCGGGGGGCCTTTGAGGAGACCTCCATGAGTCATTTTCTCGATCGCCTGAGATACCTGACCAAACGTCCTCCGGAATTCGCCAACGGACACGGCGAAACCCGGGAAGAGACACGTGACTGGGAAGACGGCTATCGCGCCCGCTGGCAGCACGACAAGATCGTGCGCTCCACCCACGGGGTGAACTGCACCGGCTCGTGCAGCTGGAAGATCTACGTCAAGAATGGCCTGGTCACCTGGGAAACCCAGCAGACCGACTATCCGCGTACCCGCGCCGACCTGCCCAACCACGAGCCCCGCGGTTGCCCGCGTGGCGCCAGCTACTCCTGGTACCTGTACAGTGCCAACCGCCTCAAGTACCCGCTGATTCGCCAGGAGCTGGTCAGCCTGTGGCGACGCGCGCTGGACAAGCACGCCGACCCGGTGGACGCCTGGGCCTCCATCGTCGAGGACCCGGTCCTGGCCAATCAGTACAAGCGTGCCCGCGGCATGGGCGGCTTCGTCCGCGCCGACTGGGACGAGGCGCAGACCCTGATCGCGGCGGCCAACGTCTACACCGCCAAGACCTACGGCCCCGACCGGATCATCGGCTTCTCGCCGATTCCCGCCATGTCGATGGTCTCCTACGCCGCCGGCGCCCGTTACCTGTCGCTGATCGGCGGGGTCTGCCTGTCGTTCTATGACTGGTACTGCGACCTGCCGCCGGCCTCCCCCCAGACCTGGGGCGAGCAGACCGACGT
>DJIP01000303.1 GCA_002433675.1 Halomonas halophila
ATGGCCGCAACGCGGTGTCCCAGATCGTCACCTTCGGCACCATCGCGGCCAAGGCGGTGGTTCGCGACGTGGCCCGGGCCCAGGGCAAGCCCTACTCGCTGGGGGACAAGCTGTCCAAGCTGATCCCCTTCGAGGTCGGCATGACCCTGGCCAAGGCCATCGAGGAGGAGCCTCAGCTCAAGGAGTTTCTCGAGGCCGACGAGGAGGCCCAGGAAATCTGGGACATGGCGCTCAAGCTCGAGGGCGTGACCCGGGGGACCGGCAAGCACGCCGGTGGCGTGGTGATCGCCCCCACCAAGTTGACCGACTTCTCGCCGCTGTTGTGCGACGAGGATGGCTCCGGCCTGGTGGTGCAGTTCGACAAGAACGATATCGAGGACGCCGGCCTGGTCAAGTTCGACTTTCTTGGCCTGCGTACCCTGACCATCATCGACTGGGCGTTGGAGATGGTCGACAAGGTGCGCTCGAAGGAGGGCCAGGGACCGCTCGATATCGATACCATTCCGCTGGACGACGGCAAGACCTTCGAGATGCTCAAGAAGGCCGAGACCACCGCCGTGTTCCAGCTCGAATCCCGCGGCATGAAGGAGCTGATCAAGCGTCTGCTGCCGGACTCGCTGGAGGACATGATCGCCCTGGTGGCACTGTTCCGTCCCGGTCCGCTGCAGTCCGGCATGGTCGACGACTTCATCAACCGCAAGCACGGACGGGCGGAGATCTCCTACCCCCACCCGGACTACCAGCACGACCTGCTCAAGCCGGTGCTGCAGCCCACCTACGGCATCATCCTGTACCAGGAGCAGGTGATGCAGATCGCTCAGGTGATGGCCGGCTACTCGCTGGGCCAGGCCGACCTGTTGCGTCGTGCCATGGGCAAGAAGAAGCCGGAAGAGATGGCCAAGCAGCGCGCCGGCTTCATGGAAGGCTGCGCCGCCAACGGCATCGACGCTGACCTTGCGGGCAACATCTTCGACCTGGTGGAGAAGTTCGCCGGCTACGGCTTCAACAAGTCGCACTCGGCGGCCTACGCCCTGGTGTCCTACCAGACCGCCTGGCTCAAGGCCCACTACCCGGGCCCCTTCATGGCGGCGGTAATGTCCACCGAGATGGACAACCTCGACAAGGTGGTGCCGCTGATCGAGGAGTGTCGTCACCTCAAGCTGACGGTGACCCCGCCGGACGTCAATGTCGGCGGCTACAAGTTCACCGTCGACGAAGAGGGGCGGGTGGTCTACGGCCTGGGTGCGATCCGTGGCGTCGGCGAAGGCCCCATCGGCGCCATCGTCGAGGCGCGTAGTGCAGACGGGCCCTTCAGCGACCTGTTCGACTTCTGTCGGCGGATCGATCCCAAGCGCATGAACAAGCGTACCCTGGAGGCCTTGATCCGTTCCGGGGCGCTGGACAACCTGGGACCCAACCGCGCCGTGCTGGCCGCCTCGCTGGATGACGCCCTGAAGGCCGCAGCCCAGAGCCACAAGAACCAGAGCGCCGGGATGATGGATCTGTTCGGTGAGGCCTTCGCCCCGGACGAGGACGACAGCGTCAGCGATCCCTACGCCGACTACTTGCGGGTGCGAGAGTGGAGCGACCGCGAGCGCCTGGCCGGCGAGAAGGACACCCTGGGGCTCTACCTGACCGGCCACCCTATCGACGAGTACGAGGAGGAGCTTTCGCGCTTCGTCTCGACCCGCATCTCCGACCTGAAGCCCTCTCGCGAGCCCCAGCGGGTCGCCGGCCTGGTGGTGGCCCAGCGCACCATGAAGTCCAAGCGTGGCGACACCATGGCCTTCGTGACCCTGGACGACCGTACCGGGCGCATCGAGGCGTCGCTGTTTGGTGAGCTCTACGACAGCGTGCGCGAGCAGCTCGACAACGCCGAGGTGCTGATCATCGAAGGCGAGGTGTCCAGCGACGACTACTCCGGCGGCCTGCGCCTGCGCGGCAAGGAGGTCACCCCCATGGTCCAGGCGCGCTCGCGCTTCGGTCAGGCGGTGGAAGTCTCGGTGGACGGTCGTGAGGCCAACGGACGACTGATCGACAGCCTGCGCACGAGCCTCGAGCCTCATCGTCACCAGGAAGGCCTGCCGGTGCGCCTGCGCTACCGCAACCTGGAGGCCACCGGCTGGCTCGAACTCGACGACCAGTGGAAGGTGCTGCCATCCGACGACCTGCTGATCGCGCTGCGTGAGGTCGAGGGGCAAGACGGCGTCCGCCTCAAGTATCGCTAGCGGCGCGGGGTTGCTAGGGCGCCTCTGCGACGATCTTGACCCGCTGCGCCTTGCGTGGCCCGGTCAGGGTGCGATAATGCACACCACTTTTTCTTTGCCATGGGTGGGCCTGCGACGACTGCGTCGCGCCCGCCTGACCATGACCACAAGGCTGGCCCATGAATCCCAACTATCTCGATTTCGAACAGCCCATCGCCGAACTGCAGGCCAAGATCGAAGAACTGCGTCTGGTCGGCAACGACAGCCAGGTCAGCCTGGCGGACGAAATTTCCCGTCTCGAGGAAAAGAGCCGCAAGCTCACCGAGTCGATCTTCAAGGATCTGTCGCCGTGGCAGGTCTCCCAGCTGTCGCGCCATCCCCAGCGTCCCTACACCCTGGACTACCTCGAGCACGTGTTCAGCGACTTCGACGAGCTGCACGGTGATCGCGAGTTCGCCGATGATGCCGCCATCGTCGGTGGTGTGGCGCGACTCAATGATCGTCCGGTGATGATCATCGGCCATCAGAAGGGCCGCGACGTCAAGGAGAAGGTACGCCGCAACTTCGGCATGCCGCGCCCGGAAGGCTATCGCAAGGCCTGCCGCCTGATGGAGATGGCCGAGCGCTTCAAGATGCCGGTGCTGACCTTTATCGACACCCCTGGTGCCTACCCGGGTATCGACGCCGAGGAGCGCGGCCAGAGCGAGGCCATCGCCTACAATCTGGCGGTGATGTCGCGGCTGAAGACGCCGATCATCTCCACCGTGGTGGGCGAAGGCGGCTCCGGTGGTGCCCTGGCCATCGGCGTGTGCGATGAGCTGATGATGCTTGAATACTCGACCTACTCGGTGATCTCGCCGGAAGGCTGTGCCTCGATCCTGTGGAAGAGCGCCGAGCGGGCCAGCGACGCCGCCCAGGCCATGGGAATCACCGCCAGCCGACTCAAGGAGCTGGGCTTCGTCGACACCCTGATCAAGGAACCCCTTGGCGGCGCCCATCGTTTCCCCCATGAAACCGCCACCCGGGTGCGCGACGCCATCGGGGAAAGCCTTGAGCGCCTCGACGCCATGGATACCGCGGCACTGCTCGAACGTCGCTACGAGCGTCTGATGAGCTACGGCGCC
>DJIP01000227.1 GCA_002433675.1 Halomonas halophila
CGGCGGATCCGATGACGACCTGATGATGGGTGGCTACGGTGCCGATACCTTTGCCTTCGAGTCCGGCGACGCCGGCAGTGAAGGGGGGGCCGCAGTCGACACCATCGCCGACTTCACCCTGGGAAGTGTTGGCAGCGATACCAGCGCGGATCGACTGGACCTCTCGGATCTGCTCGATGGTGCTGAAGCGTCAGATATCTCGGACTACCTGGTGGCGAGTCAGCAGGGTGACGATACCGTGCTGTTCGTGAAGAGCGACGGCGGTCTGGATGTCAGCGGCTCCAACGCTGATCAGAAGATCGTGCTGGCAGGCGTCAGCATGGAAGGGGCGTCCAGTCAGGACTTCCTCGACCAATTGATCCAGAACGGCCAACTCGACGTGGAGTAAATTTTTCCGCGAACCGAATCTACCAGCGGTAAGGTAGCAAAGCATGGCAACAACTCCCGGCCTCGGCCGGGAGTTGTTGTTGTAGGCCAGGCACGGAGCACAAGGCTTGGCTGGCCCCGCGGCAATCGGTCGACAGTATCCGAAGCCGTCGTCACAGTGAGGTCTGTGCTAGCCATCGATGCATCACCACTGCGAAAGGGGTGGCTGGAAGTAGAGCCTCACAGGATGTGGCCGGCCATCAAACGACGTGATCTGTTTAAGCAGATCAAGTAGATCAAGCAGATGACGGGCGAAATCGGCGACATTCAGAGACAGTGCGGCTCGAAAGATAAACGGGCTAAGCCACTGCAATGGTTGACTATCAAGTGTCACGAGGTGGATAGCCGAGTGACTGCAGGTTCACTGCATATCCCCTTCCATAAAATTGTGACTATCTTGTTTGTTTTATGGCTTTGTTTTGTTACTACTTTTCAAAGTGGTGCGGCTGTTTTGTGGATGGCCAAAAGCTATGCCTGAATGAGAGTGTGGGCTGGGCGAATGAGCAGCTGACGGTATCCGTGAAACGCCGTGCCTGACTTGTCAGGTGCGTCGTACGATAAAGTTGGCTTTCGGATATGATCGATTTGGTCTTGTTTGTAATCCTTTTTATAAAAAAGTTGCGATACTTTCAGCAATACTGGTCGTGTGGAGCTTGGATAATTAGGGTCGTTGCTTAATTATTTTGCCATTTCGGGATAAATGCAAAAAGTGGATGAACGTTAGGACAATGTTGTTCATGAGAAGGCTTGCTTAGTTTTATCTTGCACCCGGAGACCCCTAACGGGTTTCCACGACGTTCAAGGGATCATCAAGATGAGCACCCCAACTTCCGACAATGCGACTCAGGTGGCGGTCCTGCTTGCCAGTGACTGCGACTGCGAGATAGGCACGATAATCAAGCTCGATGAAGACGGCTTGCCCGATGGTATCGCTGGCGGTATCGCAGATGATCCGGGCGAGGTTGTCAAAGTCACCGGAAACCTTGGCTATAGCTTCGGTGCCAGCGGGCCAGCCGACAGCGGGGCCTTTCGCTGGGACCCCGATAGCCTGCCAGTACTGAGCTCTGGCGGGGAGTCGCTCAGCTATCAGTTATCGCCAAGCGGCGAAACTCTGACGGCGCGCACCCCCGACGGCACCCCGATTCTACACGTCAAGCTGGTCGATCTGGACTCTGGTGACTTCAAGGTTACCCTTCTAGGTCCGCTGGACCATCCTTCCCAGGGTGTCGAAGATAATCTGCTGTTTTCTTTGGGTTATACCATCACCGATGGCGATGGTGACAGGGCTTCGGCGCGACTTGGCATCGATATCGACGACGATACCCCGACCAACAGCGTCGACACCCCTGATACTGTGGCGGCCGGGGACGTAGTCACCGGCACCTGGACTCAGCAGGGCGGCGCCGACGGCGTTGCCGATACCGTGGTCAAGCTGCCGGGTGACAACACCGAGTACCCTCTGGGTACTGCCATCGATACCGGTGTCGGCACTCTAGTGGTTAAGCCTGACGGGACCTGGCGCTTCGAGGCGGACGACGACGTCGCCGCAGACGCCGACCTCGATTTCAAGATCATTACTACCGACGGCGACGGCGACAGCGTCACTTGCAGCGGACACATTGACATTACCGGTGGTGGCAATGGCAGCGGCGGTAACGGTACACCGGTCACGCCCGAAACCGACGGTGACCCGAGCACCAGTTCTGGCAAGGCGGTGGTCGATGAGGACGGCCTGCCCGGTGGCATCGCCGGAGGCATCAATGACGTCGCCGGAGAGCGCGTGGTCGCCACCGGTTCTCTCGGCTATGACTTCGGTACCGACGGCGCGGGGGGCTTTACCTGGAGCACCACAGGGTTGCCCAATCTGACGTCGAACGGTAGCTCTGTCAGTTGGTCGCTCAGCGGTAACGGTCGCTCGCTGGTCGGCTTCGACGGCAACGGTGATCGAGTCATCTCGATTCAATTGACCGATGTCGCCAACGGCACTTACAAGGTAGTGCTGGCCAAGCCTCTGGACCATTCCAACCCCGACGTGGAAGACGATATCAACTTCAATGTCGGTTACACCATCAGCGACGTCGATGGTGACAGCGCCGCGGGCCAGCTCAGGGTCATTGTCGATGATGACCAGCCTCAGTCGGTCAATGACAACGCAAGTACCGACAGTGATAGCTCGGTGACCGTGGACGTGCTCGACAATGATCGCTTCGGTGCCGATGGTGAAGGCGAGCTGACCGATGCCAGTGTGGTTGGCGGAGACAATGTCGGTAACGTAACCATCAATTCCGATGGTACCCTGACCTTCAAGCCCGCACCGAGCTTCAGTGGCAACGCGGTGGTCGATTACACCGCCACCGACGGTGACGGCGATACCGTCGATGGTCGCCTGACGATCAGTGTCGAAGGTTCCGATGGAACCCCCACCACTCCGGAAACCGACGGCGACCCCTCTACCGGCCCCGCCAAGGCGATTGTCGATGAGGATGGCCTGCCCGGAGGCGTAGCGGGCGGCGTGGCCGATGTAGCCGGCGAAAGTGTGGTAGCCACCGGCAGTCTCGGCTACGACTTCGGGGATGACGGCCCCGGTGAGGTGCGGCTCTCCACCGACGGCTTGCCTTCGCTGACCAGCGGTGGTAGCCCGGTCACCTGGACACTGAGTGGCAACGGTCGTTCACTGATCGGCTTCGACGGCAATGGTGATCGGGTTATCTCCGTTCAGCTGACCAACGTCGCCAATGGCAGTTACAAGGTGGTGCTGGCCAAGCCATTGGACCACGCTGCCTCCGGCCGTGAGGACGATATCTCCTTCAGTGTGAAGTACACCGTCACCGACAGCGACGGCGATACTGCCGTCGGACGCCTTAACGTGGTGGTGGATGACGATAGTCCGGTGGCCCAGGACGACGGTGCCAGTACCAACGGTGAGCCGGTCACCGTGGACGTGATTGCCAATGACCGGGCTGGCGCCGACGGTGGTCAGGTGACAGGTGCCAACGTGATTGGTGGCAATGCCGTGGGCAGCGTGACAGTCAATGCCGACGGTACCCTGACCTTTACTCCGTCGGATGACTTTGATGGGCAGGCGCAGATTCGCTACACCCTGACCGACGGTGACGGCGATCGAGATCATGGTGATTTGTTTGTCCAGGTGACGCCGGATGCCCAGGACGAGCTGTTTGTGGGGGATAACACCGATGATGCGGCCTTTACGCACGGTGGCAACGATGTACTGATCGGCGATCAGGGCGGTATCTTCACCACCCTGAAGCCAGCCACCGACTACAATATCTCGCTGATCGTCGATACCACCGGCAGTATGCTGGAGACCTCCGGAACCGGCGGTCTGACCAAGATGCAGCTGGTTCAGCAGGCCTTGAAGAAGCTGGTGGTAGATTTTGTGGATCACGATGGCCAGATCAATCTGCAGATCGTGGATTTCGGTACCAACGCCGTACAGCACGTGGCTCTTGACCTGGGCTCCAGCGGCAATGACATCAACTCGGTCATCAGCTTCATCAATTCCATGAAGGCTGATGGAGCGACCAACTTCGAGGCGGGGATTCGCACCGCCAGTCAGTGGCTGGCGGCTCAGGATGCCAATCCCGAGTACAGCGACTTCGAGGACCTGACCTTCTTTCTGTCCGATGGCGCGCCAAACTACTGGCTCAACGACAGTGGTCAAGTGGTAAACGGAGGCGCAGCCATCAACAAGACGGCCATCGTCGAGGCCGTGGAGGCCTTCGAGGAGCTTTCCAATCTCAGTGAGGTCAACGCCGTTGGGATCGGTGATGGCACCGTTGTCGATATCCTTCGCTTCTTCGACAATACCGATGTGCAGGGTGTGGACGCCATCCCCTACACCGGAACCCTGGTCGAGACCAACTATCTGGCGCGCTTCTCGGCGGGATCTACGGAGCCACTGCGCATCGAGGACTGGTTTCGCACTTCCGGCAACGGTACCAAGGCCTTCCAGACCGCCGGCTACTTCCGCGTCGAAGACTGGAACAAAGACGGCGAGGCGGCCAGGGTCGTCAGTCCGTCCTTCTTTGTGTCGGACACCGG
>DJIP01000329.1 GCA_002433675.1 Halomonas halophila
ATCCACGAGGTCAGGCTCTGGCGCCGACGGCCACTATCGAGCATCAGGCCATTGACCTCACGGGCAGCAACGCCGGCCTGGTTCAACAGACGGACGGCCAGCGGCACACGATCGAACTGGGTCAGCAGTAGCCTGGCATTTTCCCCCTGGCGGTCATCGGCGAATTCGCTCAGCAGTTCACGGGCGAAGGTGAAGGCGTCGGACGAGCGCGCCCAGGCACGGTCAATCACCTGCTGGGCGGCGGTGTCGTAGGGCCGTTCCCAGGCGACATCGGTCACCGGCGGCGGTGGGGGCGGAGACGTTGCCTTGCGAGCGCCTTCGGTCACCAGTACCTGGGCGGTGTAATAGAGACGCTGGTCGCCCACCGCCTCGCGGGTGGACCACTCGGCACGACGGGCGCCGTTCTCCTGCAGGAACGCCAGGCCATAACCGGGCGAGGCGGTGTGTTCGGTCAGCACCCGAAAACCGGCCTGAGAGGAGGGCAGGGCCATGTCCACCTTGGCCGGCTCGCCCTGGCCATCAAACGTGACCTGAGCCTCGATCTCCCATACCTGGCGCTGTTCGCCCGGCGTCCAGGGAACCTCGAACTCCACGTGGCGGTGAATGCTCATCGCGATGCCAACCACCATCAGCAGGGCGACGATCAGATAAAAGGGCAGTCTGGACATGGGTCTTCCTTAATCGGGAGCGAAAGGCCGACGCACCGGGGCGTCGGCACACAGCGTTATCTCAGGGCTGTTCCTGATCATCACGATCGGCCGCTTCCTCGTCGGCGGCTTCGCTGGCCGATTCCCCTCCTGGGAATTCGGGACGGTCGTGCAGGTAGTGGCGGGCCACGTCGATGACGGCGATATCCAACAGGAAACGACGGCCAAGCAGGACGGGATAGCTCAGGTGGGTGCGGTCGTTCAGGGTGAATTCGACCTGTTCACGCAGCGGGCCGAGGGTCATCAGCAGACTGACCACGGGGCGGCTTTCTTCACCGTTGGCCTGGACGATGGTCACCTTGCGTTCTACCGGCGCCTCGATCCATTCATCTCGCACGGCCTCGACCACCGAATCCTCTTCATTAAGGCCCAGCTTGAAGCGCACCCATTCGTCGCCATCGCGTTCGAAGGTGGTGACATCGGTAGCAGACAGCGATGAGGTATTGGCCCCGGAGTCGATCCGCGCCTTCAGATAGGTGCCCACATCGGGCAAGCCAACCCACTCGCTGCGACCCAGCAGTTCCTTGTTGTCGATGCCGGACTCGGTACTGGCCTCACACTGCGTCGTCCGAGGACCAGGCTCCGAGCCGCCGCGCTCGAGCCCGGCCAGATCCTGGCGGACGCCACGCAGCAGGCTGCCGACTTCGCGGATATCGGCGGTCATGCGGCGATCCTGCGCCGCCTGTTCACTCAGCATGTCGTGGGTCAGGTCGCAGCGTCCCGCCAGGCGCGTCTCGAGCCCTCGGATCTCGGCATGAAACTCCGAAGGAGTGAGGGGTTCGGGGGGAGGCGGAGCGTCGACCGGTGCCAGTGCGCAGCCACCGAGCATCGCGGCGGCGGCCAGAGAAAGAAAACGAGTCGGTCGGAGGGGCATGACGCTAGCGTCCTTGTATCGGCATCGACAAAAATGGTGTGACTCGCAAAGACGGCTCCCGAAGAAGCCCATCGAACGAGACAAATTGAAGCGATGATAAGGAGCGACGCCAGCGCTGTCCATGCTGGGGCCGGGTTGATCATGCCTCACTTGTTCCGCTGTACTGCTCAGAACCGCTCACCATCCCGAGCATCAACCCCAGAAAAGCCGCATAGGTGTCGACTGGGCGGCACCCATGTCTACCTCATCAGAAATCGAGACAATAGACCCAAGGAGTTGCCTGAGTATTGGCGCCTGTCCGGGCTCCTACACGGGCCCCGGGAGGAGCCGCTATGCAAGCCCCTATACAAGCCGCTGGGCACTCCGCTTCTACTATGCAGAACCTTTCGTGCTTTGCTGAAGCTAGCACGAGGCTGACTACAATAACGCAACAAGACAGCGACAGAGTCGACTACAAGGTTCAACGTTCTCGTCGGAGCCCTCGCCATGGACAACAAGATTCTTGTGGTAGTGACCAGTCACGCCAAGTATCCCAATCATGATCGAGCCACGGGCCTGTGGCTAGGTGAAGCCGTGCATTTTATCGATCATGTCGAGGAGGCTGGCTGGACCTGCGACATCGCAAGCCCCAAGGGCGGCTACACGCCCATCGATCCCCACAGTCTGGCGGCCGCCGAGGCAATCGACTGGGACTACTACCAGAACAAGGACTTCATGAACCGGCTTGGCACGACGCTGGCCCTGGACGAGGTCAACGCAGCGGACTATCGGGCGATCTATCTGGCCGGTGGGCATGGGGTCATCTGGGACTTTCCAGGAAACGAGACACTCCAACGCCTGTGCAGCGATATCTACAAGGCAGACGGCGTCGTATCCTCTGTGTGTCACGGTGCCGTGGGCTTGCTCAATGTGACCAGGGAGGATGGAGAATTCCTGATCAAGGGCATGAAGGTGACCGGCTTCTCCAATCACGAGGAGCACTTGGCCAAGCTCGACGACATCGTGCCGTTTCTTACCGAAACGGAGCTTGTCGAGCGTGGTGGGCTCTATCTGAAGGCGGATCGCGCCTGGGAGCCTTTCGCCGTGGTCGATGACCGGCTGGTCACCGGGCAGAATCCCGACTCGGGCCGGCGGGTGGCTGAACTGGTGCTGGAAGCCCTAGGCGACTGATCACCGTCGGTCAGCAAGATCTTTTCTATCCGGACATCACCATGGCAGCCAGACATCGTCAGGGAAGACGCACGATCGCTATTATCGCCATCGGGGAGAGAGCGTCTCTGGGTTCTGCACATTGGAAAAGCCAGCCAGACGATCGACATGTAGGCCGCAGAGTGCCAAGGGAAAGGGAAGGCAACAGAGCACAAGAGGCGTTTCCAGAATAACCGCCAAACATCGCATTTAACATAATATAGATTATGCGAACCCGTGATTATGGTCCATGGTCATGACGCATGGCGGTCAAGACTGATCCACTGATCCTGGGCATGAGTCACCAGAACCTCGCATCCGTCGCTGTCTTCAGCTATCTCGAACTCGACGGTGGCTGTCACTCAGCCCTTTTCCTTGAACCGCTGGTAGGTCTCCCGGGCGCGCTCCAGGTGTCGGGCCATGGCGGCTCTGGCGGCGTCGGGCTGGCGTGACAGGATGGCGTCGAGCACGTCCTGATGCTCGGCTTCCACGCGCTTGAGATAGGTGCTGGTGGAGTCGGTGTTGACCTCGCTGGTCGCCAGCTTCGAGCGTGGGATGGCGCTCAGGTTGAGCTGCTCCAGCGCCTGAGGAAAGAACGGATTGTGGGTGGCCCTGGCAATCGCGTGGTGGAACTCGAAGTCCTCGTTGCGCGCCTGACTACGCTGCTGGCGTGCCTTGACGAAGGCCGCATGGGTATCACGCAGGCGAGTCTGGTCCTCGGCCTCGAAGCGCTCGGCGGCTAGCGCCGCCGCAGCAGGCTCCAGATTAAGCCGCAGCTCGATGACATGCAGGATGTCTTCGACGGTGGTCGGACGAATTCGCTTGGCGGGCATGGCCTCGGCCGGTGCGGCCCGGATCACCGTGGTGCCGACGCCACGCCGTGCCTCGACCAGGCCCAGCGACTTGAGGTGAGCCACCGCCTCGCGAATCACCGTCCTGCTGACACCAAAGGAATCACACAGGCCACTTTCTGTCGGTAGTTTCTCGCCGACGGCGATGGACCCGGCGGTGATCAGGCCTTCCAGCTGGTCGGCCACGTTCATCGACAGACTGCCTTCACGCGTCAGCTTCTTGACGTTGAGCGGTGCCGGTTCCGTGCGGGGTGCTGGCTTGGCTGCCATGGTCGATTCCTCTTCAATTCGCGTGGCCATCACGCGACGTGCCGCAAAGCGCTATTTATCAAGGCTATTTATCAGGGCTATATATCAGCACTGACTATCAGGACGCCAGTGTATCAAGGCGCTGGCGTCAGGTCCCCGATGACAGGCAGGGCCCTCTACCTGTACGCAGGCGCAGGTGCCTGGTGGCTTTCCGCGACGATTCAGTGGTTATTCATCGTCAGGATGACCCTGGCCGGCAAATTTGCCGCCCTGGAAGCGCACCGATGGGTCATCGGGAGGCAACCGCCCTCCCCTGGCCTCGATCTCGGCACGCCAGGGTTCGGAGCTGTCCCTGGGCACCCAGCCCAGAAAGCCTGCTTCGCGATTGTCCCACCATTGTTCGGCGTTGTTGGAGGCGCCGTAGACGACGGTGTAGCCCAGTTCAGGGACGCAGAAGGCCCGTTCGAGCAGCGCCACGAAATCCTCGACGCTCATCCAGGTGGCCAGCATGCGGGCATCGGCGGGCTCGGGGAAGCAGGAGCCAATGCGCACCGCCAGGGTCTCGACACCGAACTTGTCGAAGTACAGGCTGGCGAGGTCCTCACCGAAGCTTTTCGACACGCCATAGAGAGAATCCGGGCGTTTCGGCACCTTGGCATCCAGCCGCTGATGCTGCGGGTAGAAGCCGATGACGTGATTGGAGCTGGCGAACACCACCCGAGGCTTGTCATGACGGCGCACCGCCTCATAGAGGTGATAGGTGCCCATGATGTTGGCCGGCAGGATCTGCTGCCAGGAGCGCTCCACGGATACACCGCCCAGGTGGACTACACCATCGCAGCCATCCACCAGGCGAGCGACAGCATCGACGTCGGTCAGGTCTGCCGTGATGATCTCTTCATGGCGGGTGTCGTGGGTCACATCCTGGTCGACGGCAACCACGTCGGACAGGCGGACCTCCTTGGCCAGACGGCTCAGATGAGGCCTCAGGGCGGTCCCCAGGCCCCCGGCGGCGCCAGTGACCAGCAGTCGATTCAACATGTCAGAATTCCTTCTCGTGTCTCGTGATACGCGCTTCAGCGGCCAAAGCCGTACAGTTCGGCCGGATTGTCCACCAGGATGCGTTGGCGTTGCTGCTCATTGGCCCAGGACAGCAGCACGTCGAGCTGATCAGGATCGTCGGGATACTGATCTCGCGGGACGCCGATATGCGGCCAGTTGCTGCCCCAGATGATGCGTTCCGGGGCGTGGTTGATCACCCGACGCGCGATGGCCCCGACGTCTTCGTATTCGGGCCCTCCGCTCAGGCTGGTCTCGTAACCGGCGCAGATCTTGAACCAGGCGTTGCCGCGGTCAAGCAGCCTGAGAATGGCATCGACGCGAGGATCATCGGCCGGCACCGGATCGATGAACTTGCCGATATGATCAATGATGTACGGACACTGGATACGTTCCAGCATCGGCAGGTGCTGGTCGAGCTCGCGGCCATTGAACTGCACCATCAGGTGCCAGCCTAGGGGGGCGATCAACGGCTCGACCTCGGGCAGGCGAGCCAACGGCATGGCGCCACCGCCCAGGTTCATGATGCGTGCGCCGCGCACACCTCGGTCGTGCCAGTCTTCGAGCGTCGCCAGCGGGGTGTCAGGAGCGACGACGGCGACCCCACGAGCCTTGTCGAGTCCCAGTTGATCTAGTGATGCAAGCAAGTCGCCATTGTCGAACTGGTAGGCGTTGGAC
>DJIP01000053.1:0-7031 GCA_002433675.1 Halomonas halophila
CGCTCGAGCCAGGCGCTCATGCGCCCGGCGTGCCACAGCTCCTGAGGCTGTGACGCCCCGTCCACCTCCACGCGGCGAGGGTCCTCGGCATGCAGGGCGTCGAGCCTTGCCTGGGCCTGGTCGAAGGGCGTTGTCGTCATGGGATTCCTCGATGGCGTCGATGCGTTACCCATCATGGTAACCGTCTGACGGCCATCTCAGTAGTCTGGCGCCGCCCCATGGCCGCGCAGATGACGGCAGGCCAGCGCCAGCGGCAGCAGAAAGATGGCGAAGCACCACAGCGCGGTGGCGACCGAGACGACAAGCACAAGGCGCGTCCACGGACGCTCAAGGGAAGCCAGCAGCGGGCGCAGCCCCTCGAGCAACACGCCCAGCACGAGGTCCATGCTCGGCAACAGCATGGCATTGAGTACCCCGGCCCAGATCGCCAGGTCGACGGGTACGCCATGGGGCACCAGCCTGACCAGCGTTAGAAGGGCCAGCACGACGAGCGCCATCCAACGACAAATGCGGCGAGGTTCCATCGACAGAGCGGGCATCGGCGGGAACCGGTGGGGCAGCGAGAGCATGGGTAGCACCGAGCAGGAAGATGTACATACTCTATACTGCCCCTCCCCTACCCCCTTTGACTGACCTTAGTGTGCGTTATCACCTACGCGGCAGTCAGCATGATCTACATCACGCTTTTCGCAGTACGCCCCGTAATTCGGCGCCAAATCGTCAATCGACTAGTACCAGCGGCCGATACGCGACGCCAAAACAGCGCAGGGCCGACGCCTTGGCGTCGGCCCTGCGGAGTAGAACACACCTGATGGAAACCGGTACCTGAGTCGCACCAGCCAGGCTAGAAGGTATAGACCACGCTACCGGTCAGGCTATCGACGTGCCCGATCTCGTCGGCATCGATGCGCTCGACCTCCAGACGCCCGGTCACATCGAACAGCTGCATCCGGGCGCCCAGCCCGAATACCGGGTCGGTGCCGGAGTAGTCCTTGTTCAAGCCATTGCCGCTGCGGTCGGCGTCCCAGTCCGCCATGCCGGCCTTGCCGTAGACGCCGAAGGGGCCAAAGCTGAAGCCGGCGATGCCCATGGCCTGCAGGCTCTCGACCTCGAGCCGCGCCGAGGTACCATCGACGTCTCCATCCAGCTCACCGCCGTTGAGGTAGGACAGCTCCGCCCCCAGATCGAGGAAGGGCAGCCAGCCGAAGTTGTAGCCGGCGAAGACCTTGGCCGCCGACGCCTCGTCGTCAAAGTCGTCATCGCCCTGCATCTGGCCGGCGCCGACACCGACGTACAAGCCGGTACTGCCGCCCGCCACGCAGTGGGTCGACGTCAGCAGGGCCAGCCCCAGGGCCGCCGCGACCAGCGCCATCCGCCGCAATATCCGTGACATCCTGAAAACTCCGTAGAAACGTTGTCCTGTTGTGCAACACCAGGCACACCTGACACTTTATTTCAGTCTATCGTGGGAAGACATTCTTTGCAGTACCGATTGAAGGAAAGTTCCGCGCCTGCCTCGAACGATCTGCTGACTACCTCAAGCGGATGACCCGAGGGAGGGAAGTCGTGGAACCCCAGGTATTGTTATGTTATAACTTTCAACCATTTTGCTCGATCGATTCGCCCCGGAGCTATCCTGCATGACCCATCGTCACCGTCCCGAAGGGCCTTGCCACTTCTCGCTGATGTCCCTGTCCATGCGGCGCCGGCTGATGCTGGTGCTGATTCCCCTGCTGCCACTGTGGCTGGCGGTGTCCTGGTCCGCCGGGTGGTGGCACTGATGTCGCGCCTCATCTTGCATGACCTGCAGTTGGCACGCGGTGGGCGCACCGTGCTCGAACACCTCGAGGGACGCTTTCAGGATGGCGCCATCACCGCGCTCATCGGCGCCAACGGCGCCGGCAAGAGCACCCTGATCCAGGCCATCATGGGCAACTTGACGCCGGTCGCAGGCCGCGTCGAATGCGCCGTGCCTGCGGCGCGTCGCGCCTGGCTGCCGCAACAGCTGGCGCTGGACCTGAGCTTCCCGATGAGCGTCGAGGAGCTGATCATGACCGGCACCTGGCCGAGTCATGGCGCCTTCAAGGGCTACTGCGCCGCCCACTATCGCCGCGGGCGCGAGATCATGGAGCGCCTGGGGATTTCTCAGCTGGCCCACCGCCCGTTAGGCGAGCTGTCCGGCGGCCAGCGGCAGCGAGCCCTGATCGGTCGGACGCTGATGCAGGAAGCCGAACTGCTGCTGCTCGATGAACCCTTTGCCAACGTCGACGTCGATACCGTCGAGATGCTGATGGACGTGCTGCGCGAGATGGCCGAACAGGGAGCGACCCTGATCATCGTGCTGCACGACATGGAGCAACTGGCACGCCTGGCCGATGACGTCCTGATCCTGTCCCAGGGCCACGGCCGCTGGGCCACGCCGGATGCCCTGGTGGAGCGTCACACCGGTCAATTGACCCGTCCACCTCGACTGCCGCTGACCTTTCCTGGATCCGTCTGAATGCTCGACTC
This sequence comes from Halomonas halophila, assembly GCA_002433675.1. GTDB lineage: Bacteria > Pseudomonadota > Gammaproteobacteria > Pseudomonadales > Halomonadaceae > Halomonas > Halomonas salina_B. Next base: position 2,512 of record DJIP01000053.1, read on the forward strand.
GCTGCTTTCCACTCTGCACCTGTGGCTGATCGCCCCCTTCGACTATGCCTTCATGAGCCGTGCCCTGCTGGCCAGCCTGGCGCTGTCGCTGGCGGCGCCGCCACTGGGGGTCTTCCTGATGCTGCGCGGCATGAGCCTGATCGGCGACGCCATGTCCCACGCCATCCTGCCCGGTGTTGCACTGGGATTCCTGATGGCCGGTTTCTCGCTGCCCATCATGAGCCTTGGCGGCATGCTGTCGGGGCTATTGATCGCGCTGCTGGCCGGGAGCGTGTCTCAGCTCACCGGCCACCGGGAAGACTCGGCCATGGCAAGCTTCTTTCTGATCTCGCTGGCGGCCGGGGTGATGCTGGTCGCCATGGGCGGCAGCAGTGTCGACCTGACCCATGTGCTGTTCGGCTCCATCCTGGCGGTGGACACCACCGCCCTGGTGCTGATCACCGGCATCAGTAGCCTGATCGTGATCACCCTGGCGGTGATCTTCCGCGCCCTTGTGGTGGAATGCCTCGACCCGCTGTTTCTGCGCAGCCAAGGCACCAGAAGCGGCCTGGTACACGGTGTCTTCCTGGGGCTCGTCGTGCTCAACCTCACCGCCGGGTTTCAGACCCTGGGCACGCTGATGGCGGTCGGTCTGATGATGCTACCGGCCACCACCGCTCGCTTCTGGAGCACGCGCCTGGAGGGCCTGATCCTGCTGTCGGTGCTGATCGCGCTGGGGGCCAGTCTCGGTGGCCTTTTGATTTCCTACCACCTCAGCCTGCCCTCTGGGCCGGCCATCATCCTGCTGGCCGGCGTGGCCTATCTGCTGTCGGCGCTGTTTGGCCGCCAGCACAGTCTTACTGCTCGCCTTCGTCGTCGCGCCACACCACTTCGGGCCGACGACCACGCCTGAAGCGCCCCGCCTTCCCCTGAACAACCGGAGATCCACGTCCATGCCACTGTCACTGCCTCATGCCCTCGTCAAACGCCACGCCTGGATTGCCCTGACGGGGCTCGCCCTCGGCCCCCAGGCCGTAGCAGACGAGCCCACCCAGGTGGTCGCCAGCTTCAGTGTACTGGCCGACATGGTACGCAACGTCGGCGGGGACAGAGTCGAGGTCACCTCGCTGGTCGGCCCCGACAGCGACCCCCATGTCTACTCCCCGCGGCCGACCGATGCCAGGGCCCTGGCCGAGGCAGACCTGGTGGTGCTCAACGGCCTGCAGTTCGAGGGTTGGATGACCCGCCTGCTCGACGCCAGCGGTTATCAGGGCAAGACCGTTGTCGCCACGGACGGCGTGCCATTGCTGGCCTACGGCGGCCAATCGCTGCATCGCCAGCACGAGGAAGGGGCCGAACACGACCATAAAGAACACGACCATAAAGAGCATGACGGTCACGACCATGACAGCCATGAAGCGCACGATGGCCACGATCATGACCACGACCATGACAGCCATGAAGATCACGACGGCCACGACCATGGCGAGTACGACCCCCACGCCTGGCTCGATCTGTCGGCAGGACTGACCTACGTCGCCAATATCCGCGATGGCCTGATCGCCGTCGACCCCGACAACAGCGAGCACTACGCGTCCAGGGCCGACAGCTACATGGAGGATATCCAGGCGGCCCACGACCAGGTGCTCGCGCTGCTCGACGACCTGCCGGAACACGCCCAGGTCATCGTCGGCCACGACGCCTTCGGCCACTTCTCTCGGGCCTACGGTATCGACTTCCTGTCGCCGGTCGGCCTGTCCACCGAAGCGGAACCGTCAGCGGCGGATATCGCGCGCATGGTGGACGTCATCCGTGATCGCCAGATCCCGGCGCTGTTTATCGAGAACATGTCCAGCCCCGCCCTGATGGAGCAACTGTCCGAGGAAACCGGCGTGCCCATCGCTGGCACGCTCTACAACGGCGCCCTGTCCGAAGAAGGTATGACATCTCACTACCTGGGAATGATCCTGCACAATGCTGAGGTGCTGCATCAGGGATTGGTCGATGCCGAGGGGCATGATCATCACAATAGCCATGACCACGACGATGGCCACGACCACGACCACTGAGCCGGCCATCACGCCCCGCTCGCTCGACAGCTCGAGTGGACGCCACAGGCCGTCCACTCGACCTGCAGAAAACAAAGGACCGCCCTGGGGCGGTCCTTTCGTCTTTCGCTACGACCGGCGGTCTTCAGCCGGTGGCAACCAACATCAGGCTTCGGGAATCTCCAGCGCCTCGCGCACCGCGGGCCAGGCTTCTTCACCATCACGCGTGGTGACCCCCTCGAGGAAGCCCTTGGTCTCCTCGGGATGTTCACGCAGCCAATCGATGGCGACCGCCTCCGGCTCACGCTCTTCGTAGCTGAAGCCGCGAATCATGGCGCTCTGGTCATCGGCGGTGAACACCAGCTGATCGAGCAGGCGGGTGGCGTTGGGATGGCTCTCGGCGAACTCGCTACGCACCAGGGTACGCACGTCGCTGCGACCACCTTCCGGCCCCCACATGTCCTCGGGGTCATCCAGATAGCGCACGTCGAACTCGATGTTCATCCAGTGCGGGGTCCAGGCGGCGAACACGATCCACTCTTCACGATCGATCGCCGCGTCGACGGCGCTCAGCATGCCCGGCGTCGAGGTCTCGGACAGATTCCAGTCGCCCAGGCCGTAGGTGTCCTCATCCACCGCAGCGTTGAGCGAGTCGCTCATGCCGGAGCCCACCTCGATGGAATAGATGGTGCGGTCCAGCTTATCGGCAAACTCTTCCTTGTCCAGATCCTCCGCCGTTTTCACGCCGGCCTCGTAGACGTAGGCAGGCACGGCAAAGCCAAGACGCGCGCCGTCGACGTTGTTGCCAAGGTCCTCGAGCTTGGACTCGCCATTTTCGAAGCTGGCGTCGTACATCCCTTGCTGGGCCGGCAGCCAAGCCGCCAGAAAGACATCGAGCTCACCCTGGCGCAGCGCCTGGTAGGTGATGGTGGAGCCCAGCTCTTCCTGGACCGGCTCATAGCCCAGGGTCTCGAGCAGGGTGGATGCCAGGGCCGTCTTGACCGTTACGCCGGGCCAGGCGGGCACGGAAAAACGAACCTGGGCATCTTCCTGGTCCTGGGCATGGGCGCTGAAAGAAGCCGCAAAGGCGATCGAGGCTGCCAAGGCCAAGGGCATGGAATGGTGTCGCATGGTGCACCTATTGATAGCTGTAGAAGCCTTCAACCATACCGGCTCGGCATACCGCCTCAAGGACGCGCCTTCAACGACAGGGTCACGGCACCGCACTTACCTGTTTGCCAGAAGCCCTTTGCTGGACCAGTCTTAAGAGGCCCGTTTCGCCGGAGGAAACACCAAGATGGCTGACATCGACTACACCCTGGAGCGCCAGATTACCCTCAAGGCACTCGCCAAGGCCTTGTCCCGCGGGTTTTCGCCCATCGTCGAGGTGGAGTCGATGGACGGCATCTACACGGTGCGCTTTCATCACGCCAACGGCACCACCGAGCTTGCCGACGACAAGGGGCGGACCCGTACCTTTCTCGGCACCGGCGAGATCCGCGAGTTACTCGGCGGCGTGGGCCTGACCCATGGCGTCCTGACCTGGACCGACCAGTGCGGTGACGAGATGATCGGCGTCGAGGGCAAGGCCATGACCCCCGACGAAATGCTGGCCAACGGCACCCGCATCTCCTTTCGCTAGGCGAGTCATCCGCGTCTGCCTGTCGTTCGACGCTTCATCAGGACCGCAACGTCCCGTGGCACCAGCGACAAATGACACTTCGGCCCCCTTGGCCTGCCTGGTGCGGCGGAGTACCGTAGAGGACGCCTCGACTGTGCAGGGAATGCCGCAATGACCGCTTCGATGCCGTGGTACACCAGTTCCTTTCGGACAGCGTTGATAACGCTGCTGCTGGTGCTGCTGGGGGGCTGTGCCTCGGCCCCGCTGAGTACCGATGACGGCGGCCAGGGGCTGTCCATGGAACGTGCTCTGATCCTGTCCGAGGCGCGCAGCGCCGTCGGCACCCCCTACCGGTTCGGCGGCAACGATCCGCGTGGACTCGACTGTTCCGGCCTGGCCCAGATGACCTATTCCCGGGCGGGCATCCCCTTGCCGCGCTCATCCCGCGAGCAGTACCGGCGCCTGCCGCCCATCGACGAGGCGCGACCGGGAGACCTGTTGTTCTTCGCCACCGGCAAGGGGCCCGGAGTCAGCCACGTCGGCATCTACGCCGGCGACGATGTGATGATCCATGCGCCCGGACGCGGGCGAACGGTCACCACCACCTCGCTGTCCATAGACTATTGGCAGGATCGCTTCGTCGGGGCGGCGGCGCCGGCACCCTGACGCCCTGACACTGACTGCCACGAGGCCGCACCCCGGTCTCGCCGATCGACCCGACGGGCCCGTCTGGGCCCGTCGCCATCAACCGCGAAGGAGACGACCATGACGCTACGACTGGGTGATACCGCACCGGACTTCACACAGGAAAGCACCGCCGGCACCATTCACTTTCATGAGTGGGCCGGTGACAGCTGGGTCATCCTGTTCTC
>DJIP01000053.1:7121-7295 GCA_002433675.1 Halomonas halophila
CAAGGCCATCGGCCTGTCGGTGGATCCCATCGAGGATCACCACGCCTGGGCCGGCGATATCGAGGACACCCAGGGCCACGGGCTCAACTTCCCGCTGCTCGCCGACGCCGATCGCAAGGTCAGTGACCTCTACGACATGATCCACCCCAACGCCAACGACACCCTGACGGTGCG
>DJIP01000053.1:7420-8113 GCA_002433675.1 Halomonas halophila
CGCCTCAAGGGTGAATTCGACAAACGCAACGCCAAGGCCATCGGCCTGTCGGTGGATCCCATCGAGGATCACCACGCCTGGGCCGGCGATATCGAGGATACCCAGGGTCACGGGCTCAACTTCCCGCTGCTCGCCGATGCCGACCGCAAGGTCAGCGACCTGTACGACATGATCCACCCCAACGCCAACGACACCCTGACGGTGCGTAGCGTATTCATCATCGATCCGGCCAAGAAGGTGCGCCTGACGCTGACCTACCCGGCCAGCACCGGACGCAACTTCGACGAAATCCTGAGGGTGCTGGACAGCCTGCAGCTGACCGATGGCTACAAGGTGGCGACCCCGGTGAACTGGAACCAGGGCGACCGCTGCATTATCGTGCCCGCGGTCTCCAACGACGAGGCCAAGACCCTGTTCCCGGAAGGCTGGGACGAGCAGCGTCCGTATCTGCGCTTTGTCAAACAGCCAGGCAAGAAGTGAGGACGGAGCAGGCAAGACGTGAGGACAGAAGTGTCCGAGGGGGACGAGCAGCGCCCCCTCTCTAATCTGCCGTTACGTCAAACAGCCTCACTCCTCAGCGATGGCCGCCCCCGGGCGGCCATCGTCGTATCGGCGCCCCTTCGACGTCTAATAAGCATATAACGGATTGATAACACGCCTGCGTGTCGCCCTCGCCCCCCAATCGGTATCATG
>DJIP01000034.1:0-11294 GCA_002433675.1 Halomonas halophila
CGCGCACTGGCTAGTCCCGACTTCATGGCCCGACACTGCCCCCAGGGTGCGGACGCCGACACCCTGGTCCAGGCGCCTGCCATCATCTTCGGCCCCAACGATCAATTGCAGCACCGCTTTCTGGCGGCCCATGGCGTCAGCGGCCCCTTCCCGCATCACCGCTGCGCCAGCGTAGAAGGATTTCTGCGCCTGGCCCAAGCGGGCCTCGGCTTCGGCCTTATCCCCGAAATTCAGGCGGGTCGGGAGCTCTCGACGGGAGAACTGGTAGACGTGGTTCCGGGCTGGCATCTGGACGTGCCACTGTACTGGCACTACTGGCGCCACGGCGGCGAGCCGCTGGAACGACTCGGCCGCCACCTGGCCGACCAGGCCGGTCACCATCTGCTGCCGCCTGGAGACTGATCGAGCCCGGCAAGGTACGATCCCGCCCCATGCAGCGATCAGTGTCGCGGGAACGGGGCCGGCGGTAAGTTGCTCTCTCGAAGTGAGCCGTCAGTCACCCAGGCGTCGTGCCACGCTCTCGACCTTGTCCGCCATGCTCTGATCGCGGTCGGTACGGGTACCGAGCTTCAAGGTGGTGGTGATGCGTGGCGCCCCCATCTCGTGCACCACCTCGTGGCAGCGCTTGACCACCGCCATGACCTCATCCCAGGGGCCTTCGATATTGGTGCCGTAGGCGTGCATCTGGTGACTGAGACCTGACGCCTGAATCTCCCGCTGACAAGCGGCCACGTGGTCGGATACCGAAACGCCCACGCCCAGGGGGACTACGCAAAGATCGACGATAACGTGCATAACTTAAGCCTCCTTGATTCTGTGCCAACCCGCCCGCGTTGTTCGCTGGAAAGGCATGCCAGCTGGACTATGCTGTTTTGCAACAATAAAGATAGCCGAAGGTCATTCAGGCCCCTGCCGACGGGGCGGTCCTGACCTCACTGCAAAGCGGGACCACTCTCCTGCCCGCTTCTCGATTCCCGGCCATGCCGCCTGCACGGACACCAGGAGGCCTCATGACCAGCGACGCCCGCCCCCACCCCATCGCTCTACCGAACAATCGCCCTCGACGGATCATCGAGCAGTTGCTCGAGGGCTCGGGCATCTGCCTCAACGGACCTGCACCCCACGACATCCAAATCTATCATCCCGATCTGTTCGCCCGCATCCTGCACCAGGGCACGCTGGGGCTCGGGGAAGCCTACATGGATGGCTGGTGGGAGGCGCGGCGCATCGACCAGCTTGCCCATCGACTGCTACGCCACGGTCTGGGCCAACGCTCGCGGAGCGCCACCAGCCACCTCTTCTATCGCCTGCAGGCAGGCTTCTTCAACCTCCAGAGTCGCGCCCGAGCCTATCAGGTCGGCGAAGTGCACTACGACCTCGGCAACGACCTGTTTCGCTACATGCTGGACGACACCATGTGCTACTCCTGTGGCTACTGGCGGCAAGCAACGACGCTGCATCAGGCTCAGCTCGCCAAGCTCGATCTGGTCTGCCAAAAGCTGGCCCTGCGCCCTGGCATGCACCTTCTCGACATCGGCTGTGGCTGGGGCAGCCTGGCCGAGCACGCCGCCCGTCATTTCGGCGTCAGCGTCACCGGCATCACTATCTCCCGAGAGCAGGTGACACTGGCCAGGGAGCGCTGCCAGGGCTTGCCCGTCGATATCCAGCTGGCCGACTACCGTGACCTGCAAGGCCAGTATGACCGGATCGCTTCGATCGGCATGTTCGAACACGTAGGCCAGCGCAACTACCCGACCTTCTTTCGGACGGTGGCCGACCTGTTGCCGGATGACGGACTCTTCCTGCTGCATACCATCGGCTCCAATACCTCCCGCATCACCGCGGACCCCTGGATCCATCGCTACATCTTTCCCAATGGCGTGTTGCCGTCCGCCCGCCAGATCAGCCAGCACAGCGAAGAGACGCTGATGGTGGAAGACTGGCAGAACTTCGGCCCCGACTACGATCCCACCCTGCTGGCGTGGCTGGCCAACCTCGACGCCTGCTGGCATGACATTGCCCGGCACGACAACACACGGCACTGCAACGAACGCACCTATCGGATGCTGCGCTACTACCTGGCGATCTGTGCCGGAGCCTTCCGGGCTCGCTACCTGCAGCTGTGGCAGGTGGTATTCTCCAGGGGGCGAGAGCTTCGCTATGATGCCCCCCGGTAACCTCGGAGTTGCCGGCAATACGCCGCGCTCTCGGTGAAACATGACGGGAACCTGCCTAGTCACTCTCGCTCCGGCATATCATCAAACACGCCCTTGCACCGATGTCTGCTGATCGATCCGCCACCCGCGCTACGTCCACAACGCCCGCTATCAGTGGCCTGGCGAATACGTTCAAGCCTTTCCCTTCTATGGCGTAATCCACAAACGCAGAGTTTTGTCTGATATTTCTTAGTCCCTTGGACTGATATACCCGCCATACCCTGGCTTTAAGATGGTGGAGAAGGCCCGATACCTCGGGTTGACCCGCCATCCCGTGGCCAAGGACTGCCTGCTATGGAAGATCGTGACCCGCCGTCACCCACCCCGACCTGCGATGTAAGCGCGAGTCTTGCCTGCCTCAAGCGTGTCCCGGGGGTGCTGTTCACCCTGAAGCGAGACGCGCGCGGTCGCTTGCAGCTGCCCGCAGTCACCGGCGAGGACCCGATGACGGCTCGCCTCAAGCCACTGCTGTCGATCAACGACGTGCGTCAGCGGCTCGGCGACCTGCTGGGTGACGCCTATGGCGAATTCATCCGGGCCATCGAGCACTCTGCCCACTGGCTGTCGCCGGTGTCCACGCGACTGCGCCTGCCGATCGGCGAACTCACCCCACACTGGTATTCGCTGGAGGCCCTGCCGGAACGCTCCGACGAGGGGATCCTGTGGCACGGCCTGCTGGTGGACATCGAGGATCAGGTCGCCGAGGAGCAACGTCTTCGCTACCTGTCGGGCACCGACGAACTCACCGGGCTGACCAACCGACGTTCGATGATGGGAAACATCGACAGGATCACCTCCATGTCCAACCGCCATGGCACGCCGCTGTCGCTGCTGCTGATCGACCTGGACCACTTTGCCCTGATCAACGACACCTGGGGGCGCGGACTCGGTGATCGGGTGCTGTGTCAGATCGCCGCCCTGGCATCCAGCCAGTTGCGCCAGGAGGACATGCTGGCACGCATGGGCAGCGACGAATTCGCCCTGTTGCTGCCGATGACACCCGCTGGCAGAGCGCGCGAGCTGGCGGAACGCCTGCGCGAGAGCATCTCCCGCCAGGACTTCGGCATCGGCCGACACAAGGTCACCGTCAGTATCGGCGTCTCCGACTTCGTGCGCGGCTTGAGCAGTGCGCAACTGATGCAGCAGGTGCACGCCAACCTGATGGAAGCCAAGCAGCAGGGCCGCGATCGCGTGATCCAGCGCTGGCTGCCCCAGGGTTCTGCCTGACACCGCCACCTGAGCTGACACGCCGTCGCTTCATGCCAGTGCCGGTTTTGGGTACCCTTGCCCCCGATCCTGCCGCTGTCACAGGGCCCGCCATCAGGGAGCCAGCATGTCCACCAGCATCGACCAGACCCTCGAGAACGTCTTCGGCCACCGCCACTTCCGGCCAGGACAGCGGGAGACCATCAACGCCATCGCCGAAGGCCGCAGCGCAGCGGCGATCTTCCCGACCGGCTCGGGCAAGTCGCTGTGCTATCAGCTGCCGGCATTGCACCTGCCCCATCTCACCCTGGTGGTGTCTCCGTTGCTGGCGCTGATGCAAGATCAGCTGGCAACGCTGACCTCGCGCGGCATCGCCGCCGCCAGCATCGATTCGAGTCAGGATCGCGATCAGGCTCGGGAGGTCATGGCAGCAGCCCGCAACGGCCAGCTCAAGGTCCTGATGGTATCGGTCGAGCGCCTGCGCAACGAACGCTTTCGCGCCTTTCTGCGCGACGTGCGGGTCTCGTTGATGGTGATCGACGAGGCCCACTGCCTGTCGGAATGGGGCCATAATTTTCGACCGGACTATCAGAAACTGCCTGACTATCGCCGGGAGTTCGGCATCGATCAGGTGCTGCTGCTGACCGCCACCGCCACGCCCAAGGTCATCGATGACATGCGCCGCGGCTTCGACATCGCGCCAGACGACGTCATCACCACCGGCTTCTATCGCGCCAATCTGGACCTTGCCGTCACCCCGCTGCCCGCCGATAACAGGGCTCGCCATCTGGCCAGTTGGCTGGCGCCAAGACTCGGCAACGGCGGCACCATCGTCTACGTCACCCTGCAGCAAAGCGCCGAGCGCCTGGCGGCCTACCTCAAGGCCGCCGGGCTCGAGGTCGCCGCCTACCACGCCGGACTCGACAGTGAGACCCGCCAGCGACTGCAGGCGGACTTCATGAGCGGGCGCCTGCCCGGCATCGTCGCCACCATCGCCTTCGGCATGGGCATCGACAAGGCCGACATCCGCCAGGTCGTGCACTTCGACCTGCCCAAGTCCATCGAGAACTACAGCCAGGAGATCGGACGCGCCGGGCGCGACGGCAAGCCGTCGGAGTGCCTGATGCTGGCCGGACGTGAACACCTGCCAGTGCTCGAGAACTTTATCCATGGTGACGTACCACCGCTGTCGGGCATCGAGGCGGTATTGACCGATCTGGCGGATGCCTCCGACAGCTGGGAGCTGTCGCTCAACGCCCTGTCACGCCTCTCCGACATCCGCGAGCTGCCGCTGAAGACGCTGCTGGTCAAGCTGGAACTGGCCGGCGTGGTGCGTGCCAGCCACAGCTACTTCGCCGAGTATCGCTTCAGCCTGGCGCTCGAACCCGAAGCCCTGCTCGCCCGCTTCCCTGGCGAGCGCGGCGCCTTTCTCGGCGCACTGCTCGATGCCTCGCACAAGGCCCGTACCTGGTATCGGCTGGACTTCGAACGCCTCGACCAGCTGGGCCAGCAACGCGGCCTCGACACTTCCCGCCCGCGGGTGCTCAAGGCGCTCGACTACCTGGCGGAACAGGGGCTGATGCGCCTGGAGAGCAAGCAGATGACCGAGGTCTACCACAAGCTCGCCCCCGTGGACCCCGAACGGCTGGCCCCCGAGCTGCATCAGCAGTTCGTCGAGCGCGCAGGGGTCGAGCTCGAGCGACTCGACGCCATGCTGGCGTTGTTCGAGGCCGATGACTGCATCAGTGCGCGACTCGCCGACTGGTTCGGTGACCCCAATGCCCCTGAGCGCTGCGGGCACTGCTCGGCCTGTCGCGGCGAGACCGCCAGCCTGCCGCCCGCTCCGGCCCCGGTCCTACCCAGCGAGGGCGAGCTGCGTGACTGGCTGACGGGCCTGGCCCGGGCACTGGAAAGTGTCGAACCCGGCAAGCCACTGGACCTGGAGCTTGCTACCCGCTTCCTGTGCGGCGTCATCAGCCCCCGGTTGAGCCAGGCCAAGGCGCGCCGACTACCGGGTTTTGCCAGCCAGGAGAGCGCCCGCTACACCGACGTCAGACAGGCCATCGCACCACTCTTTAAAGGCTAGCTGTTCGACAGATGGGCTGGGCAGATCGTCGGGGCACCAAGGGGCCAGCCTTGCACGGTGCTCACCATCAGCCCTCGCTGCCGCTGATGCCGTAGCGATTGAGCTTGTTGGCGATGGTGGTGTGGGATACGCCAAGGCGGCGCGCCAACTGGCGACTGGACGGATGCTGGGGATACAGCGAGGCCAGTACGCGCCGCTCCACCTCGCCCAGGATGTCATTGAGCGAGCCGTCCAGATCGATACCGGCAAGGCCCGCCGGCGCTCCCGAGGCCGGCAGCCGCAGATGAGCCGGCTCGATGACCCCGGTTTCGCACAGCGACACCGCCTGGAACAGCACGTTCTCGAGCTGCCGCACATTGCCGGGCCAGTGATAGCTGGCCATGCGCGCCAGCGCGGCGGAGGAAAGTGCAGGCAGTGCGCAGCCGATCTGACGCGCGGCACGATCGACAAAATGCCCGGCCAGGGCCTCGATGCCATCCAGGCAATCCCTCAGCGGGGGAACGCTCAACGACAGCACGTTGAGGCGATGATAGAGGTCCTGACGAAACAGCCCCTCGCCGCACAGGGCCAGCAGATCCTGCTGGGTGGCGCAGATCACCCGCACGTCCAGGTACGTTTCATCGTCGGCACCGACCCGTCGAAAGCCACCGTCCTGCAGAAAGCGCAACAGCTTGGCCTGCAGCCGCGGACTCATCTCGCCGACCTCATCGAGAAAGATGGTGCCACCGGCGGTCAACTCCAGCAGCCCCAGCTTGCCCTCGGGGCGAGCGCCATCGAAGGCGCCCGGGGCATAGCCAAACAGTTCGGTCTCGGCCATGGACTCCGGCAGGCCGGCGCAGTTCAGCGCCATGAACGGCGCCTGACCGCGCTGGCTGGCCAGGTGACAGGCCCGCGCCAGCACTTCCTTGCCGGTGCCGGTCTCGCCAAAGATCAACAGCGGCGCGTCTAGCGGCGCCATGCGCCGGGCCTCGTGGATCAGGGAGGCGAGTCGGGGGCTGGCCGCGAACATGGCCTCGAAGCCGCGCATCTCCTGGCGCTGCACCTGGTAGATTCTTTCTCCGATGCGATCGGCGCTATGCAGCGTGACCACAGCGCCGGCCAGCGAGGCCACGTCGTCGTGGTGTTCGCGGTGCAGCGGCGCGATATCGGCCAGGTAGGTGGCGTCCTTGAGCCGGATTCTTAGGCCGTTGACCCGGGCATTGTTGCGACGAATCACCTCCGGCAGGTCGAGTTCCGGCAGGTAGCGATTCAGCGACAGCCCGGGCACCTCGTCGACACGCACGCCGAGCAGCTGGCTCGCCGCCCGGTTGGCCGCCACCAGGTGCCCCTCCATATCGATTGACATCACCGGGTCGGAGAGTGACGACAGCAGCGCCTCGAGCTCAAGCTGGTGGCGCTCGCTGGGCATCAGGCTGACCCGGCGCACCCCAAACACCCCGGACACCTGCTCGAGGCTCGGCTTCAGCGTCGCCAACTGGGCGTGCAACAGTTGCGGCACGTGCAGATAGATGGCGTTGCCGTGCTCGCCGCCCACCTCGCCCCGGGCGACGTTGACCCCGTAGTCGGCCAGCAGGGCCACGATATCGCGCAGGATGCCGACACGATTCTGGCAGTGAACTCTCAAGCGCATGGAGGGAATGGCTCCGCAAAAGGGTCACCCAACCTGAAGTTTCCGTCAGGCTGATCTGACTCGCATGTCAAGATTTCGTTACAGCCTATCGGAGACAGAGGAGCGCGTCCTGCATCATTGGTCGATAGTCGCCGTCCCAAGGCTCTTCCGTAAAGATTTTATTACAGCAAAAGCCTGCGACACGGCGCCTATTTCCCGAATGTGCGGCTGCGTGACGAAAGCCCCCGTGACTAGACTCGACTCAGTCTCGATACCACAACAGTCGACAATCGCCGGGAGACACCATGCACGCACCTTCTTCGTCCACCCCGCCTGCCAAGGGCACCGCCTATCAGGCCCGAGAGCCTGATGCCGACGGCGTCATTCACTGGAGCGAGGTCGAGAACCGAACCTGGCAGACGCTGATGGAGCGCCAGCTGACGTTGATCGAAGGGCGTGTCTGCCAACAGTATCTGGATGGCCTCGAGCGCCTCGGCCTGCCCAGCGATCGTATTCCGCAACTGGGCGACGTCGATCGGGTGCTCCAGCAAGCCACCGGCTGGCAGACCGCCCAGGTACCGGCCCTGATCCCCTTCGACACCTTCTTTCAACTGCTGGCCAACCGTCGTTTTCCCGTGGCGACCTTCATCCGTACCCCCGAGGAGCTGGACTACCTCAAGGAACCGGACATCTTCCACGAGATCTTCGGCCACTGCCCGATGCTGACCAACGAGGCCTTCGCCGAGTTCACCGCCACCTACGGCCGCATCGGCCTCGCCGCCGAACCCAAGGACCGGGTCTACCTGGCCAGGCTCTACTGGATGACCGTGGAATTCGGCCTGGTGGACACCCCGGACGGCCGGCGCATCTATGGCGGCGGCATCATCTCCTCGCCGAAGGAGACCCTGCACGCCTTGTCCGACACCCCCCTGCACGCGCCCTTCGACGCCCTCGATGCCCTGCGCACCCCCTATCGCATCGACATCCTGCAGCCCCTTTACTACGTTCTGGACAGCCTCGACCGGCTTCAAGAACTGTCACGGCGCGACCTGATGGCGCTGGTCGAGGAAGCGAAGGTGCTGGGACTGTTCGAGCCCCGCTTTCCGCCCAAGCCCGATTCAAAGTCCAAGCCCAAGCCAACAGCCGACGAGGCCAGGCCTACCGGCTCGGACGATGCCGATAACGACCGACGCAGCGAACACGCCTGAACGTCTGTATTCCCCACCAACATCACCCGGAGACACCATGAGCGACACCACTCAGACCCTGACCGAGCAGTCCTGCGAAGCCTGTAGCTGGGACGCCCCCCACGCCACCGAGGCCGAGATCGAACAGTGGCACGCGCAGATCCCCGAGTGGCGGATCGTCGAGCGCGATGGCATCATGCAACTGGAGCGGAGCTACAAGTTCCGCAACTTTCGGCAGGCCCTTGCCTTCACCAACAGCGTCGGCGAGATCGCCGAGGAAGCCGGCCATCACCCGGCCCTGTTGACCGAGTGGGGCAAGGTCACCGTGACCTGGTGGTCCCACGAGATGAAGGGCCTGCACAAGAACGATTTCATCCTAGCGGCCAGAACCGACGAGGTAGCAAGCTAAAATGTTCGAGAAGATTGAGCGGGTTCCCGGGGATGCCATCCTCGGGCTCATCGAGGCCTTCAAGAAGGACACCAATCCCCAGAAGGTCGATCTTGGCGTCGGCGTCTACCGTGATGCAAAGGGCAACACTCCGGTGATGCGTGCGGTCAAGGAGGCCGAAGCCCTGCTGCTCAACAACGAGACCACCAAGACCTACATCGGCTCACACGGCGCAGCCCAGTATGGTGCCGTGGTGCTGCCGATGGTGCTGGGCCAGGACTCCCCGGTGCTCGAGGCCGGTCGCGCCAGCGTCACCCAGTCCCCCGGTGGTACCGGCGCCCTGCGCCTGGCGGCGGACTTCGTCGCGACCCAACTGCCTGGCAAGGGCATCTGGGTCAGCGACCCGACCTGGCCGAACCACCACGGCATCTTCACCGCCGCCGGCATCGAACTGCACAAGTATCCCTATGTGGACGCCGACAACCGTCTCGACTTCGACGGCATGCTGGCGGCCCTCAAGCAGATTCCCCAGGGTGATGTGGTGGTGCTGCACGCCTGCTGCCACAACCCGACAGGCTTCGACCTGAATCACCAGCAGTGGCAACAGGTGCTCGAAGTGATCCAGCAGCGCGACCTGCTGCCGCTGGTCGACTTCGCCTACCAGGGCTTCGCCGAGGGCCTCGACGAGGACGCCTACGCCGTTCGCCTGCTGGCCGAGAACCTCGACAACGTGCTGATCACCAGCTCCTGCTCGAAGAACTTCGGCATCTACAACGAGCGCACCGGCGCGCTGATCGTGGTGGCGAAGAACAGCGAGGAGATGGAGAACGTCCGCTCGCAGATCGCCATCGTCGCCCGTGAGAACTACTCCAACCCGCCCGCCCATGGTGGCAGCATCGTCGCCGAGATCCTCAATTCAGCGGAACTCGCCGCGGTGTGGCGCGAGGAACTCACCGAGATGCGAGATCGCATCAACACCCTGCGCCGTGACTTCGTCGAGGCCTTGAAGCCCTACGGGCTGGACCAGAAATATGCCCACATTGCCGAGCAACGCGGCATGTTCTCCTACACCGGCCTGACGCCGGAACAGGTGGACCGACTGCGTGACGAGTACGGCATCTACATGGTGCGCTCGGGCCGGGCCAACGTCGCTGGTTTCTCCCAGGAGAATCTGCCGTACCTGGCCAAGGCAGTGGCCGCCGTCAACGACTGACGCCCTGCCAGCCAGCTCTGCCTGCCAACCTTCAACGCCCGGGCCCGCCCCGGGCGTTGTCGTATCGAGACGAACCTTCCGGCGCTACCGAGCGCAACCACCGTTCCTGCAAGCACTGGGCTCTGTCCGAAAAGTCGACGAGCGAAGGTTAGACAAGGCGAAAATCGGTGAGACAGCGCAGTTTACGGGGTGTAAATGAGCATGTTGACCGGGCTGGCGCACCAGACGATTTTTAACGCCGTATTACCGAGCGCAGGCACTTTTCAGACAAGCTCTAACCCAGACCATGCTTGGTGGCCCACACCGCTGCTTCCACCCGTGAGCGCAGGTCCAGCTTCTTGAACAGGTGCTTGACGTGGACCTTGACGGTGCCCTCGGCGATGTCCAGCTCCCGGGCAATCATCTTGTTGGACAGGCCACGGGCCAGGGTCCGCAGAATATCCCGCTCTCGGGCGGTCAGGCACGACATGCCATCGTCTCCCCCCGCCGGCAGCTCGCCCTTGACCACGCTGGCCAGCAGTGACGCCATCTGCGGCCCCAGCACCACCTGGCCCTGGGCGGCCTCGCGAATCAGCCGCAGCACCTCCTCGGGGTCCATGTCCTTGAGCAGATAGCCATCGGCGCCTTCCTTGAGTGCGCGCACCACGTCGTCGTCGGAGTCGGACACGGTCAGGATGACGATACGGCTCTTGACCCGGGCGTCACGCATCCGCCTGAGCACCTCGATGCCGTCGATGGGCTGCATATTGAGGTCGAGCAGGATCAGGTTGGGTTGCAGATCGACGGCCTTGCGCACCGCCTCGGCGCCATCCGAGGCTTCACCGACCACCACCAGGCTAGGGTCCATGTCCACCAGTTGACGCACCCCACGCCGGAACAGGGGGTGATCGTCCACGATCATCAATCGAAGCATGCTCATAGTGCTATCTCCAGAGTGGTTTCACCCGACCCGCTGCCGGGTAACACGTTCAGCAGGCCACGTCGTCGCGACCTTGCGCCCGTGAAAGTCCATCACTCGGACGCGACGGGTAGCTGCGCCAACAGACGTGGCAGAAAGCGGACGGTCACCACGGTGCCGCAGGGCTTGATGCCTCTGACCGTGAGCTTTCCACTCAGGCTTCGTGCCCGCTCCTCCATGATCGCCATCCCGTGGGACATGGAGGGATCCGATTGCGGCCCGATGCCGACACCGTCATCCGTGACCGAAAGTTGATAGTGCCCCGTGTCGTCGACGGCGAGGCTAATGGTGCAGTGCCGAGCTCGTGCATGGCGGGCCACGTTGGACAGCGACTCGCGCACGATCTGCAGCACATGAATTTCCTCGTTGGGGGTCAGCGACAGCCCGCTCCACTGACCTTTCAGGGTCAGCTCGAAGTCGCCCCGCTTGGA
>DJIP01000034.1:11677-11859 GCA_002433675.1 Halomonas halophila
CGCAGACGAAAGGTGTTGAGCAGCTCCCTGAGCTGGCGGTAGGACGAATTGAGACCGTGCCGGAGTTCCGCGACCACCTGCGCCACCTGTTCGTGGCGTTGCTGATCGAGCTGCATCTGTAGACGGGTGACCTGGATCTTCAGGTAGGACAGCGACTGCGCCAGCGAGTCGTGAAGCTCTCG
>DJIP01000311.1 GCA_002433675.1 Halomonas halophila
TTGATCAGCACCAGCACCACGAAGGCCACCAGGAAGCTCGGGAACATCGGCACCTTGCCGCCTTCACCGCCACGGGCGCGGCGAAACAGCAGCATGAACACCATTACCGCCGGCACCAGCATGGCGACCCGCAACAGTTTGACGAAAGTCGAGATGTCACCGGTCTCATCGGAGATCATATAGCCGGCACCGACTACCTGGGCGACGTCATGGATGGTGCCACCAAGAAAGATACCGGCCTGGGTATCGGTCAGTTCCAGCGCACCGACCAGCAGCGGGTAGAGCACCATGGCGGCGGTGGACAGCGTCGTCACGCCGACCACGGTCAGGATGGTATTGCGCTCGGCGATCTCGTTGCGCGGCATCGCCGCAGACAGTGCCAGTGCGGCAGAAGCGCCGCAGATCGCCACCGACCCGCCGGTCAGCAGCCCCAGGTCATTTTTCAGTCCCAGCAGGCGCGCCAGCACACCGCCGGCCAGAATCGTCAGCACCACCCCGGCGACCACCGTCACCACCGGGCCGATGCCCAGCTCTGCCACCTGCTCCAGGGTGATGCGTACCCCCAGCAGGGCAACACCTAGTCTGAGGATGGTGCGGGCGGCAAACTCCACCCCCACCAGGCACGGGCCCTGCTCGCTGAGAAAGTGCAGGGTCATGCCGAACAGCAATGCGTACAGCAGGGTCGGGCCGCCGTAGTGATCGGCGATAAAGGTGGTGGCCAGGGCGATGGTGATGCAGATCAGCACCCCCGGCATGCGCTCCCGGGCGGGCTCCAGATGGCGACGCCATCCGGTCACGGGCGTCTCGGGCTTGGCGTGGGTCGTTGGCTGGGACATGGGCGTCCTCTCGTTTATTCGTTGTTCGCGTATCAGGGGTCGCGCTCAGCGGGTCAGGCGATGACGCGCCATTGGTTTGATCCTGGCCCAGCCTGCTGTCGCGACGTTAGGGCCAGAGCGTGGTCTCGAGTAAGGCCAGGCCCCGATGGCATCGATCCGCCGTCGAGGTTCCAGCGCTGCACGTCAGGCGACGCGCGCCTGGGCACGGCGATCGGCCTTGATCATGTCCGCCGCGCGTTCGGCGATCATGATGGTCGGGGCGTTGGTGTTACCCGAGACGATGATCGGCATGATCGAGGCGTCCACCACCCTCAGTCCCTCAAGGCCGTGCACCCGCAGTCGGTCATCGACCACCGCCAGGTCGTCGTGGCCCATCTTGCAGGTGCCCGCCGGGTGGTAGATGGTCTGACTGTAGCGCCGGGCAGCCTCGAGCAATTGCTCGTCGCTCTGATACTCCCGCCCCGGCACGTATTCATCGGTGATCACCTCGGCAAGCGGTGCCTGCTCGGCGATGCGTCGCGCCACCTTGATGGCATCCACCGCCACGCGGCAGTCCTCTTCCGTGCTCAGGTAGTTGGGCTGGATCGAGGGGTAGACGGCGGGGTCGGCGCTGGTGATGCGAATACGCCCTCGGCTGGTCGGACGCAGCTGGCACACCGAGGAGGTAAAGGCCGAGAACGGATGCACCCCTTCGGCCGGCTTGTCCGCCGACAGCGGCTGCATATGGAACTGGATATCCGGGCGATCCAGGCCCGCCCGCGACTGGGTGAAGATGCACACCTGACTGGCCGCCAGGGTCAGCGGACCGGTGCGGGTCAGGGCGTACTGGGTGCCTACCGCCAGCTTTCTCAGCGGATGACGCACCTCGTCGTTAAGGGTGCGACAGGAGGTCTTGAACACCAGCCGGATCTGCAGATGGTCCTGCAGGTTCTCGCCGACACCCGGCAGCTCATGACGGCAGTCTACGCCGACCTCGGCCAGGTGGTCGGGATCCCCGATGCCGGAGCACTGCAGGATCTGCGGCGAGCCGATGGCGCCGCTGGACAGCAGCACCTCGAGCCTGGCACTTACCCGATGGGTGCTCTGCCCCTGGCGGTACTCGACCCCGACCACGCGCTTGCCCTCCAGCAACAGCCGCTGGCAGTGGGCCCGCTTGACCAGGGTGAGATTGGGGCGCTTGAGCGCCGGACGCAGAAACGCCTTGGCGGTGGAGCAGCGAAAGCCCTTGTAGGAGGTCTGCTGGAAGTAGCCCACCCCTTCCTGGCTAGCCCCGTTGACGTCGCGGTTCTCGGGGATTCCCGAGGCCTTGGCCGCCTCGATGAAGCGTTCGGCGATTTCGCGGCGCAGGCGCAGATCCGAAACCTTCAAGGGCCCGTCGGCGCCGTGGTAGTCATCGGCGCCCCGCTCCTGGCACTCAGACTTCTTGAAGTAGGGCAGCACCGAGTCGTAGTCCCAGCCGTCGTTGCCCAGCTGCGCCCAGTCGTCGTAGTCCTCGCGCTGGCCGCGGATGTACAGAAGACCATTGAGCGAGCTTGACCCTCCCAGCACCTTGCCCCTGGGCCACTGCAGCCGGCGACCGTCGATGCCCTCGTCGGGATCGGTGAGGTAGCACCAGTCGGTGGCGGGATTGTGCATGGTCTTGAAGTAGCCCACGGGCACGTGGATCCAGGGATTCCAGTCGGACCCGCCGGCTTCCAGCAGCAGTACCGACACCTCGGGGTCCTCGCTCAGGCGGTCGGCCAGCACACAGCCAGCGGAGCCCGCCCCCACGATGATGTAGTCGAAAGCCTCTGGCGGTGGTGTTGTGGTTGTCATGTCGCTCACTTAATTGAGACGTTTTGTCTCAATTCACTCTAGCCGCTTTTCTCAAAAGATCAATATCGAGACAAAAAAACTCATTTTTATTGATCTATTCCCGAGAGACTTCTAAGGTGTGGTCAAGGCCCTTTGTTGGGCCCGGTGCCAGGCGACGATCGCCAACCGCGAACGACCCGGCACTCCCCTGCATCCCTACACCAAACACAAGACTGGGAGCCTTCCATGAGTTCACGCCTCTTCTCATCAGACGTGTCGCGCCGCGACTTCCTGAATATCTCGGGTCGCTTCGGCATGACTTCCACGCTGCTGGCCGCCAGTGGCCTCGGCGCTGGCCTCACCGCCTCGAGCCTGGCCCGGGCCGCCGACACCGAACAGCAACGCCGCTATCAGACCGAACCCAAGTTCCAGCTGCGCTTCGGCGCCTCGGGCTTCAACGAGCGCAATCTCGATATCCAGAAGTCCGGGCAACTGTTCTTCGCCCGTGACGTCGAGGAGCGCACCAACGGCGCCATCCGCGTCGAGTTCATGGGCTCCAACGAGGTCTGCAACCAGCTCGACTGTGTCAGCAAGGCCCAGCAGGGCATCGTCGACATCTTCTCGGCCTCGACCCAGAACTCTGCCGGCGGCGCGCCCTACCTGAACGTGCTGGACTTTGCCTACATGTTCCCGAGCGTCGCCTCGATGTTTCACTTCTTCTACGACCACCGCAGCGAGGCCCTTTTGCGCGAGCCGATGCGCCAGCGCCACAACCTGCAGTTCCTGTTCACCCACTGCGACCTGCGCGGGCTGATGATGGGCCAGAGCTGGGCCGACAAGCCGCTGGTGGACAGCCTCGAGGTGCTTCAGGGCACCAAGAACCGGGTCACCGGCACCCAGCTTGGCCGCATCGCCATGGAGCAGCTTGGCCTCAACCCGGTACCGGTGGCCTGGGAGGAGACCCTGGACGGCCTGCGTCAGGGCCTGCTGGACGGCGCCGAGACCTGGATGAGCGCGGTGGCCTACGCTGGCATGGCACCGGTAGTGTCCCAGGCGGTCGACCTGCGCTTCTTCGCCGGTACCGAGCACACCGCCATGAACCTGTCGAA
>DJIP01000075.1 GCA_002433675.1 Halomonas halophila
CGCTTGAGCAGGGGGTAGGCCACATTCACCAGGGCGACGCTGAGTCGCCACAGGGTCGCCGGTGACAGACGTGACAGTATCCGCCACAGGCGTGATATCGCGGTAGCCTGGAGTCGCTGTTGCCAGGGGACGTTCATATCAGATCAACCAGCTTTCCACATTGTCCGGGGCGCGCTTTTCCTGCAGCGCCTTGAAGCCTTTGACGCAGCGCACGATCAACCACACCGCCAGGGCCAGCAGCAGCGGCAGGCCGATCACGATAAAGGTCAGGATCGACGCCACGATGCCGTAGAGCAGGCCGATCCAGAAGGTGCGGATCTGGTAGCGATAGTGCTCGTCGAGCCACACGGGGCCCTTGCCTCGGTAGACGTAGGCGATGATCACCCCGATCACCGCAGTGAAACCGGTGACCAGGTTGGCCAGCAGCAGCGCGTAGCCCACCAGCGACATGGTGGTGTCGGCGGGGGGCGTGTCGCCGGGTGAGGGAGGCTCGACAGTGGGTTGTTGAGGCGTAAGGTCGTGTTGGCTCATCCGTGTTCCCTTGGGTGCATGTCATACGGCCCCGTTATCATACCCAGCCTGTGCCGCATTGCCATGGCCCGCGAAGCGACCCGCAGGGACGATCGATGCTACTCCTGTTTGAGTGGACGGCTGATCTCCAGCAGGTTGCCGTCCGGGTCGCGAAGATACAGCGACTCGATCCTGCCGGTGGCCCCCTGGCGAACCACCGGGCCCAGCTCCACCTCCACCGACAGGGCGTCGAGGTGAGCCTTGACCTCAGCCAGCGGCAGATGGCTCTTGAAACAGACGTCCAGGCTGCCGGGGGTAGGGGTGGCCGCCCTGGGGATGACGTCGGTAGCGGTCCAGTGCAGGCGCAGGGCCAGCTCGCCGAGCATCAGGTCGACCCGCTCGGTATCGCGATAGCGGACGTCCAGGCCCAGAACGCGGGTGTAGAAGTCCACGGCGCGGGAAATATCGGTCACGGTGATGACCAGGTGATCTAGACCTGACAGCATGCCTCTCTCCACAAATGATCCAAGTCCCAGAGAATACGACGATGCCAAGCTGTCCGCTATGCGCAAACCCGACGACGCACCACTTTCATGCGGACGGGCGCCGCGACTATTTTCGCTGCGCGGTATGTGACCTGGTGGCGGTGCCTCCCGAGCAGCGCCTGGGACCGCGGGCCGAGAAGGCGGTCTACGATCAGCACGACAACCGCCCGGATGACCCCGGCTACCGTCGTTTTCTGGGTCGCCTGTTTGATCTCCTGAGCGAGCGTCTGCCGCCCGGCGCCGAGGGGCTCGATTTTGGTGCAGGGCCCGGCCCGACGCTGTCTTTGATGTTCGAGGAGGCGGGGTTTCCCACCCGAATCCACGATCCCTACTACCATCCCGCGCCGGAAAACCTGAAGCGGTATTACGACTTCATCACCGCTACCGAGGTGGTCGAGCATCTGTTTGCGCCAGGGCAGGTGCTCCCTGCTTTGGCTCGACAACTGCGTCCCGGTGGCTGGCTGGGGCTGATGACCAAGCGCACGCCAGAGGACTTTGCCCGCTGGCACTATATTCGTGATCCCACCCATGTGGTGTTCTTCAGCGAGACGAGCTTTCGCTGGTTGGGCGAGACTCTCGGCATGAGTGTCGACTTCCCCGCGGCCGATGTGGTGCTAATGCGCCGTGACACGAGTCACTGAGGCCGAATTTATGCTTGACCAACAATGCGTTACGGATGCATGGGTGATGCCCTTCGAAAGACATTGACAGGCGCGAAAAGGGGGGTATATTCGCCGCCCAAGAGTCGTCGATACGCACCGCGACGGACGGACTCGAAACATCAACACCCACCCGCCGCCGCCGTCCGCGTCGTCCGCATCGCTGGAGCCCGACTCCTCATGTCTCCCCAACTCCTGGCCATGGCCCTGCCCCCCGTTCTGGGGCTATTCATTCTGGGCATCGGCAACGGTTTTCTGTCTTCGCTTATCACCCTGCGTCTGGATGCCGCCGGTGAATCGCCGGTGGTCATCGGTTGGGTCTCCGGCGCCTACTTTATCGGGCTTGGCCTCGGTGCCCTGTTCAACGACCGGCTGTTGCTCGCCATCGGCCATATTCGCGCCTACGGCAGCTTCGCCTCGCTGGTGGCGGTGACGGTGCTGCTGCAGGGGCTGATCCTCGATCCGGTGGCCTGGTTCGGCCTGCGTCTGATCGGTGGCTGGGCCACGGTCGGGGTGTTTCTGGTGATCGAGAGCTGGCTGCTGGCCTCCGGAGACTCCGGGGTGCGCGGCCGTCTGCTGGCGCTTTACATGATCGCCCTGTACGGCTCAGGTGTGCTCGGTCAGCTGTTGTTGGGCATCACCCAGAATCTGGGTGAAACGGCCCCCTTCATGGTCATCGGTGCCTTGGCCTCGCTGTCGGTACTGCCGATGGCGATGATTCCGCGGGTCACACCGCTGCTCGACAAGGTCGAGCCGCTGTCGCCGCTGCGCCTGATGATCCTCACCCCCACCGGGGTGGTGGGGGCCTTCGGTTCCGGCATGCTGGCGGCCGCGGTGTACGCCCTGATGCCGCTGTATCTGCAGCGTACCGGCTTTGACCTGGCCGAGGTCGGCCAGCTGATGGCGGTCACGGTACTCGGCGCCATGCTGCTGCAGTATCCGGTGGGCCGCTGGTCGGATCGTCACGACCGCCAGCTGGTGCTGATCCTGATTGGGCTGTTCTGCCTGGCCATCTCGCTGGCGGTGCTGCTGCTGCCCTTACCGAGCTGGGGGCTGGCCGCGCTGCTGTTCCTGCTGGGCGGTGGCGTCTTCTCGCTTTATCCCGTATCGGTCAGCCACTCGGCGGACCGTGCACCCGCCGGTGCCCTGGTGCCCATGAGTCAGGGTCTCTTGTTGATCAGCGCACTGGGCTCCTCGGTCAGTCCGCCGCTGGTCAGCCCGGTGATGGCGGCGCTTGGCGATACCGCCCTGTTCATGGTCTTCGGCGCCCTCGGTGGGGCGCTGGTGCTGTTCTTCGCCTGGCGTCGCCTGGTGCGTCCGGCACCGGTGCCGGTGGTGCCGTTCTCCCCGGCGACGCCGTTGTCGTCGGTGGGTGCGGAATTCGTGGTCACCGACGAATGGGTTGCCGGCGCCAAGGAGCACGAGCATATGGAAGACCTGTCCGACGTGGTGCCGGACGTGGACGTGGCCGAGCCCATGGTGGGGCCGCCTGCGGAAGAAGGCCAGTACGTGGCCTATTTCGACGAGGACGGCTACCACGGTGGCGTGCTCGAAGTGAACCATCAGGAGTCTGACGAAGACGCCGCCGCTATCGAGCCAACGCCCGTCGAACCCGGCTGGGAGCAGGAGTCGTCGTCGGCGGCTGAACAGGGCGAGGTGCCGAAGGGCTGATCATACGGGCCGCCGCTCTTGCACCCTTCGGTCGCCGTGGGCGGACCACACTGGGCAAGAAGCGCCGGCCTGAGCAGTCTCCATATGGCAGGCAGCAACCTCAGTTCGGTCCGAACAGCAGCTTGAACAGCGCACGACGTACCGCGGGTGTCGCCTGCTGGCGGGCATAGGCCAGCAGCACATCGTGATGATTGGGATGACGGGCGTTACGCACCAGGATCTGACGAACTTGCTGTAGCTGGGTGGCCGACATGACAGTCCCTCCGGAGCATCGGGTGCCCACCATGGGCACTTGAGTCCCTGAGTAGTCGCTCTGTCGCCTCGCTCCTTACGATGCCTGGATGTGCTGAAGCGACTGGGATCATGGCTGCCGTAGAGGTGGCCGGTCTTCCCCTCGTGCCATCTCAGGCGTCATCGGCGCCGTTATCTGCGGCCTTATCGAGCTGCGCCCGCCAGGCCATGATGCGAGCGAAGCGTTCTTCCTGGCCATGATCCGTGGGGTGGTAGAAGCGCTCGGTCGGCACTGCTTCGGGCCAGCAGTCGTGGGCCGACCCCGCCGGGTAGCCGTTGGGCTCGGCGTGGGCGTAGCGGTAACCGTCGCCGTGGCCAAGCGATGCCATGAGCTTGGTCGGGGCATTACGCAGGTAGGTCGGCACCTCCAGGCTCGGCTGGGCCGCCACAAAGGCCTGGGCCTTCTTCCAGGCCTGGTCGATGGCGTTGCTCTTGGGTGCCACCGCCAGGTGGATGGCGGCGTGGGCGATGGCGCGCTGGCCCTCGTAGTCGCCCAGACGCAGGTAGGCATCCCAGGCCGACATGACTAGCGGTAGGCAACGCGGGTCGGCGTTGCCGACGTCCTCCGAGGCGATGGCGGCCAGGCGACGGATGACGTCCAGCGGATCGCCACCGCCCTGAATAAAGCGGGCCATGTACAGAAGGGCGGCGTCGGGGCGTGACGACCGTACCGACTTGTGCAGCGCCGATAGCAGGTCGTAGTAGTGATCGCCCTGCTTGTCGAAGGCGCTGGCGGTGTGGCCGATGACGTCCTCGAGCGCTTCGCGGGGCAGACGCTCCGCGCTGCCTTCCGCCTGGGTGAAGTCGCAGGCGGTCTCCAGAAGGCCCAAGGCGCGCCGGGCGTCGCCGGCCGACGCGCGTGCCAGTATCGCCAGCACCTCGTCGTCGACCCTGATGTCGCGGTGACCAAGGCCGCGCTCGGGATCGGCCAGAGCGCGTCGCATGACCTCGATCAGCGCGGCCTCGTCCAG
>DJIP01000234.1:0-3758 GCA_002433675.1 Halomonas halophila
AGATCGACCGCCTGCTGGCCAGCACCGGGGAATACGGCTTCACCCACTACGACGAGCTGGATATCGACGACGGCAATCGCTTCGAGGCGGAAGGCTGGCGCGACGACGGCTGGCGCCTGGACGTCGACATGGACCTCAGCGACGGCAGCCTGCTGGGCGAACAGCGGCGCCAGAGCGAGATCCCGACCTGGAGCCTCAGCGGCGACGATGTCGGCAAGGCGTTGGACGCCGCCCAGTCGGCCGGCCTGGAACTGTTCAGCTCGCTCGATGTCGACCGTACAGGTGATATCGAGATCGACGGCTACGACGCCCAGCACCAGGAGCTCGAGGTCCGCCTCGATCGCCATACCTTTGACGTGACCGGAGTCCAGCATGACGACTGATCATTCTTTCAGTACCGACGACTACCAGCACAACGCCGCCTGGAGGGCGGCGTCCCGCTGGCAGCAACGCGCCCGCCAGGCACGCCCCACGCGCCGGATGGGTGGCTTCAAGCTGGCTCTCGCCACCCTGGTCGGTGCTGCCACCTTGGTGCTGGCCACCCTGATGGCATTGATGCTGAGCCTGGTGGGACTGGCGCTGATGCCGCTGGTGCGTCACCGCATGAAGAAGCGCATGGAGGCCTACCGCGCCGATCATGCCGACGACATCACCCCGGGGGCGACCACCCGAGCCCCCGAACAGGACGATGCCCGCGTCTGGGAAGGTCAGTATGAGGTCAAGTGAAGCCCCCGGCGAGCGATGCAGCGACGAGTGGACGTCACTCGCGCGGATCGCCTCCCGGCAGCCGCTCGGGATCGGGCTCGGGCGCCTGATCAGACCGGCCTGCCGGGTCTTCACCGACAGCCTGCCCGCTTGACGGGGCGCCGCTGCTACCATCGAGCGCTCCCCTCAGGGCCACCACCTCGGCCTTGAGCTCCCGCACCTCGCGGTGCAACTCTCGCAGCATGTCTCGATTGGTCCGATGCAGCCGTTCGGCCTCGTCTTCCTGATCATCGATGAACAGTGAACCGACGTAGGCCGCGAAGCTACCGAACAGACCGACACCGGCCACCATCAACAGCGCCGCCACGACTCGTCCCAGCGACGTCACCGGATAGTAGTCGCCGTAACCCACCGTGGTGACGGTGACGAAGGCCCACCACAGCGCCTCTTCGGCGGTATCGATGGCGCTTTCCGGATTGGGGCCTTCCACCACCAGAATCACCACCGAGCCGAAGATCAGCAGCAACAGCGTGGCCGACGCCACCGAGGCGAAGATGCCCTTGGCCTTGTTGCGAAACAGCAGGTTCCAGATCAGGTGTACCGACTTGATCGCGCGCAGCATGCGGATGATCTGCACCACGCGCATCAGGCGCCCGGCCATCAAGTAGCTCACCGGAATGCTCGCCAACAGGTCGATCCAGCCCCAGCGCATGAAGCGCCACTTGCTTTCCGCGCGGTGGAAGCGAATACAGAAATCGGCAAAGAAGAAGCCGCAGACCACCAGGTCCAGCTTGAACAGCAGATCATCGACCTCCGGCGGCAGGTCGTTCAGCTCCTGTACCGCCATGGCGCCAAGCACGTAAAAGGAGAGGATCAGAATCAGGATCTGAAAAGGGGACAGACGCTCTTGGTTCATGGAGTTCGACATCGATCGGGAAACTGAATCACGACCTTACGCGATGCGCTGGAAGCTGCCTAGCGGCACGACGCACGCCGCACCCTCTCCTGGTGAACGTCGACCCCATTGCGCCTTTCCCTGTCTTGACCAGGTCTCGGCAAGGAGCCTGGCTGACGCCTGCCTCCCCCTCGCTGGCGGCTAAACCGCTGGTGCTACTCCAGAGATTCGTAGGGCAGCCCCACGTAGTTTTCGGCGATGGTGGTCAGGCCCGCCGTCGAGCCGGTCAGGTAGTCGAGTTCCGCCAATTGCATGCGTGCCTCGAAGTCTTCCTCGTCGCTGAAGCGATGCAGCATCGAGGTCATCCACCAGGAGAAGCGCTCGGCCTTCCAGATCCGCTTGAGGCACACCTCGGAGTAGCGCGGGATCAGATCGCTGCGCCCTTCATCGAACACCTTCACCAGCAGGCGATACAGGGTGTTGACGTCGCTCGCCGCGAGGTTGAGCCCTTTGGCCCCGGTGGGCGGCACGATATGGGCGGCGTCCCCCACCAGAAACAGGCGACCGTACTGCATCGGTTCGACCACGAAACTGCGCAGTGGCGCGATGCTCTTTTCGATAGAAGGCCCCGTCACCAGGCTCTGGGCCACATCTTCGGGCAGGCGCCGTTTCAGTTCGCCCCAGAAACGTTCATCGGACCAGTCCTCGACCTTCTCATCGAGGCCCACCTGCACATAGTAGCGACTGCGGTTCTCCGACCGCATGCTGCACAGGGCGAAGCCGCGCTCGTGGCGCGCGTAGATCAGCTCATCGGTCACCGGAGGTGTGTCGGACAACAGCCCCAGCCAGCCAAACGGATAGACCCGCTCGAAGGTCTTCAGACGCTCCTGCGGGATCGATTGGCGTGACACGCCGTGGTATCCATCGCACCCGGCCACATAGGCACAGCGCAGACGGTACCCCTTGCCTTCATGCTGAAAGGTGAGGAAGGGCGACTCGCTGTCCAGATCATGGGGGGTGACGCCGCTGGCCTCGTAGTAGCTGATGCCGCCTTCGCGCTCGCGTGCCTCCATCAGGTCCCGGGTGACTTCGGTCTGGCCGTACACCATTACCTGCTTGCCATCGGTGTGGCCGGCAAGGTCGACGCGTACCCGACGGTTGTCGAAGGCAAGTTCAAAGCCGTGGTGGGGCAGGCCCTCGGCATCCATGCGTTCGCTGACACCGGCTTCACGCAGCAGGTCGACCATGCCCTGTTCGAGCACGCCGGCACGAATACGCCCCAGCACATAGGCGCCGCTCTTGCGTTCGACTATGACGTTGTCGATCCCGGCCCGGCTGAGCAGCTGCCCCAGCAGCAGCCCGGAGGGGCCGGCCCCGATGATGGCGACCTGGGTCGTGAGTTCACTATCGATACGCTCGGGGGAAGGCGTTGTCGTCATGGTGGCTACCTCGTCAGCGGAACGTTATGGTTATGCCTTGTATTTTTCGCTGAAACACCACCCCAGATAAGGCATATTCCCCGCCATAAACTGGACTTTTCGCGGAATCTACCCTGACATTTGTCGTAGTCACCTCAGCCATCCCCGGCAACCGCCAGGAGCGCGGACCATGAACCCCGAGACCCCGTCCACCACGATATCGTCAGCGGTTCCCACCTTTACCCTTTACGGGGAAACCGGTAGCTGGCCGACCCCCGACCTGTTGCACTGCGAATCCATCGCCGAACGCAGTCGGCTTCACGATTGGCGCATCCATCCCCACCGCCACGTCGACCTGACTCACCTGCTGCTGCTGCAAGCGGGCGAGGTCGAACTGGAGCTGGAAGACAGTCGGCAACGACGGGCCGCCCCGCTGCTGATCCTGGTACCTCCGCTCACCATTCACGGCTTTTCCTTCGCCCCGAACATCCAGGGCCACATCCTGACCCTGGCGGCACCACTGGTCAGCCACCTCGAGCGGGTCATGCCGGACGCCAGCAGGGTCTGGCGCAGCGCGGGCGTCACCGCACTGCCCGACGCCAGACACCGACTGCAGACATTGGTGGAGCATATCGACGGGGAATATCGACGGCCGGCACGGGACCGCGGCGTGCTGCTCGACGCCTTGATCCAGGCGCTGACGGTGGAAGCGGCTCGCCTGGCGACGCATCCGGCCACCC
>DJIP01000234.1:3835-7651 GCA_002433675.1 Halomonas halophila
CCACATCCTGACCCTGGCGGCACCGCTGGTCAGCCACCTCGAGCAGGTACTGCCGGACGCCAGCAGGGTCTGGCGCAGTGCGGGAGTCACTGCACTAGCCGACGCCAGACACCGACTGCAGGCATTGGTGGAACATATCGACGGGGAATACCGACGGCCGGCGCGGGACCGCGACGTGCTGCTCGACGCCTTGATCCAGGCGCTGACGGTGGAAGCGGCTCGCCTGGCGACGCATCCGGCCACCCGGGCCAGGTCTGCCGTGAGCACCGATCCCGGCCACGGCCACATGGCACGCTACCAGGCACTGATCGAGCGGCGCTTTCGCCAGCAGCCGAGCATCGAGGAAATGGCGCGCGAGCTGGACGTCAGCGCGGCCCACCTTAACGCGCTGTGTCGGCGCCTGGCGGACCAGAGCGCCCTGGCGGTGCTGCACCAGCGTCTGCTGCTCGAAGCCAAGCGCGAGTTGACCTATACCAACCTGACCATCGCCCAGATCGCCGATGGTCTGGGCTTTTCCGAACCCGCCTACTTCACCCGTTTCTTCAAGCGGCTCAGCGGAGTGGCTCCTCGCGACTTCCGCCGCCGCCAGTTCGATCATCAAGGCGATGGCTCCCCAAGCTCGCCCTAGACCAGATCCCGGGGGAAGACCTCGTCCCAGCTTCGCGAAAAGATTCGGGTATCGCCCTGCCAGGCATCCAGGGTGGCGCGCACCCGAAAGCTGTGGGCGTCGCTGGTCAGCCGAGTGCGAGTCAGGGTATGGATCTCCCATTCCCCCCGGCGGAAGGTACGCTGCCACTCGGTCCAGCCGGTGACACTGTCGTAGTTGCCGTAGGAGTAGCTGTAGCGCTCGGTCACCGAGCCGGAGATGTCCAGCGCGATATCGTCCAGCCGGTAGCTGCCCTCATCGTGGAACACCTCCAGCGTGGTCTGATCGTTGGCCAGGTCTCGGATCACCTTCCAGCTTTCCTGGGAAGGCTGCAGCAGCGTCTTGGCCAGCGGTGGTGCCCCTTCGGGCTCCTCGAAGGGACGCAGCGCCGCTTCTTCCGCCGGCCTGGGTTCCCGGGTCGGGAGCACCAGACGACAGGCACCAGGCCACAGTGTCAGGCGTACCGGCCTTGGCGCAGGCCATACCAATGGCCAGTAGCTGGTCGAGATCGCCAGTCGAATGGCGTGCCCTGCCGGAAACTGCTGAGCGATATGCTTGAGACACACCGTCACGCGGTAACGGCGCCCCGGCACCAGAGGCTCCGGGTGTTCGTCGCTGTCACGATGAGTCAGGTTGAGTACCCCATAGGACACCCGTGTCGCCTTGTCGTCCTCGGCGATATCGACAAGGCGCAGCGCCACCATCGCCACCGGCTGGTCGGCGGACAGTTCCAGCTGCACCGATGGGGCACCACAGATTTCCAGATCCTGCTCGAGCCGGGGCGTCTGGAAAATCAGGGCGCCGCCGTCCTCGTCACGCTGGTCGTGGGGCAGATCCGGCGGTGCGTTGTAGGAACACCACTTGCCGGCGTACAGGCCCACCGACAGCGGCGAGCGGATATCCAGGCTCTCGCCGTCATCGCCGTCCTTCGCGTCGATGCCGTCCTCGCCCCGCAGGTCATGTCCGCTGGTCAGCCGCCAGCTCCGGGACATGATGTGGGGAGAGGGCCAGCTCGGCTCGGCGACCCAGCGACCGGGACGAGCACTGTAGCGCGCCGATGGCGGCATCGATTGCTGCATCCAGACCCTCAGCATCGGCTCGTCCATGATCCCGGTGTCCTGCCCCTTCAGCCATTGGTCCCACCACCGTAGTCCCTCCTGCAGGAAGCCGATGGCCGGTCCCGGCACCCCGAGGTGGGGGTACTTGTGAGCCCAGGGGCCCACCAGCCCCTTGCGTGGCGAGGTCAAACCGGCCAGCAACCGGAAGACGGCGTTGCAGTAACCATCCGCCCAGCCGCTGATGGCGTACACCGGCACCTGGATACGGCTGTAGTCCTCGCACACCGAGCCATGTTTCCAGTAGTCGTCACGTCGCTGGTGCTGAAGCCAGCGCGAAAGCCAGAGGCCGCTGCCGTCCAGGCGATCGAGCCACATCCTGAACCAGTCGCCACCCACCAGCGCCGGGTCGGGCGGGATGGCATTGCCATCGAACATGGTCGACGCCCAGGAAAGGTTGTCGGCCAGCAGGCAGCCGCCCATATGGTGGATGTCATCGGCGTAACGGTCATCGGTAAAACAGATGGTGATCACCGCCTTGAGCTGCGGTGGCCGCATGGCAGCGATCTGCAGTCCGTTAAACCCCCCCCAGGAAATACCGACCATGCCGACGTGTCCCGTGCACCAGGGCTGGCGCTCCAGCCACTCGAGCACCGCCACTCCGTCGTCCAGCTCCTGCTGCAGGTACTCGTCGGTGAGGACACCATCGGATTCGCCAGTGCCCCGGATATCGACACGAACCCCGGCATAGCCATGCCCGGCCCAGTAAGGATGCACCTGGGCGTCTCGCTCCGCGGTCAGGTCGCGCTTGCGATAGGGCAGGTACTCTAGAATCGCCGGCACCGGGTCATCGTCGGCGTCGACCGGCCGCCAGATGCGGGCAGCCAGCCGGGTGCCATCGGCCAGTGGAATCCAGGTTTCCTGCTCCATCACCTCGCGCGGAAAATCGCTGACCACCCGCATCGTCGCTCCTTGCACTGTCGAGCTAGCCCTATGCATGCCACCCGGTGGAGATCGCCTTATCCAGCACCTCCCTGCCGCACCAGCGCTCTCGGTGGCGTTTGGTACAGCGACGACTCCTGCTCAGCTATCGATATCGCCGAAGTCGAAGGTCAGCCGGGCTGCCAGTTGCTGATAGCAACGCAGCAACGCCTGATAGTCGTCGCCCCCCATCCAAATATAGGCCAATGCAAAGCTGTAGCTATCCTGCTCGGGCAGACTCGACAGACGCTGCCCCTCCTCGACCTGCAGACTGATCACCGTGCCGGGGTAATCCTGCTCGAGTTGTGCGAGGGTCTGCGCCGACGGAAGGCGTTCGACAGTGGCGTCATGGAAGAACACGCGGTAGAAGAACTTGGCCGCGACCGCGTAGGCGCCCTCCCGGTGGGGCAGTCTCGGGCGTTGCCCCAGCGCCAGGTCCACCGTCACCTGCTGATGGCTGATCCCGTCGACCTTCTCGAACAGGTCACAATGTGACTGAGAAATGCGTGTGTTGATCTCGAGCAGCCAGATGCGATCCTGGAGTTCGTCCCAGAAAAACTCGACGTTGAACGCGGATTGATCGAAGCCGGTACGGGTCATGACCAGGCGGGTGGCGTCGATCATCTGCTGCTGAACCCTTTGTGGCAGGGCCGAGGGGTACAGATAGTGGAAGAAGCTCAACACCCCTGGGTAGCGAATCGAGTCGACCACACCATAGACCACGACCTCGCCATCGTGGACGTAGCCTTCCAGCGTGCATTGCCAGCCGCCGATGATTTCCTCGGCCATGCAGTAATGGCCATCGATCGCCGCGATCTCCGGAGGCAGGTTGGCCTGATCCAGCACGCTGTTGAACGGCTCGGCGATGGAGCCGATCTCCGCCTTCAGACGGCCGATGGCAAGGGCAAAGTCCTCTGGCGTCTCGATGCGGAAACCGAGTCGTGATCCCGACGACTTGATCGGCTTGACGAAGAAGGGAAAGGACAGCCCCGCGGCACCGATCTGGCTCAACGCCGCCTCGTCGAAGGGATCGAACGCCGTAAACGTGGGGATGTACTGTGGCACTACCTCGCGCTGAACACAGCGGCTCCAGTACTTGTGCTCGCACTTCAGCAAGCTTTCCAGCGACGTCGA
>DJIP01000264.1 GCA_002433675.1 Halomonas halophila
CGCGATGGCCAGAGCCAGAACCAGAACCAGGATCAGAACCGGGATCGGAGCCAGGGTCGCGGCCATGACGGTGAGGCGACGTCGACGGTCGACGGCCAGGCCAGCCCGGCCACCGGGGCAGGTGAAGGGGCGGCGTCCTCCGATACCCAGGCAACATCCACGGCACCTCGTAGCGAGGGCGCCCAGATGTTTGCCAACCGTCTGGAAAAGAACCAGAAGAAGCTGCGCAAGTGGCTCAAGCGCAGCGGCGAGAGCTGCTATCGGCTGTACGACGCCGACATGCCCGAGTATGCCCTGGCCATCGATGTCTACGGCGATCACGTCCACGTCCAGGAGTACGCCGCGCCCAAGTCCATCGACCCGTCCCAGGCCCAGCGGCGTCTGTTCGATGCCCTCGGGGTGATTCCCGAGGTGCTGGAGATCGACCCGGGCAAGGTGGTGATCAAGCGGCGCAAGCGTCAGCAGGGCAAGTCCCAGTACGAGAAGCAGGGGCGCAGCGGCCAGCGCTTCCAGGTCACCGAAGGTCGCGCGACGCTATGGGTCAACCTGCGTGACTATCTGGACACAGGGCTGTTTCTCGATCATCGCCCGGTGCGCCGTATGCTCGGCGAGATGGCTGCCGGCAAGCGCTTTCTCAACCTGTTCTGCTACACCGCCACGGCCACGGTGCAGGCAGCGCTCGGCAGCGAGGCCGAGGGCGGCGCCAGTGACAGTGTCAGCGTCGACATGTCCAACACCTACCTGGAGTGGGCGCGGGACAATTTCGCGCTCAACCGGCTCGACCCGTCGCGCCACCGGGTGGTGCGCGACGACTGCCTGCGCTGGCTGGAGACCGCAGGCGGCGAGTTCGACCTGATCTTCATGGACCCGCCGACCTTCTCCAACTCCAAGAAGATGGAAGACACCCTGGATGTCCAGCGGGACCACCCGCGCCTGGTGCGCCTGGCCATGGCTCGGCTGGCGCCGGGCGGTACCCTGGTGTTCTCCAACAACCAGCGGCGCTTTCAGATGGATGACGAGCTTGCCGTCGACTTCGAGGTCAAGGACATCTCGCGTCAGACCTTCGATCCTGACTTCAGCCGCCGGCCGGACCTGCACCACTGCTTCCTCATCCGCCATCGGCAGACGTCGTGATGGTGCTGACGCTCTACACCACCCTGGGCTGCCATCTGTGCGAGCAGATGGAAGCCCTGGTGCGTGCCCTTGCCCGGGTGGAGTTCACCATCGAGCGTATCGAGATCAGCGAAGACGACACCCTGCTTCGCCGTTACGGCGAGAGGATCCCGGTGCTGATCGACGCTGAACGTCCCGATGACGTCCTGGAGGGGCGGGTGGAGCCGGATGCCGTCATGCGCTGGCTGGCGACACGCGGGTGGTTGAGCGAGCAAGCGGTCGCTGTGCAAGCCGAAGCGGACTCGGCGAGCCAGGGGAGGGAGGCTCCCGCAGTAACAGCGACCCGGGTGAAAGGACGCCGCGTCTTCGGCAAGGCCTGAACGGGCGCCGGGATGGCTGTGAGATGGCTGCGGGAGGGCCGTGAGTTGGCTGTAACAAGGGTTGTGGCAAGGAGGCCTGCTTGGCTAGCCGCGGGCCGCCAGGGTAGCTGTCAGCTCTCGATGATAGGCCTCGAGATGTGAGGTTGGGTCCTCGTCAAGACGCCCCAGTGCCACCGCCAGCTCGAAGAAACCGGGGCCAGGTAGTTGGGGTGCCTGGCGGCTGACCACCAGGGCGGCGATCAGCGGTCGTTCGGCCGCGACGTCCTCGCGCATGGTGATCTCGAGTGCTTCGGCCACCCGGCGGATGGTGCGTGGCGGGGTGAGTCCAAGGGCCTCGGCGGCCTGCTGGTAGGTGATCGGCAGGGCACTGTCGGACAGGCTCTCCAGCAGGGCGCGCAGTCGGGGTGCCAGGCTGGCAGGGGTAGTGTCCGCCATGCTCAGTGGCCGTCCAGCAGTGACAGTTGCCCCATGGCTTCACGGCCTTCCGGGCTATGGTCGTCGGCTTCCAGTACCTTGGTAAAACCGCGCGAGCCGAGGATGGTCTTCTCGTCTTCCAGCCACATCATGGCCTGGCCGTAGTCATCGGCCAGCTGATGCTTGAGCCCGCCGAACTGGGTGCCGATCTGGCCCCAGGCACGGCTGAAGATCCAGTCGCCGAACATGTCCTGGTGCACGTGCACGAGGACATAGTCATGGTCGGTTTCCCAGCGGACGATCACGGCGACTCCCGTCATATCACTTGGTGGCTACGGAGGGCGGGCGCCGGCTCCGTGTCTGGAAACGCTGAAAAGCCTTTGCAGTGTTTCCATTATGGTTATCATGGGCATTGTAAGCCCTTGAGGCTAATCCACAAATAGCCCGGTTGCATGACCGGGAGCCTGATCTTTGCGACCCAGGGACACCCATGAAGATTCTTGTCGATGCCAACGTGCCCGCCGCCGATGCCTGCTTTGCGCCACTTGGTCAGGTCAGTCGCCGGCCGGGGCGCGAGATCGACGCCGATAGCCTGGCCGAGGTGGACGCCCTGGTGATTCGCTCGATCACGCGCCTTGACGCCGATTTGATCGAGGCCGCCAAGGCCAAGGGCTCGCCGCTGTCCTTTGTCGGTAGCTGCACTATCGGCACCGATCACGTCGACCAGGCCGCCCTGGCGCACCATGCCATCACCTTTGCAAGCGCCCCTGGCTGCAATGCCGAACCGGTGGTGGACTACGTGCTGTCGGCGTTGATGCTGGCCTGCGAGCGACGTGGCCAGTCGCTGCTCGAGCGTCGCGTGGGGATCGTTGGCGTCGGCAACGTGGGCGGTCGGCTGGCGGCCCGTCTGGCCGCCATGGGCATCGAGCACCGGCTGTGCGACCCGCCCCGGGCCGAGAGAGAAGCCGGCAGCAGATCCGATGACGAGAACGGCCAGGACTTTATCGAGCTGGACGCCCTGATCGATAGCTGCGACGTGCTGTGCCTGCATACCCCGCTGGTGCGCGAGGGGCGCCATGCCACTCGCCACCTGCTCGACGCCCGGCGGATCGAGGCGCTGGCGCCCGGTACGCTGCTGCTCAATGGCGGACGTGGCGACTGCGTCGACGGCCAGGCGCTGAGCCGACGCCTGGCGCGGGGCGATGACCTTACCGCGCTGCTCGACGTGTGGGAGGACGAGCCCTCCATCGATCAGACACTGGCGCACCAGGTCGCACTGGCCACGCCCCATATTGCCGGGCACAGCCTGGACGGCAAGCTGCGCGGTACCCATCAGATCTACCAGGCGCTGGTGGCCCATCTGGGATTGGTGGAAACGGTTTCCCTCGCTGAGCTGTTGCCCGCTCCTGCGCTGTCACGCCTGGTGCTCGATGGCGGGTTGTCGCCGGAGGAGGCGCTGGCGCTGTGCATGCGGGCAGTGTACGACCCACGGCGCGATCATGATCGACTGTTGCGGGCCATGGTCGTCGGTGACCCGAGCAAGGGCTTTGACCAGTGTCGGGCGAGCTATCCGCTGCGTCGTGAGTTTTCTACCCTGACGCTGGAGCTTGTCGGCCAGGCGCAGGAGCTGGCGCCGCTGCTGTCCGGGGCCGGCTTTCAAGTGGACTGCCGCTGACACAGACGCCACCGGTGCCCAAGTGGTCTTGCCCGACCAGCTGCATAGACACCCCAAGGGCCCGACGCCATGCGCCGGGCGGCGGACACCCTTTACTGCGACTTCCATCGTGTGTTGCGGCCAAGTCTTGGGGTTGCCTGGGTGTCAGCAGGTTACAGTCCCATGGCCGAGGAGGTGGAACGGCGCGGATCGGCGCCGCCGTAGAAGACGCCGTCCTCGATCAGGATCGACTGGGCGGCACCCATGGCCTCCTGCTGGCTGACGGTGTGGCCCATGCTCTCCAGCAGGTCCAGGGTGTCGGGGCTGACGCCCTGTTCGATGCGGATTTCGTCGGGCAGCCACTGATGGTGGATGCGCGGCATGCTGACCGCCGCCTGGATGTTCATGTCGTGATCGATCACGTTCATCAGCACCTGCAGGGTGGTGGTGATGATGCGCGAACCGCCGGGACTGCCGGTGATCAGGTAGTTCTTGCCGTCGCGCTTGACGATGGTCGGCGTCATCGACGACAGCATGCGCTTTTCCGGCTCGATCTTGTTGGCTTCTCCGCCGATCAGGCCGTAGGCGTTGGGTACCCCCGGCTTGGCCGAGAAGTCGTCCATCTCGTTGTTGAGCAGGAAGCCGGCGCCGTCGACCACGATGCCCGAGCCATAGCTGAAGTTGATGGTGTAGGTGTTGGACGCCGCCAGGCCGTTGCCGTCGGCGATCGAGAAGTGGGTGGTCTCGTTGGACTCGTAGGGTAGCGGGTCGCCTGGCGCGATATCGGCACTCGGGGTGGCCTGATCGGCGGCGATATCGCTGCGTAACTCGGCGGCGTATTCCTCGGAGGTCAGCCCGGCCAGGGGTACCTCGACGAAGTCGGTGTCACCCAGATACTGGGAGCGATCAGCGTAGGCCCGCTTCATGGCCTCGGCCATCAGGTGGATGGTGCGGGCTGAGTTGAAGCCCAGCTCGCCGATATCGTCGTCCTCGAGGATATTGAGGATCTGCACGATATGGGCGCCACCGGAGGACGGCGGGCTCATGGCGTAGACGTCGTGGCCACGGTAGCTGCCGTGCACCGGTTCGCGCACGGTGGCCTCGTAGCTGGCCAGATCCTCCAGCGTCATCAGGCCGTCGTGACGCTCCATTTCGGCGGCGATCAGCTCGGCGGTCTCGCCCTCGTAGAACTCCCGCGCGCCCTGTTCGGCGATGCGCTTCAAGGTGGCGGCCAGGTCCGGCTGGCGGTAGATGTCGCCGACCTGGTAGCGCGAGCCATCTTCCTTGAAGAACTTGGCGCGGCTGGCCTCCCAGGGTTCGAAGCGTTCGCTGGCGCTGTCGATGCCGTCGACGAAGCGCTGGGGCACGGCGAAGCCCTCTTCGGCGAGCTTGATGGCCGGGGCCAGGGTCTCGGCCAGGCTCATGGTGCCGTAGCGCTCCAGCGCCAGGGCAAGCCCAGCCACGGTGCCGGGCACGCCGGCGGCGTTGTGGGTGTAGCGGGACAGCTCGGCCACGGCGTCGCCGTTGTCGTCCTGGAACATCGTCTCGTAGGCTGCCTTGGGCGCCTTTTCGCGGTAGTCGATGGCGATGACT
>DJIP01000349.1 GCA_002433675.1 Halomonas halophila
AGCGCCCCTCGCCGCAGAACACGGACTAGCCCGCGGGGATCACCGCAATACAGGGATTACGCCGGAGGAGGGGTGGCATGAAGATTCTGCTGGTCGAGGACGACCAGGCGCTGAGCGAAGCACTCGCCGCGTCCCTCGAGGAAGGCGGGCTGCTGGTGGAGGTCGCGGCGACCGGAGGCGAGGCGGATTTTCTGCTGCGCACCGAACGCTACGACGCAGTCGTGCTCGACCTGGGACTGCCGGATGGCGATGGCACGCGCTGGCTTGCCCAGTGGCGCGACGACGACATCGATCTGCCGGTACTGGTGCTGACCGCGCGTGAGCGCTGGTCCGACAAGGCGGCGGGTTTCTCTGCCGGGGCCGACGACTACGTCACCAAACCCTTCGAGACCGCCGAAGTCATGTTTCGGCTACGGGCACTGGTGCGCCGCAGCCACGGCCACGCCCACCCGGTGCTCAGCGCCGGGGCGCTCAGCTTCGACACCCACACAGGAAGCGTGACGCTGGCCGGCAGGCCGGTGGCGCTGACGGCCCAGGAGTCACGGCTGCTGTCCTATCTGATGCACGCCCGTGAGCGAGTGGTCAGTCGCGGCGAGCTGTCCGAACACGTCTACGACCGTGACCATGAACCCGATTCCAACGTCATCGACGTCCAGATCAGTCGCCTGCGGCGCAAGCTCGGCAGCGAGCGGATCGAGACACGGCGCGGCGAGGGCTATCGCCTGGTGACCCCGGCCGGAGAGGATGTACCGTGACGTTGCCGCGGGGCTCGCTGACGCGGCGACTGCTGCTGGCGTCGCTGGTGCTGGTGCTGGTGATCCTGCCGCTGGTGGGATGGGGGCTGTCCTACAGCTTTCGTGAGTCGGCCTCGGCCTCGTTCGATGAACGTCTGTCGTCAATGCACCGGGTGCTGCTGGCGGCCCTGGATCGCGACCCCCAGACCGGTGCCCTGGTGGTCAACGACAGCCTCGGCGATGCCCGCTTCGATCAGGTGTTCTCCGGTTGGTACTGGCAGATCAGCGACGGCGAACGTCTTTCCCGGGGCTCGCGTTCGCTATGGGACCAGCGCCTGCCGATCACGGCCGCCCCGGACACCGTCTGGCGCACCATCGAAGGACCTCGGGGGCAGCGACTGAGACTGGTCGAGCGTTCTCTCAGGCTGTCGGGACACCCCCACCCCGTGCATGTCAGCCTGGCGGTCAGCCGCCAGGAGCTCGATGCCGAAGTGGCGCGCTTCGAATGGCTGCTGTGGCTGTCACTGCTGGGGCTCGGTGTGCTGCTGCTGACCGGTCTGGCGCTGCAGATCCGCTGGGGGCTGGCGCCCTTGAGGTCGCTTCACGCGGATCTGGCGGCGGTCAAGGGCGGCCAGCGGGAGCGCCTCGATACCCGGCTGCCGACCGAACTGGCGGAACTGGCGGCGACCATGAACGAGGTGCTCGACCATGACCGCAGACTGATCGAGCGCGGTCGTGCCACCGCCGGTAACCTGGCCCACGCCCTCAAGACCCCGGTCAGCGTGCTGATGACCCAGGCGGAGCGCCTTCCCGAGACCGAGCGCGCCAAGATGCGCCAGGAGCTCGGACGTGTCGATGCTGCGGTGCGCCACCACCTGGCCCGCGCCAGCGCCGTCGGCAGCGCCGCCCTGGCCGCCAGGGTGCGTCTGGCCAAGGTGCTGACGCCGGTGCTGGACGGCCTGTCTCGGCTGGCCGCTCGTCGTGGTATCCGCCTCGAGACCCGCGTGGCGGATGATCTGGCGCTGCGTATCGATCCCAACGATCTGCAGGAGCTGACCGGTAACCTGCTGGAGAACGCCATCGACTGGGCGCGCACCAGGGTCGAGCTCGATCTGTGGCTCGAGGGGGACAGCGCGCGCCTGCGTCTGGAGGACGACGGTCCCGGCATGAGCGCGCAAGAGCGTGAGGCGGTGCTCAAGCGCGGCGTGCGTCTGGATGAGCGCCGTCCCGGCAGTGGGCTAGGGCTTTCCATCGTAGAGGAGCTGGTGTCACTGTACGGCGGTACGATGACCCTGGAACGTGCGGCGCTTGGTGGGCTGAGGGTAAGCGTCACGCTGCCCGGTGGCTGCCTCGAAAAGGGCCCGGCCGAGTAAGCCTGCGTTGTGCCGGTGTGCCTGGCTTGCGATGATGCAGGCTGTACGATCAGCCAGAGAGACGATGCGTGGACAAGTTCGAGGTCAAGCTGGACCAGGCCGCACGGGCCGCCTGGCTTTCCTATGTGGGTGGACAGACGCAGGATGAGATCGCCGCACAGCTCGGCGTCTCCCGGCCGGGCGTCCAGCGACTGCTGGCGCTGGCCAGGCAGGAAGGCTTGGTCAAGGTCCATATCGACCACCCGGTGGCCCACTGCACCGCACTGTCCCAGGCCATCCGTGAGCGTTTCGAACTGGACTACTGCGACGTGGTGCCGGCGTCAGCCACCGCCGAGGACAGTACCCCCTACCTGGCGGTGGCCGGTGCCGAGCGTCTGTCACGAATCATCGAGCGCAGCGAGCCGCAGACCCTGTCACTGGGCTCCGGCCGCTCGATTCGTGCGACCGTGGAGGCGCTGAGCCGGATCGACCGCCCTCGTCATCGCTTCGTCTCGCTGGTCGGTAACGTGGCCAGGGACGGCTCGTCCAACCGCTACGACGGGGTCATGGTGGCGGCAGACAAGACCGGTGGCGAGCGTTACCTGCTGCCGACGCCGGTGGTAGCCAGTTCGGTCGAGGAGAAGCGGGCGCTGGCGGCGCAGCCACTGTTCCGTGCCATCGGCGAGGTGGCCGAACAGGCCAGCGCGGCCTTCGTCGGGGTCGGGCGGATCGATCGCCAGGCGACGCTGTTTCAGGATCATTTCATCAGCGAGTCGGAGCTCGACGAACTGCTGGCGCTGGACGCCGTGGGCGAGCTGGTGGGCTGGCCGATGGATGCCGACGGCATGTTGATCGACTGCTCCACCAGTCAGCGGGTGACCAGCCTGCCGCTGACCACGCTCAAGCGTCAGGCGATGGTGGCGGTGGCCGGTGGCCGCGACAAGGGGCCGGCCATCCTGGCGGCGCTGCGCGGCGGCTGGCTGACCAGCCTGATCACCGACGATCAGGCCGCGCGCTATATCGTCGAGCGTCTTTCCTAGCGTAGAGAGACCGCGCGGCAGCGATATCATCGAACGCCTTTATCTGGCGCCTTTCCTGACACTATCGCGCCCCGGCGGCTCGCCGGGGCGCGATAGTGTTGTCTGATGTGCTTCTTCGTCACTTCGTGTGGAACTGGCCTGCTTGCCATCACGCCTGCTGGTGCTGTAACTGCTGTTCCTTGCGCGCGGTGATCGCCTTGAGCTTGAGCGCTGCCAGCATACCGACGATGCCCATGCAGGCGATGTAACCGAAGTACAGCTGGTAGGCGGTGACCGCCTCGAAACGTGCCGACAGGAAGCCGTAGATCTGCGGCAGGAAGATGTCTGGGGTGTAGGCGAGCAGCGAGATCACGCCGATGGCCAGTCCCGCTACCTCCATGGAAATATCGCAGTCGTCGAGTATCGCCCAGTACAGTCCGCGCAACGCATAGGTGAGCACACCGATCATCAGCACCACCGCCAGCAAGGCCACCGTGCTCACCGAGGTCGGCATCAGGATCAAGGTGGCCAGAAAGGCGGTGGCGCCCAGGAACAGCAGTGCCAGCACATTGGTCTTGCCGAAGCGGTCGCCGAGAAAGCCGGCGGTGATGCCGCCGATGGGACGCATCCATAGCTTGGCCACGGTGATGGCGCCGGCGGCGACGGCGGTGACGCCATACCCTTCCTGGACATAGGCCGAGAAGGAATAGGTCGCCCAGAACAGCTGGTAGCCGCACAGGATGATAAGGGCGACCAGCCACAGCGCCGGAATCGACGCCAGATGCTTGAGATCGGCGATCACGTTGCCGCTGGTCTTGATCTTCTTGGCGCGTATCTCCGAGCCGTCATGGCGAGTGAAGAAGATGAAGGTCAAGGCGGCGATCACCAGGCAGGTGAACGAGTACATGTAGACCACTACCCTGAGCGCCTCGGTGGTGTTGTCCTGCTGGTCGTTGAGGTAGTAGGCGAACAGGCTGATCGCAATGGTCGCCAGGATCGCCTCGATCAGCCCACGCCCGCCGTCGAGGATACCGAAGAAGCGGCCCTGCTCGTCTTTCTTGGCCAGCATCTTCACACCCTTGAGCATCGCCGACCAGAAGGTCAGGCCCGAGGTCAGTCCCCAGCCGAGAAAGACCATGGTCAGCATGACGCCGGAAGGGATGGTCGCGAACAGTAGTCCGAGCAGTCCGGTGCCGGCCATGGAGACCGTCACCAGCAGGCGGGGCGAGAACTTGTCGGCAAGCCAGCCGCTGGGCAGGTAGCACAGAAAGAACACGACACCCAGCATGGAATAGAAATTACCGAGTTCGCTCGAGGTGATGTTGAAGACCTCGAGGATCGGTGTTTCGAAATTCTGGCGCAGGTAGAGCAGGGGATAGATGGACCCGGCCGCCAGCAGCATCAGACTGAACTGGAAGTAGCGCTTGCGATTGGATTTATTGGCGATGGCCGGGGGAAGAGCAGCGTGGTCTGTCATTGTTATGGCTCCCTCGATCCTGGATCGATTGGCGTGGCATGCGTGTTGGCCTGCCGGCATGCTCGGCGAGGCTCTGGCCGGCGCTTCACGCAAGGGCTCCGGGGCGCCGGACGAGAAGGCAGGGAAATAGATGACAGGTCGCGCGGTGAATCTGCAGAAGTGCCGCAAAGGACGCATCGAACTGCCGGATCAGTGATCGATCGAAGCCTAGGAGGCGGGTCTGATAGCGTCAATTTTATTCCATATAGGGAAATAAGTTTCTGTATATGGAAATTTGTGTGATTGACGAGTCACTACCTTGTTTTTTCAGGAAATACTGACGGTGCCATTGGCTTGTCGGGGCAAGAGAGCAGGCCGAAGGCCGTGGCGGGTAGCGACCATGACAAAATAAAAAGTCGTTAAACAACAAGGTAATGAAGGGGCTGAATATCTAATATTTGCTGTTCTGAGCGAGCTCGGTGAAGGCCAGCCGTTTGGCTGATCTACGTCGATGAGTGGTTGCCGGGGCAGGGGCTGAAAGGCTTTCGTGTACCGCTAAAGTCTAAAGCTTTGGGCTTTGCGTTTTCTGTGGTCGTGTTCGATCATTTGATCATTAAGTGATTTGATTGATCATTTTTTGGGTAGGGTATCCGCAGCGCTGACTTGCTCGGATGCACGCAAAGCCCGACCACCACGACGAGTCCGAGGACTCGCGGCGGCGGTACAACAATATCCCCGCCAAGCGGGTAACGATCAGGAGTGCGCCATGAAGCCGTCTTACACCCTCCGTCCTCTTTGCGCGGCGCTGTCCAGGCCGCTGGTGCCGACCAGCGCGCTGGTGCTGGCGCTGGGCGCGTCAGCTGCCCAGGCCGAGACCATCACCGTCGCCACGGTCAACAACAACGACATGGTGATCATGCAGAGCCTGACCGAGGAGTTCGAGAAGGCTCATCCGGACATCACCCTCGACTGGGTGGTACTGGAAGAGAACGTGCTGCGTCAGCGCATGACCACGGATATCGCCACCCAGGGTGGCCAGTTCGATGTCATGACCATCGGCAGTTACGAGGCTCCGATCTGGGCCGAGCGGGGCTGGCTCGAGCCGTTGGATGATCTGCCCGAGAGCTACCAGGTCGATGACCTGCTGGGACCCGTGCGCGACGGCCTGAGCCATGAAGGTAGCCTTTATGCGCTGCCGTTCTATGCCGAAAGCTCGATGCTCTACTATCGCAAGGACCTG
Source organism: Halomonas halophila (assembly GCA_002433675.1). GTDB lineage: Bacteria > Pseudomonadota > Gammaproteobacteria > Pseudomonadales > Halomonadaceae > Halomonas > Halomonas salina_B. The sequence goes on from DJIP01000349.1 coordinate 5,802, forward strand.
TTCGCCGAGGCCGGCATCGAGATGCCCGAGCAGCCCACCTGGAACCAGGTGCGTGACTGGGCCGAGACCCTGCATGACGACGACGGCGAAGTGGCCGGCATCTGCCTGCGTGGCAAGCCGGGCTGGGGCGAGAACATGGCCTTCGTCTCGACCTTGACCAACACCTTCGGCGGTCGCTGGTTCGACATGGACTGGAACGCCCAGATCGACAGTCCGGCCTGGCAGGAGGCGGTCGCCTTCTACGTCGACCTGCTCGACAACTACGGCCCCGCCGGTGCCAGCTCCAACGGCTTCAACGAGAATCTGGCGCTGTTCTCGCGCGGCAACTGTGCCATGTGGGTGGACGCCACCTCGGCGGCGGGCAAGCTGTTCGATGCCGACGAGTCACAGGTCGCCGATCAACTGGGCTTTGCCCCGGCGCCGGTGGCCGAAACCCCCAAGGGTTCTCACTGGCTGTGGGCCTGGGCGCTGGCCATTCCTGCTTCTTCGGACGCCAAGGACGCGGCCCGTCAGTTCGTGACCTGGGCCACCTCGCCGGAGTACGTGGCGCTGGTCGGCGAGCGTGAAGGCTGGACCAGCGTGCCTCCCGGCACCCGCCAGTCCACCTACGACAACGCCGAGTACATCGAGGCCGCGCCCTTCGCCAGCTTCGTGGTCGACGCGATCAGCAAGGCCGACCCGCTCGACTCGAGCCTCGAGCCGAACCCCTACGTGGGCGTCCAGTTCGTCGGCATTCCCGAGTTCCAGGCCATCGGCACCCAGGTCGGCCAGATGGTGGCCTCGGCCCTGACCGGCGAGACCAGTGTCGAGCAGGCGCTGTCCGCCGCCCAGCGGGCCACCGAGCGCACCATGGAACGCGCCGGCTACACCGACTGAAGCTCGTTCGCGGGCCGGCCTTCATGGCCGGCCCCTGGCTCCGATCGCCTGTGGCCTTACCCCGCAGGCCTGACCAAGCGTGATCCCTCATGAACAAGAATCGTACTTCCGGGCGCACCGTCGGAGGGCTTCGCACCCTCTCGCTGCAGGCGCCGGCCGTTACTCTGCTGCTGCTGTGGATGATCGTGCCGCTGGCGATGACCGTCTGGTTCTCGTTTCAGCGCTACAACCTGTTGATGCCGAGCATGACCGGCTTTGCCGGTTTCGAGAACTACGAATACCTGCTGACCGACCCGGCGCTGTGGTCGGCCATGGGCACCACCCTGCTGCTGGTGGGCTGGGTGCTGGCCATCACCGTGGTCGGTGGCACCCTGCTGGCGGTGCTGTTCCAGCAGGACTTCATGGGGCGTGGCGTCGCCCGAGTGCTGGCGATCTCGCCGTTCTTCGTGATGCCCACCGTCAGTGCCCTGGTGTGGAAGAACATGATGATGCACCCGGCCAACGGCGTGTTCGCCTGGCTTGCCGAGAGCCTGGGGCTGCCGGCGGTGGACTGGTTCTCGAGCCTGCCGCTGACCTCGATCATCATCATCGTGTCCTGGCAGTGGCTGCCCTTTGCGCTACTGATCCTGCTGACCGCGATGCAGTCACTGGATGATGACCAGGTCGAGGCGGCGCGCATGGATGGCGCAGGCCCGGTGGCGATCTTCTTCTACATCACCCTGCCGCACCTGAAGCGTGCCATCAGCGTGGTGGTGATGATCGAGATGATCTTCCTGCTGACGATCTTCGCCGAAATCTTCGTCACTACCTCGGGCGGACCGGGGCTGGCCACCACCAACCTGGCCTACCTGATCTACATCCGCGCGCTGCTCGACTTCGACGTGGGCACCGCCTCCGCCGGTGGCGTCATCGCCATCATCCTGGCCAACATCGTCGCCATCTTCCTGGTGCGCATGGTGGCCAAGAACCTCGAGCAGTAGCGCCTTGCGGCCGCTGACGACCCATCGACCAACAACACGCTGACGAGGTGCACCACATGACCACCACCACTACCACCGGCGACAGCGTCAAGGCGCCGGTCGCCGACGCCGGGCGAGGTGCCTCGGCCCTGCGCGCCCAGCGCAGGCGCAAGTTCGGCATCACCCTGCTGGGTTGGGGCGTGGCCCTGACCATCTTCTTTCCAATCTTCTGGATGATCGTCACCGGCTTCAAGACCGAAGCCGAGGCCATCGCCGATCCCAGCCTGATCTTCACCCCGACGCTGGAAAGCTATGTCGAGGTACAGGAGCGGGCCGACTACCTGAAGTTTGCCTGGAACAGCGTTGTCGTTTCCTTTGGTTCGACCCTGCTGGCGCTGTTGATAGCGGTGCCCTCGGCTTACGCCATGGCCTTCCTGCCGACCAAGCGCACCAAAGGCACTCTGCTGTGGATGCTGTCCACCAAGATGCTGCCCTCGGTGGGCGTGCTGGTACCGATCTATCTGCTGTTCCGCGACTTCGGCCTGCTCGACACCCGCATCGGCCTGACCATCGTCTACACCCTGATGAACCTGCCGATCGTGGTGTGGATGCTCTACACCTTCTTCAAGGACCTGCCCAGGGAAATTCTGGAAGCGGGCCGCATGGACGGCGCCAGCACCTTCCAGGAGGTGTGGTACCTGCTGCTGCCGCTGACCCTGCCGGGGATCGCTTCCACCGGACTGCTGTCGGTGATCCTGAGCTGGAATGAGGCCTTCTGGAGCCTGAACCTGACCACCTCTCAGGCGGCGCCGTTGACCGCCTACATCGCGTCGTTCTCCAGCCCCGAGGGACTGTTCTGGGCCAAGCTGTCGGCGGCCTCGACCATGGCCATCGCGCCGATCCTGATTTTTGGTTGGTTGACCCAGAAGCAAATGGTCCGTGGCCTTACCTTCGGCGCGGTGAAGTGAGCGAATGGATAGGCGAGAAACTTCGGCTGGCGCTCTTCACAAGCCCAGAAGCAAATGGTCCGTGGCCTGACCTTTGGCGCGGTGAAATAACCGACCTTCGGTGCGGTGAAAGACGCACCGCCAGACAGATATTCCAGGCGGCGCCGAGGCGTCCCTGACAGAACTTCGAGGACAACAAGATGGCAACACTGACACTCAACCAGGTGGTCAAGAGCTTCGGCGATACCCACGTCATCAAGGGCGTCGATCTGGAGGTCAAGGATCAGGAATTCGTGGTCTTCGTCGGCCC
>DJIP01000080.1 GCA_002433675.1 Halomonas halophila
GCCGATCGCCTGGCCGTCATGAAGCCCGGCGCAGTGGTCATCAACGCCGCCCGCGGTGGGGTGGTAGACGAGGCGGCGCTGGCCGAGGCGCTCACCAGTGGACGCCTGTCGGGGGCCATGCTCGATGTGTTCGAACAGGAGCCACTTGGCGCAGGCTCGGTGCTCGAAGGGGGGCCCCATCTGGTGCTGACCCCGCATATCGCCGGGGTGACCGAGGAGTCCAACGCGCGGATCAGTCAGATGACCGCCGAGAACGTGGTTGCGGTACTGACGCCGGAGGGGGTGGCATGAGCCAGACGACAACACTTGCCCGCGAACAGGCGCGGGAACTCGCCATGGAGGCGATGCGTGCCAGCGGCTTCCCCGAGCGCGAGGCTGCCATCACGGTGGAGGCGCTGCTCGACGCCGAGCGTGACGGCCTGCCGTCCCATGGGCTCTCGCGCCTGCCGTTCTATCTGGACCAGGCCGCCAGCGGCAAGGTCAACGCCGGTGCCATACCCAGGGCCGAAGCCGACGGTGCGGTGGTGCGGGTCGACGCCGACCATGGCCTGGCCTTTCCGGCCATCGCCAGCGGGCTGGACGCCGGCTTCGAGGTGGCGCGACAGCAGGGGCTTTGCGCGATTTCCATCGGACGCTCTCATCACTTTGGGGTGGCCGGTGCGCCGGTGGAGCGGGCGGCTCGAGAGGGCTTCATGGCGCTGGCATTCAGCAATGCGCCGTCGGCCATGGCGCCCTGGGGCGGCCATAAGCCGCTCTACGGCACCAACCCCATCGCCTTCGCCTGTCCGCGACCCGAGGGTGATCCCATGCTGCTGGACCTGTCGCTGTCCAAGGTGGCCAGGGGCAAGGTGATGCTGGCACGCAAGGCCGGCAAGCCGATCCCCGAAGGCTGGGCGGTGGGGCCGGATGGGGCGCCTACCACCGATCCAGAGACCGCCATCCAGGGCAGCATGGTGCCGGCAGGAGACGCCAAGGGGGCGGCGCTGGCGATGATGGTGGAGCTGTTGTGCGCGGGGCTTTCCGGTAGTCGCTTCGGTTTCGAGGCGGGGTCTTTCTTCGAGGCGCAGGGAGAGCCGCCCGGGGTCGGTCATTTGATGCTGCTGTTCGACGTCGATCGCTTCGCACCGGATGTGCTCGCGCGCTGTGAAGTGCTGTTCGCCGCGATGCTCGAGCAGCCGGGCGTACGCCTGCCCGGCGACCGGCGCCACCAGCTGCGACGCCAGAGCGATGATCGGTTGACGCTGCCGACGGCGGTGGTGGATGACCTGACGGCCATTGCGGCTTCCTAGAAGCGCGGCTTCCTGGATACCGTTCGCGGATAGCGTGTTAGAACGACTTTCCCGAATAGCTTTGCTGAATGGCTTTATCTGACAGCTCAGCCACCCTACTGGCCGCGTCCGGCAAGTGGCGGCGCCGTCGATCCCCGTAGCCGAATGCTGGCATCCAGGTGCAGGTCGCTGGGTCGCTCGCGATGGCGAATCCACGTCATCAGGGCGTCGGCGGCATGCACACCGATGGCACTGGCGGGCACCGAGACGGTGGTCAGCGAGGGCGACATGTAGGCTGCCTGGGGCAGGTCGTCGAAGCCGGTGATCGACAGTTCCCGAGGCAGGTCGAGCCCGCGTCGTTGGGCCTCGAGCAGGGCGCCGAAGGCCAGGGTGTCGTTGCCGCAGAGCAGCGCAGTGGGCGGGGAGGGCATCTCCAGCAGTCGGGCGCAGGCGTCGGCGCCCTCGGCGACACCGTACTCCACCACCTCGACGTCTGGCGCCGGACAACCGGCAACGGCAATCGCATCGCAGTAACCCTCGAAGCGGGCCCGGGCACGGTCATTGTGTTCATAGGGTGCGGTGACGATGGCAAGGCGGCGGTGGCCGAGATCGATCAGGTGGCTCGCCAGTTGTCTGGCGGCATCGCGATTGTCGAAGCCGATACAGGGGGCCTCGGCCTGGTCATGGGTTTGCCAGCTGGTGAGAAAGGGCAGTTGACGCTGGTGCAGCAGGTGGTAGGCGTCGGCAAGGTGTTCATGGCCGATCAACACGACGCCGTCCACACCATGCTGGACCAACGTACGCAGCGCCTGCAGTTCGTCTTCGAGGTCGTAGCGGTAGGTGGCCAGCAGCAGACGACAGTCATGCTCCTTGAGGCGCCGCTCCAGGCTGTTGGCCATGGTGCCGAAGATCGGGTTGTCGAGGGTCGGGACCAGCAGACCGATGGCGCCGATACGCCGCGAGGCCAGGGCACGGGCCGAACCATCCGGGACATAGCCGAGGCGACTGACGGCATCTTCCACTTTCTTTTTAAGCCGGTCGCTGACGTGGGGTGCGCCGTTGAGCACCCGTGAGACAGACGCCGTCGAGACCCCGGCTTCCCGGGCCACATCTTCCAGCAGCGCTCTGGTGGGACGATCGTTCATCTGGCCTCTCCTGGGTGGCGACACCGGTGTATTCCGGTCGGCGCCACGGTTGCGGCTAAAGTCGAAGGTCCTTTACAGGATTCAGGCTGGACAAGTCCTATAGAGGAATCTACCTTGAATGGTGCGCCATGTAAGCGCTTACAATTATAGCAGCAGATAGCGGTGATCGTAGTTCACTGCCGCATTGTTTCCCCTGAGAGGTGCAACCTCGGTTGCCAGGGGAGATACCACAAGTAAAAAGCTGAACGATCGACAACAACGACGCGTACCACCAAATACAACGAGAGTCGGGAGTCGCCACCCATGTCCAGGTCGTCTTCGTCCTCAGCCAAGTTGATGCTTTGGCTGTCGATATGTCTGTTCGCCGCCTTTTTCGTCAACGTTGCCATCCAGCGCTATCTACCGGGAATGTGGACGCTGGATGCCGCCTACGAGGCAGTGATGTTGACGCTCGCTACCGCCTTCTTCGTCTCTGCCTGCCTCAAGTTCGAAGGCAAGGCGCCGTATGACGCCGAGTCGGGCACGCCCACCACACAACAAGGACAATAATCATGCGAGATTTCATCACCCATGACAGCGGTGCTCCCAGTCAGCCGGAAAGACGGCAGTTCATGGGCAGCGTGGCAAAGTTCGGGTTTACCGCTGCGGTGGTCGGTGCGGTCGGCGGTGCCTTGTTCTCGGAAAGCGCCATGGCGGCCACCGCCAAGGAAGAGTCCGAGCGAGAGGACGCGGCCGAGTCCACCATCGTGCTTGCCACCGGCTATACCCTGGGCGCCTCGCGGGCCTATCCGATCATGCAGCTCAACTTCAAGGAGAACCTGCAGAACTTCTCCGGTGGGCGGCTTTACGTGAAGCTGGCGCCCGGTGGTCAGCTCGCCACCGGAGGGGCGCTGATCTCGATGGTCCAGAACGGCTCCATCGCCATCGCCCAGCATTCGCTGTCCAACCTGTCGTCCTTCGCCCCGGAAGCCGACCTGGTGAACATTCCCTACTGGTGTGGCGAGAACCAGCGTCTGATCAATCTGGTGACCTCGGACGCCTGGCGCGACACCGTTCACCACAAGGTCGAGGCGCGCGGCTTCAAGGTGCTGTCCTATATCTGCATCGACCCGAGGACCGTCGCCGTGCGCGAGGGGCTGCTGGATGGCCCGGTGCGGGTGCCCGATGACATCTCCGGCATCAAGTTCCGGGTGCCGTCCTCGCAGATCCTGCAGCAGGTCTATCGCCTGGCCGGTGCCAATCCGACCCCGGTGGCCTGGGGCGAGACCTCCTCGGCGATCAAGCAGGGCGTGGCCGATGCCCTCGACCCCAGCGTCCAGGCCCTGCTGGTGTTCGGCTTCACCGACGTGCTGTCGAGCATTTCCACCATCCAGTCGGTCCCCGATGCCCAGGTCTACACCTGCAACAAGGCCTGGTTCGACAGCCTGGACCCCGCGCTTCAGGACGCCGTCATGCAGGCGTCTGATGTGACCTTCCGTGAAAACCTCGCCAAGGTCCCGGCGGCGCGGGCCTACGCCCATGACCAGATGCGCCTGGCCGGCGTCGAGGTCTACTCCCTGAGCGACGAGGAAAAGGCCCAGTGGGTCGAGCGTTGCGGCCATCAGCTGCCCGCCTGGGACGAGACCAAGCGTGAACTGGCAGGGTCGCTGGAGGCATTCGACAAACTGCTGGCCGCCACGGAGGTGCAAAATGGCTATTTCGTCGACAGCAACGCCTAAGGACACGCGCTGGCGCGCCTTGCGCCTGCGCTGTGACGACGTCGATCGCCGCACCGAGCGCTGGCTGCTGCTGACCTTCTATGCGCTGATCATTCTGACGGTGGCGGTGGAAGTCATCCGCCGCTTTGCCCTCAACTACTCCTCTGTCTGGGGCGAGGAGCTGGCGCGCTACGCCTTTATCTACCTGGCCTGGCTCGCTGCCGCTGCAGCGGTCAGGGACCGCGCCCATATCCGCATCGATGTACTGATCAACCTGGGCGGGCCTCGCATGAAGCGCCTGGGCTGGTGGATTTCGGATATCGCCACCCTGGTGCTGGCGGTGTGGGCGCTGTACCTGTCGATCTCCCCGGTGCTGACGTCGATCAACTTCGGTTCGGTCACCCCGGGGCTGCGGGTCTCCCAGGCGTTCTTTCTGGCCGCCATCCCGGTGGGCTTTTTGCTGATCGCCTGGCGGGTGGTGCAGAGCATGCTGGCGGATATCCGGCGCATGCAGCGTGGTGATCCGGTCTTCGATGGCCAGAAGCTCTTCGACTGAGGGGGACCGTCATGGAATTCATGGAACTTCAACAGGCCGCGGCCTCTCTGGACTGGACCTTCTACGCGCCGCTGGCGGTGCTGATCGTGATGATCCTGGTGGGGGTGCCGGTGTGGGTCGCCATCGGCCTCGGCACCCTGGGCATGCTGACCTTTACCGAGACCTTGCCGTTGTCGGTGTTTGGCGAGTCGCTGTTCGAGGGCATCAATGCCTTTGCGCTGATCGCGGTGCCGCTGTTCATTCTCACCGGTGACGCCTTGGTGCGCTCGGGGCTTTCCGGCAAGCTTCTGGACGTAGCCGAGGCCAGCGTCGGCGGTCTCAAGACCGGCCTTGGCAGCTCCACCACGCTGGGCTGTGGCTTCTTTGCCTGCATCTCCGGCTCGGATGCGGCGGGTGCCGCGGCGGTAGGGCGGATGACCATCCCCCGGTTGGTGGAGCGCGGCTATCCGTTGCCGGCGGCCTGTGCGCTGGTGGCCTCCGGTGCCTGCACCGGCATCCTGATCCCGCCGTCGATCGCCTATATCGTGATGGGTCTGGTGCTGGGCATGTCTGCCTCGACGCTTTTTCTGGCGGCGGCGATCCCCGGGGTGATGGTGATGATCTCGGTCATGGCCACCAATATGGTGCTCAACCGCATCTACGGCTTCGAAGGAGATCGCGAGCGTTTCTCCTGGCGGCGCTGGCTCGACACCGTGTGGGACGCCCGCTGGGCACTGTTCGTACCGGTGGTGATCCTGGGCGGCATCTACACCGGCATCTTCACCCCTACCGAGGCGGCATCGGTGGCCGTGGTGGTGGTGGTCATCATCGGCCTGCGCCAGGGGCGCCTGACGCTGGGTGATATTCCGCGCATGCTGGAGAGCTCGGCGCGGGTGTGCGGCGTCATCGTGCCGATCATCGCGGTGTCCCTGCCGCTGGCGCAGAGCCTGGCCAGCCTCGATATCCCCCAGACACTGGTCAGCGGAATCAGCGGTGTCACCGACGCCCCCTGGCTGATGATCCTGATGATGATCGGCATTCTGGTGCTGGCTGGCTGCGTGATGGAAACCACCCCCAACATCGTCATCCTGGCGCCGCTGCTGTTACCGCTGGCGCTGGAGGCGGGGATGAACGAGTTCCACTTCGCGATCCTGATGGTCACCACCCTGGGCCTGGGCTTCATTACGCCACCGCTGGGACTCAACCTGTTCGTGGTGTCCGGCTTGACCCGCTGTTCGGTGCTGTCGATCGCTCGCTACGCGCTGCCGTTTGTGCTGGGGATGCTGATCGTGGTGCTGATGATCGCGTATCTGCCTGGGTTGTCGACCTGGGCAATAGGGTAGGGAGAGGTTGGGGGAGGGCTATCCTCCTCCTTTTTTTCAACAATTTTGTAAGCGCTTACAATTAGGGGGAAGGCATAGCAGCGAGGAGCGAAGAAGGGCGACAGACCGGCCCATGCTTCGCCACAACAACACTCACCACGACAACAATGCCGTCGGCGCATCACGGCCAAGTCGACGGCACACCCTAGGCACTGCGCATGCTCAAAACTCAAGCATGTGTGGCGACCGATACCGGCCGATGACCTCAAGGAGATTCAACATGGCGATTCACTACTACAAGCAAGCCGACAAGAATGCCTCCAGCAACGACACCCAGACCCATGAAGTCGTCTCGCGTATGCTTGCCGAGATCGAGGCCGGGGGAGAGGCCAAGGCGCGGGAATACTGTCGCGAACTCGACGGCTGGGAAGGCGACGTCATCGTCAGCCGCGACCAGATCGAGGCGGCCAAGGAGAAGGTCCCCGAACAGCTCAAGCAGGACATCCACTTCGCCTATGAGCGGGTCAGCCGGTTTGCCGCCGCCCAGCGCGACAGTATTCAGGGCTTCGAGACCGAACTGTCGCCGGGCCTGTTCGCCGGCCAGAAGCTGATTCCGATGGAGACCGCCGGTTGCTACGTGCCCGGTGGCCGCTACGCGCACATTGCCTCGGCGATCATGAGTGTGGCCACCGCCAAGGTGGCCGGTGTCAAGAACGTGGTGGCCTGTTCGGTGCCGCGGGACGAGAACGGCATCCACCCGGCCATCCTGTATGCCATGGACCTCGCCGGTGCCGACGTCATCCTGCAGATGGGCGGCGTCCAGGGTATCGCTTCCATGGCCTTTGGACTGTTCACCGGCAAGCCTGCCGACATTCTGGTCGGCCCGGGCAACCGCTTCGTCGCCGAGTCCAAGCGTCAGTTGTTCGGACGCTGCGGCATCGACATGTTTGCCGGGCCCACCGAGATCGGCATCATCGCCGATCGCAGCGCTGATCCCGATATCGTGGTCGAGGACCTGGTCGGCCAGGCCGAGCACGGCCCGGATTCGCCGGCCTGGCTGTTCACCACCTCGCGCGAGCTGGCCGAAGCGGTGGATCAGCGCATCCAGGCGCGCATCGATGACCTGCCGGAGACCCAGCGCAAGGCCGCCGACGCCGCCTGGCGCGACTATGGCGAGATCATCGTCTGCGATACCCGGGAGGAAGCCGTCGAGGTCAGTGATCGTTACGCCTCCGAGCACCTGGAACTGCAGGTGGAGGATCTGGACTGGTGGATGGAGCGCCTCAACAGCTACGGGTCGCTGTTTGTCGGCGAGGAGGCCTCGGTGGCCTTCGGCGACAAGTGTTCGGGCACCAATCACATCCTCCCGACCAAGGGGGCGGCACGCTACACCGGCGGGCTGTGCGCCCAGAAGTTCCTCAAGATCGTGACCTACCAGCGCCAGAGCCGCGAGGCCACTCGCACCGTAGCCGCCACTGCCGCCAGGCTGTCGCGCTGCGAGGGCATGGAAGGCCACGCCCGTACCGGCGATATCCGTTTGGCCAAGTACTATCCCGATGAGCGCTTTGTGCTGGCGGTGGAAGAGGACGTATGACCATGCGTGCCGATTTCGATCTCGGCGGACGGGTAGCGCTGGTCACCGGGGGCAGCAGCGGATTGGGGCTTGCCATCGGCGAGGCGCTGGCGGCAAGCGGCGCCCGGGTGGTGCTGGCCGCCAGGCGCCAGGACGCACTGGATGCGGGGGTGGCGCGGATTCGGGACATGGGCGGCCAGGCGGCCGCCCTCAGCGCCGATCTGGCCGACGCCAGAGGCCTTGATGAGGTGGCGCGACGCGCCACCGAGGCGTTTGGCGATCCCCATATTGTGGTCAACGCCGCCGGGGTGAACCTGCGCCAGCCGGCAGAAGAGGTCGATCTGGCCTCGTGGGAGCTGACCCTGCAGCTGCACCTGGGCACGCCATTCTTTCTGTCACGGGCGCTGGTGCCGGGGATGCGCGCGGCGGGCTACGGTCGCATCATCAACCTGGCCTCGCTGCAGTCCAGTCGTGCCTTTCCCGACAGCGCCCCTTATGGTGCCGGCAAGGGTGGCATCGCCCAGCTGACCCGCGCCATGGCCGAGGCCTGGTCGCGCCACGGCATCAACGCCAATGCGCTGGCGCCGGGCTTCTTCCCCACCGAGCTGACCTCACCGGTGTTCGACGATGCGGCCAGGTCCGAGGCGCTGGCGCGCCAGACCGCCATCGGCCGCAACGGCAGGCTTGAGGATATTGCGGGGCCGGCAGTCTTCCTGGCATCCCCGGCATCGGCCTACGTCACCGGCCAGATCCTTCACGTCGACGGCGGCTTTACCGCCAAGTGATTCAGGAGACTCACCATGCAAGCCTTGTTCTACGTCGGTCGCGAGCAAATGGAAATGCGTGGCACCGAGCCCGAGCCACTCAAGCCGGGGGAGTCGCGGGTGCAGGTGGAGGCCACCGGTATCTGCGGCTCCGACCTGCATGCCTACCACGGCCATGATCCCCGGCGGGTGCCGCCGATGATCCTGGGCCACGAGGCCGCGGGACGGGTGGTCGAGGGCGCCTGGAAGGGCAAGCGGGTCACCATGAACCCGCTGATCGTCTGCGGCCACTGCGAGTACTGCCAGGCCGGGCGCCAGAATCTGTGCGAGAACCGCAGCATGATCGGCATGAATCGCCCCGGCAGTTTCGCCGAGACGGTCAACATCGCCGATCACAGCCTGATCGAGCTGCCACAGACGCTCAGCGCCGAGGTCGCTGCCATGACCGAGCCGGTGGCGACTGCAGTGCACGGTATTCACCGCCTTGAGCGGGTGCTCGATCGCCCGCTGGCGGAGTCCCGGGTGCTGGTGATCGGTGCCGGTGCCATCGGCCTGATGACTGCGCTGATCCTGCGCCAGCGCGGGGTGCGCTCGCTGCGCATCGCCGATCTCAACCCGCTGCGCCGGGAGGCGGCGCTCAGGGTCGGGCTGGAGGCCTTCGACCCGCGCGAAGCGCCGCCCCGGGCCGACTCAGTGGAGGCGGTGTTCGACTGCGTGGGGGCGGGCCCCACGCGCAAGATGGCGGTGGCTTCGGCTCGCCCTGGTGGCGCCATCATGCACCTTGGCCTGCAGGACAACGAAGGTGTCACCGATACTCGCGCCATCACCCTGAAGGAGCTGAGTTTTCTTGGTGCCTACACCTACAGCTTCGGGGATCTTCGCGCTGCCGTCGCACTGCTCGATGCCGGGGCGCTGGGGGAGCTGTCCTGGGTCGAGAAGAGACCCCTGGCTGAGGGAGCGGCCGCCTTCGAGGAGCTGGCAGGCGGGCGCAGCGCCGCCGCCAAGGTGATCCTTTGTCCGTGAGGTTCCCGTTGGCACCGAGCAGCGCTCCGAACAGGCGATGTCGAGTGGACACTCTTGGCGTCGCCTGTTGCTTCATCAGTGCTTTCGCCAGCGCTTTCTCCAGCGCTTTCTCCAGCGCTTTCGTCGCCCTCTCGCTAGCGCTTTCCGTCATCCTTTCAGCCATCTTTTCGTCCATCCTGTCGGCAAGGCGGCGCAGATGGTTGGCGTTTTTTCTGAGCGAATATGTCGCTGGGTGAGCGCTTGTTCAGGCTCGAAAGGGAGGTAGTTGGCAGGCACAAATCTGCGTTGTTTCTCGTCAGAGGTTGCCACCAGGGTGTGATCACGCCGCCAGGCCGGTCACGCCGGGCCTGGGAGGCTCGGAAGGGCATAAGGTTACACCCCGCTTCGTGCCGGTTCTCTTAATGGATTCAGGTGGTTGCTCTCACATTGCAGTGCACCAATTACTGGCGATCCCCTCTTGTGCAGACTAGCCACAAGAGGTAACACTGGTAGGAATGACAACAAGAAACCATAACAAGCAATCGTAATAACGTTGGCCACATGGGAGATCCATCGTGAAGATAGGAGCACCAAGGGAACGGCATAAGGGCGAGGCGCGTGTCGCGCTGACGCCCGAGAGCGCCGGACACATTCAGAAGCTGGGTCACGAGTGCCTGATCGAAACGGGCGCAGGTGAGCTTGCCGGCTTTACCGACGCCGCCTATGAAGAGGCCGGTGTCACTATCGTCGACAGCATGGAGGCGGTGTTCGAGCAGGCCGACGTAGTCGTCAAGGTGCGCGAGCCACAGAAGGAAGAGTCCGACCTGCTGCGCCAGGGCCAGACCCTGATCAGCTTCTTCTGGCCGGCCCAGAACGAAGAGATGCTCGAGACCTGCAAGGACAAGGGCGCCAGCGTCGTTGCCATGGACATGGTGCCGCGGATTTCCCGTGCCCAGAAGATGGACGCGCTGTCCTCCACCGCCAACATCGCCGGCTACCGCGCGGTGATCGAGGCAGGCAACCAGTTCGGTCGCTTCTTCACCGGTCAGGTCACCGCTGCCGGCAAGGTGCCGCCGGCCAAGGTGCTGATCATCGGTGCCGGCGTCGCCGGTCTTGCCGCCATCGGTACTGCTACCAGCCTTGGTGCGGTGGTGCGTGCCTTCGACGTGCGCCCCGAGGTTTCCGAGCAGATCGAGTCCATGGGCGCCGAGTTCCTGTTCCTCGACTTCGAGGACTCCCAGGACGGCTCCGAAAGCGGTGGCTACGCGGCCCCCTCCAGCCCCGAGTTCCGCGAAAAGCAGCTCGAGCTGTTCCGCCAGCAGGCCCCCGAGGTGGATATCGTCATCACCACCGCGCTGATCCCCGGACGCCCGGCTCCCAAGCTGTGGCTCGAGGACATGGTCAAGGCGATGAAGCCGGGCTCTGTGGTGGTCGACCTGGCCGCCGAGAAGGGGGGCAACTGCGACCTGACCAAGCCCGACGAGCGCGTGGTCACCGACAACGGTGTCATCGTGGTCGGCTACACCGACTTCCCGTCGCGCATGGCCACCCAGTCGTCGCTGCTGTACTCGACCAATATCCGTCACATGCTGACCGATCTGACGCCGGAGAAGGACGGCAAGATCGTTCACGACATGGAAGACGACGTGATCCGTGGGGCTACCGTCACCCACCAAGGGGAGGTCACCTTTCCGCCGCCTCCGCCCAAGGTCAAGGCCATCGCCGCGGCCAAGCCGAAGCCCAAGGAGAAGGAGCCGACACCGGAGGAGCGCAAGGCTGCCGAACACGCCGCCTTCATGAAGCAGACCAAGAGCCAGGTCACCATGCTCGCGGTCGGCGGCATCGTCATGGGGCTGCTCGGTCTGGTGGCGCCGGCGTCCTTCATGCAGCACCTTATCGTCTTCGCGCTGGCCTGCTTCGTCGGTTTTCAGGTCATCTGGAACGTCAGCCACTCTCTGCACACGCCGCTGATGGCGGTGACCAATGCGATTTCCGGGATCATCATCCTCGGTGCCGTGCTCCAGGTGGGCTCGGGTAGCTGGTTGGTCGCCTTGCTGGCGGGCATCTCGGTGCTGATCGCTTCCATCAACGTCGTGGGTGGCTTCCTGGTGACACGCCGGATGCTGGCCATGTTCCAGAAGTCCTGAACCGCGGAGAGACGAAATGCTAGGACAACAATTCGTAACCGCCGCGGCAATCGCGGCGAGTGTGCTGTTCATCCTCTCGCTGGGGGGACTGAGCAATCAGGAAAAGGCCAAGCGCGCGGTGTGGTACGGCATCGTCGGTATGGGCCTGGCGGTGTTCTCCGTCATGCTCGGCCCGAACATCGGCAACTACTGGCTGATGATTCCCTTGATGATCGTCGGTGCTGTGGTCGGCACCATGGTGGCCAAGCGGGTCGAGATGACCCAGATGCCGCAGCTGGTGGCGGCGTTGCACTCCTTCGTCGGTCTGGCGGCGGTGTTCGTCGGCTGGAACGCCGAGATGGAACGCGCCCGGGTGCTGGCGCTGAAGGCGACCGGTGAGTCCCTTGACGGCCTGTCGGCGTTCGCCGCCACGCTGGCCTACAAGACACCTGCCGAGCTTACCTTCCTGCAGGTCGAGGTGGTGCTGGGCGTGTTCATCGGTGCGGTGACCTTCACCGGCTCGGTGATCGCCTTCGGCAAGCTGGCCGGCAAGATCGACGGCAAGCCGAAGAAGTACCCCGGCGGTCATGCGCTGAATGCCGGTGCGGCGATTCTCTCGCTGGTGCTGGCCATCGCCTACTTGAACGGTGCCGGCTTCTGGACCCTGTTGCTGATCGCGCTGCTCGCCTTCTTCATCGGCTGGCACCTGATCCTCGGCATCGGCGGCGCCGACATGCCGGTGGTGGTGTCGATGCTCAACAGCTACTCGGGCTGGGCCGCGGCCGCCATCGGCTTCACCCTGTCCAATGACCTGCTGATCGTCACCGGTGCGCTGGTGGGCTCCTCCGGTGCCATCCTGTCGTACATCATGTGCAAGGCGATGAACCGCAATTTCGTCAGCGTCATCCTCGGTGGCTTCGGCGGTACCCAGGGACCGGCCCAGGAGATCGAGGGCGAGCAGGTGTCGATCGACGCCGGTGGCGTCAGCAGCGCCCTCAACGACGCCGACAGCGTGATCATCGTGCCGGGTTACGGCATGGCGGTGGCCCAGGCCCAGAACGCGGTCAGTGAACTGGTGCGCAAGCTGCGCTCCGCCGGCAAGGAGGTGCGCTTCGGCATCCACCCGGTGGCGGGGCGTCTGCCGGGCCATATGAACGTACTGCTGGCCGAGGCCAAGGTGCCCTACGATATCGTGCTGGAGATGGACGAGATCAACGATGACTTCGCCTCCACCGATGTGGTCATCATCATCGGCTCCAACGACATCGTGAACCCGGCCGCCCAGGAAGACCCCAACAGCCCCATCGCCGGCATGCCGGTGCTCAAGGTGTGGGAGTCCAAGCAGGTGTTCGTGTGCAAGCGTGGTCAGGGAACCGGCTACTCGGGCATCGAGAACCCGCTGTTCTTCAAGGAGAACACCCGGATGTTCTATGGCGATGCCCGGGCCAGTATCGACTCGCTGATTCCGCTGATCGACTGATCTGCGTGTAGTACAGGGCTCCTCTTTAGAGGGGCCCGAAGACGCCCCTGTTTAAAGGGGGCAAATAGACGCCCCTTTCGAGGGGCGTTGCTCGTTGTGGCACCAGGTCAGTCAAAGTGGCGACGAGATCCCTCGTCGTGACGTCAGATTCGGTACAATCCACCAAGACTCATCGACTGCGGAGCAAGCATGACCGACATGGACACCAGGGTGGCGGTGCTGGGGGGCGGGAGCTTCGGCACCGCGCTGGCCAGCATCGCCGCCGATAACGGCTTCCACGTGCGCCAATGGCTCAGGGACGGCGCGCTGGTGGAAAGCATCAATCGTGATCATCGCAATCCGCGCTACCTGCCCGACTACGCCATCAACCCCAGGGTCAAGGCATCCACCGAACTCGAGTGGGTGCTCGAGGACGCCATCCTGGTGCTGGTGGCGATTCCCTCCAAGGCCTTCGCCGAGGTGGTGCGCCAGGCACGTCCCTGGCTCAAGCCCGAGCAGATCCTGGTCAGCACCACCAAGGGCATCCAGGAGGATGGCTTCAAGCTGATGAGCCAGATCCTCGAGGACGAGACGGGGTTTACCCACGTGGGCGTGCTGTCCGGGCCCAATCTGGCCTCCGAGGTAGCCCAGAAGCAGCTCACCGCCACGGTGATCGCCAGCCACGACGCCGAGACCCGATCGCGGGTCCAGGCGGCGCTGGGCTGTGACTATTTTCGCGTCTACGCCAGCAATGACCGCTACGGGGTCGAGCTTGGCGGTGCGCTCAAGAACATCTACGCCATCGCCGCCGGCATGGCGGCGGCGCTGGGCATGGGTGAGAATACCCGCAGCATGCTGATGACCCGTGCGCTGGCCGAGATGAGCCGCTTCGCCGTATCCCAGGGCGCCAATCCGATGACCTTCCTGGGGCTGGCCGGTGTCGGCGACCTGATCGTGACCTGCTCGTCAGAACTGTCGCGCAACTATCGCGTCGGCTTCGCGATGGGCAAGGGCCAGAGCCTTGACGAGGCGGTGGCGTCTCTCGGCCAGGTGGCCGAAGGGGTCAATACCGTCAAGCTGGTGCGTGACAAGGCCGACGCCGAGGGCGTCTACATGCCGTTGGCAGAAGGGCTCTACCAGGTGCTGTTTCGTGGCGTGCCGGCCCGTGACATGGCCAAGCTGTTAATGCGTGGCGAGCAGAGCAGCGACGTCGAGTTCGTGCTCCCCCGCGAGGACGTCAAGCAGGACCGGCGACAGACGGAGGCCAAGAATGGCGGATAGACTCTTGATCATGCGTCACGGCGAGGCCACTCCGGGCTTTCCCGACGAGGCGCGCCGGTTGACCACTCGCGGCGAGGACGAAGCTCGCGCCATGGGCCGCTGGCTGGCGAGTCGTGACGACATCGACTGGCGTCGGCTCAAGGTGCTGGCGAGTCCCTACGTGCGTGCCCAGCAGACCGCCGCCCTGGTGGTGGACGCTCTGCCGGACGAGGTGAGCCTCGATACCCTGGACATCATCACCCCCGACGATTCACCCGAGGCCGTGGTGGACTGGCTGACGCTGGAAAGTGGCGAGGGTCCGCTGCTGCTGGTCAGCCATATGCCGCTGGTCGCGGCCCTGACCGGGTTGCTGGCGGAGGGCAGGGCAGGGGCCGGGGTGGGCTTTGTTACCGCGGCTATCGCCGAACTGGAGGCCGATGTCAGAGCCGCTGGGTGTGCGCGGCTGGTGGGCATGACCACGCCAGCGTCACTTCGCTGACCCCGACCGCAGTGGTTGGTGTGGTGTGAGCGACGTGTCTGACCTATTTCGCACTTGATCGAACGGGCCCGTCACTGGCGGGCTTTCACCTGAAGGGACGCCCATGAGCTTTTTCGTCAACAACCGCATCTTCGTCAATCCGGGCTTCGAGGACGAGTTCGAAGAGCGCTTTCGCCGTCGCGCCGGAGAGATCGACAAGCAGCCGGGCTTTGTCGCCATGCGCGTGCTGAGGCCGCTGGGCAACCAGGCGCCCTACGTGGTGGAGACCCAGTGGGAGAGTCAGGCGGCGTTTCGTGCCTGGGTTGGCAGCGACGACTTCAAGCGCGCCCACGCCAACCCGCTGCCGGCTGAGGCCACCCGCGAGGGCGGCGGTATCGAGCAGTTCGAGGTAGTCGAGGGCACTGAAGCCAAGGGCTGAACTAGATCAGGCCGTTGATGCGCAGGGCGAAGACCCCCAGCGTCACGCTGATGCTGGCCACCAGGGTGGTCAGGGCGATGATATTGGCCGTCAGGATCTCATCGCCGCCCATGGCCTTGGCCATGACGAAGGCCGCTGCGGCAGTGGGGCTTGCGAAGAACAGAAACAGCACGCCCAGTTCGGCGCCACGAAAGCCCAGTCCCAGCGCCGCCAGGGTGGCCACCAGCGGGATCACCACCATCTTGGCGAGGCTTGCGCTGATGGCGGTGCGATAGCTGGTCTTTAGTGCCCGGGTCGAAATGGTGGCGCCGATGCAGATCAGCGCCAGCGGCAGGGTCAAGGAGGCGAAGTAGTCGCCGGTGGTCTCGATCCACTCGGGCAGGCTGACCTGCAGCGCCGCCAGGGGCGTGGCGACCACTACCGCCAGGATCAGCGGATTGGTCAGGATATGGCGGAAGATGCTGTTCCAGTCGATGGCCTTGCGCCGTCCCTCCTCGTCCAGTTGGTAGGCAGCCAGCACGACCACCGACAGCACGTTGTAGCAGAGGATCACCACCCCCAGCAGCAGGCTCCCCAGCGATAGCCCCACCTCTCCATACATGCCATGGGCGAGTGCCAGGCCGACCACTCCGCAGTTGCCACGAAACGCCCCCTGTACGTAGACCCCGCGCTGGTGGCGCTTGACCCGAAGCGCAGCGTAGCCCCAGGCGAGCACGAAGCTTGCAATGGTGGCCAACGCGAAGAAGGCCAGCATCCAGGGGTTCAGGGTGCGCTCCAGATCGGCGTGGATCAGGCTCAGAAAGAGCATGGCCGGCAGGGTGGCGCGAAACACCAGCCGCGACGCCGTATTGACGAAGGCCTGGTCGATCCAGCCCAGGCGCTTGAGTGCAATGCCGATAAACACCATGGCAAATACCGGCAGGCTGATGTTGAGTGTCGACAGGAAGACATCGATCAATGACATGGGCGCGTCCTTGGGCCTCCAGGGAGAGGGTGTCGGATGGCCCCGGGGGCCCGCTTCGAGTCTCTCGTCGGCATTGCGGCGGGTTGAACAGGAGTGTGAACTTTGGTCTAAAGTTACCACAGTGGCTATTGTCAGTCAGCGTCCCGACGTCTAGCTTATACTTTGTATTATGTATGACATTGAGGGGCGAAACCCTCATGTCCGTTCACGACGAAGACAGGAGGACGTTTCGGTGAAATTTTCCCATGCACAGGTCAAGCAGGCGATCAGCGATGGTCTGCTGTCGTTTCCGGTCACGGACTTCGACGCCGAAGGATGTTTCGACGCCGAGAGTTATCGGGCGCGTCTCGAGTGGTTCATCAGCCATGAGATTTCGGCTGTGTTCGTCGCCGGTGGCACCGGTGAGTTCTTCAGCCTGTCGCTGGAGGAGTTTCGTGAGATCGTCCGCCTGGCAGTGGAAGTCGTCGACGGCAAGTTGCCGGTCATCGCCAGCGCCGGTCTGAGCGTGGCAACCGGCGCCGAGTTCGCCCGTATCGCCGAGGAAGAGGGCGCCGACGGCATTCTGCTGATGCCGCCCTACCTGACCGAGTGTCCCCAGGACGGCCTGGTGGAATACGCCAGCCGGATCTGTCAGTCCACCAGCGTCAGCGTGATCTACTACAACCGTGGCAACGGCGTGCTCAATGCCCAGTCCGCCAAGCGCCTGGCCGACGCCAATCCCAATCTGGTAGGGCTCAAGGATGGCAAGGGCGACATGCAGGCGCTCAACCGCGTGATCAAGACCGTTGGCGACCGGCTGGCCTACGTCGGTGGCGTACCCACCGCCGAGATCATCGCCGAGGCCTACCTGGCGGTGGGTGTAAACACTTATTCCAGCGCGGTGTTCAACTTCGTGCCGGACATGGCGGTGACCTTCTACAAGGCCCTGCGTGCCGGCGACAGCGACACCGTGCGCAAAATCTCCCGCGAGTTCTTTCTGCCCTTTGTCGCCCTGCGCGACCACAAGGCAGGCTACGCCGTCAGCCTGATCAAGGCCGGCACCGACCTGATCGGCCGTCCGTCCGGCGCGGTGCGTGCCCCGCTGGAAATGCCGAGCGATGAGGAGCGCAAGCAGCTCGAGCAGCTGATCGAGCGCGCCCGATCCTTCTGACCGAGGACGGTCGCTAGCGCTACGGTGTAGACCGCCCCTCGATCTGGCCCTTCGTCACGATCCTCCCGTCTCGAAGGGCACCACTCGTCCAGCCACCAACAACCATTTCAATGAGGTGACTTCATGAGCATGCCAAGACTCTCCCTGACCCTGACCCTGACCGCTACCGCCCTGGCGACCTCGCTGGCCCTGGGCAGCGCTGCGGCGCTGGCCGCCGACGGGCCCCTGCGCGGTAACATCCGGGTGGTCATCGGTTCAAGTTCCACCGGTGGCGACACCTACCAGAACTCGGCCATCGTGGTGGACCAGCTGTCCGAGGCGCTGGACCTGAACATGAAGGTCGACGCGGTGGGCGTCAGTGCCGCCTATCGCGCCCTGGATCGTGACCCTCGCGGTAACACTCTGATGATCTTCCATGACCAGGCCTACCTGGGGAATCAGTACGGGGTCGAGGGCTACAAGGACCCGTTCGAGAATTACATCATCGGTCCGACCATCGCGATCAACCCGGGCAACGCCTACCTGGTGCCCAAGGACTCTCCCTACCAGACCCTGGACGACATCATCGAAGCGGTCGGCAGCGGTGAGACCGTGCGTGTGGCGATTCAGCCTGGTGGCGTCTCCGAGATCGGCTACACCGCACTCAAGAACGCCATCCGCATCGAGCACCCCGGTACGGAAGATAACCTGGTGGCGGTCAACACCGGTTCTCAGGCCGACAAGAATCAGCTGCTGTTCGATGACCAGGCGGACCTGATCAACGGCTCGGTGCAGGCCAACGAGCAGTACACCCGTCTGCCCGAGGATGACCAGAAGGCCATGCGCTTCGTCTGGCTGACCGCACGCCACGACACCCTGCAGCAGGCCAACGAGGAAGGTCTGGGCCAGACCGACCGTGAGACGCTGCTGCAGTTCGTCGAGCCCAACGTCGAGGTGACCATGGGCGAGGGCGAGAATTTCGCCTTCGATAAGGAATTTTTCTTCCTCTACAACAAGGACATGAATCCAGAGATCGTCGAGCAGATCGACGCCACTCTGGAAGAGATCTACGCCGAAGGGGAGATCCAGGAGACCCAGAAGACGTCGTTCTTTATTCCTGACTTCATGCCCTCCGACGAAGCCCAGGCCCACCTGCGCGAGAAGGCCGACCGCTACGCCGAGATCATCGACAGCATCAAGTAAGGGACCGCTGCCGGCGGCTTGCCCGCCGGCATCCCTGGCCCTGTCTGTCCCCACAACTCGCAAGGCTCTCCCGTCAGGCCTGCCCCGGAGCCGCTATGGAAACCTCTCCGTTGAGTGTGTCGATCGACTTCGACAGCTCTCACCTGTTCTTCCCCACGATCATTCACTGGGTGCTGGCGTTGCTGTTCGCCCTGATCGTGGTGTTTCGCCTTGTTCCTTTCTTTGCTGCGGTCAAACGCGGCGAGAAGACGTTGCCGATCATCGGCGAGTCCATGGACGGATTTCGTTTCTTCGGCACCCTGGTGCTGATCACCGCCTATTTCGTGTTTATGTCGGTGGTGGGGAATCTGTTCCCCTATACCGGCTATGGCTTTCTGTTCGTGTCCATCGTCTTTCTGTTTTTGATGTCGATGATGTACATGCACACCCGTACCCGCCGCAAGGTAATCACCGCCGCAATCAATGCTGTGGTGGCACCCACTCTTGCCTGGCTGATCTTCGCCAAGCTTTTCTACATCACCTTGCCGTAGGGGAGAGTTGACCCATGGAACTTCTGTCCTACCTCGATATCACCTTCTTTCTGCTGGCCGCGATCGGTGCCCTGATCGGCATCATCTTCGGCGCTATTCCCGGCATGACCGCCACCATGGCGGTGGCCGTGTGTCTGCCGCTGACCTATGCGCTCGGCCTCGAGCATGGCCTGGCACTGCTGCTTGGACTCTACGTCGGGGGCATTTCTGGCGGTATGGTGCCGGCGGTGCTGCTTAATATCCCCGGCACGCCCTCGTCGATCACCACTACCTTCGACGGCTACCCCATGGCTCAGAAGGGCCAGGGTGAAAAGGCCCTGCGCGTATGCGTCGTGGCGTCGCTGGTGGGTGGGCTTGTCAGCGCCCTGGTGCTGTTCCTCTTCGCCCCCTTGCTGGCCGAGTTTTCGATCAAGTTTTCCTACGTGGAGAAGTTTCTGATCATCTTGCTGGCTCTGACGGTCATCGCCTCGATGTCCAGCAACATGCTGATCGGCATCTTCAGCGGTGTGCTGGGCATCTGGCTGAGTCTGATCGGCACCTACAGCCTGTCCGATGGGGGCAACGGCAAGACGCGACTGATGTTCGACTTCATGCAGCCCTATCTGGTGGACGGCTTTGCACTGTTGCCGGTGTTGATCGGAATCTTCGGTATCTCGACCATCCTGCTGGAGGCAGAGAAGGGTGTGAAGAGCGGTCTGTCTGGCGCCAAGATCGAGATGGGCAAGGGCGGCGGTTTCACCTTCGGCCTGTTCAAGGGCCGCCTGACCAACCTGATGCGCTCGTCTTTCATCGGCACCTTCGTCGGGATGCTGCCGGGGGTCGGCGGCAGCGCCGCCTCGGTGCTTGCCTACACCCAGGAAAAGAACCTGTCGCGGGATTCCAGCCAGATGGGCAAGGGTGCACCCCAGGGGCTGATCGCCTCCGAGTCGGCCAACAACGCCTTGACCGGTGGCGCCCTGATCCCGCTGTTGTCGCTGGGGATCCCCGGGGACTCCACCACGGCGGTATTGATCGGCGCCTTCACCCTTCAGGGCATCCAGGTGGGGCCGCTGTTCATCCCGGAAAACCAGGACACCTGGACGGTGATGATGATCGCTCTGGTGTTCGCCAACATCGTGATGTTCTTCCTGATGTTCTACGCCATCAAGTACATCGCCCGGGTGGTGCTGGTGCCCAAGTACGTGCTCTATCCGATCATCGTGATGATGTGCGTGGTCGGCGCCTACGCCATCAACTACGGCATCATGTTCGACGTCTGGACGCTGCTGATCTTCGGCATCTTCGGTTACCTGATCGAGAAGATCGGGCTCGAAGTCGCGCCTTTGATCATCGGCTTCATTCTGGGCAGTTCCGCCGAGGTGTACTTCGTCAAGAGTCTGGAATCCTTCGGCACCTTCTCGATCTTCTTTACCAAGAGCCCCATCGCGCTGGTGCTGTGGGGGCTGATCGCCGCATCCATCGCCTTCTCCATCTTGCTGGGCATCAAGACCCGTGCGCGCCAGAAGATGGAGTTGAGTCAGGTATCTGGCACCACTTCTGGATCGGGAGAGCGTCATGACGGCTGAACCCAGGACCAACGAGAGCCGCGTGATCCGCGTCCATCCAGGCGACAATGTCGCCATCGTGGTGGGCCAGGGCGGACTGCCCCGGGGTACCCAACTGGATGATGGCGTGGCGCTGGTCAATGACATTCCCCAGGGCCACAAGGTGGCCCTGGCGGATATCGCCGAAGGTGAGCGCATCCTGCGCTACAACGAGGTGATCGGCACGGCGCTGTCGGCCATCCCGCGCGGTGGTCACGTCAACGAGAACAACGTCAGGCTGCCGATACCGCCGAAGCTCGATGAGCTGCCTCTGGCGACCCGCAAGGCGCCGGTGGTCGAGCCGCTTGAGGGCTACACCTTCGAAGGCTTTCGCAACCCCGATGGCAGCGTCGGCACCAGGAACGTGCTCGGCATCACCACCAGCGTGCAGTGCGTGGCTGGTACCGTCGATCACGTGGTGGCGAAGATCAAGCGAGAGCTGCTGCCGCGCTTCCCCAACGTCGATGACGTTGTAGGGCTCAACCACAGCTACGGCTGCGGGGTGGCGATCGGCGCGCCGGCGGCGATCGTGCCCATCCGCACGCTCAGGAACCTGGCGCTGAACCCCAACTTCGGTAGCGAGGTCATGGTCATCGGCCTTGGCTGCGAGAAACTGCAGCCCTCGACTCTTATCGAGGACCGCCCGGTCAAGATTTTCGAACGTAGCGAGGATGCCGCCACAGGTTCTGCCAACGACGACGCCAACGTATTGAGCCTGCAGCACGAGTCCTTCGAAGGTTTCGGCGAGATGGTCGACGGCATCATGGCCATGGCCGAGCGCCACCTCGAGCGGCTGAATCGTCGCCGGCGGGAGACCTGCCCGGTGTCGGAGCTGACGGTGGGCATGCAGTGTGGAGGCAGCGACGCTTTCTCTGGGGTAACCGCCAATCCGGCGGTGGGGTTTGCCACCGACCTGATCGTGCGTGCCGGCGGCAGCGTGATGTTTTCCGAAGTCACCGAGGTGCGTGACGCCATCCATCTGCTGACGCCTCGAGCGGTAGACGAGGAGGTCGCTCGGGCGCTGATCGAGCAGATGGCCTGGTACGACGACTATCTGGCCCAGGGCCAGGCCGATCGCAGCGCCAATCCGTCGCCGGGCAACAAGAAGGGCGGGCTCAGCAATATTGTCGAGAAGGCGCTTGGTTCGGTGATCAAGTCCGGCAATTCACCGATCGTTGACGTCATAGGACCCGGCGAGCGCCTGCGCAAGCGCGGGCTGACCTTTGCCGCCACCCCGGCCAGCGACTTTATCTGCGGCACCCTGCAGGCGGCGGCGGGCATGAACCTGCAGGTCTTCACCACCGGGCGCGGTACCCCCTACAACCTGGCGATGACGCCGGTGATCAAGGTTTCCACCAACTCGACCCTGGGCCGTCGCTGGCACGATCTGATCGATCTGGACGCGGGGCGCATCGCCACCGGCGAGGCCAGCATCGAGGACATCGGCTGGGAGCTGTTCGAGCTGATTCTCGAGGTGGCAAGCGGCCGTCACCAGGTCGCCGCCGACCGCTTGGGTCTCTACAACGACCTGGTGCTGTTCAACCCGGCGCCGGTCACCTGATCGCTTCATCATCTTTAACCGAACAACCAAGAGGCAAGACTCAATGTTCCCCAAGATCACCAAGATGAACATCGTGCCGGTGGCCGGCGAAGACGGTTTTCTGCTCAACCTGAGCGGTGGCCATGCCCCCTGGTTCATCCGCTGTGTGCTGGTGCTGGAAGACGAGTCCGGCAATCGCGGTGTCGGCGAGATTCCTTCCAGTGACGGCATCCTCAAGGGGCTTGAGCAGTGTCGTTCGCTGGTCGAGGGCGCACGGGTCAACGAGGTCAAGCAGGTGCTGAGCCAGGCTCGCCAGGTGCTGTCGCGAAACGGCCCGGAGGAGCGCGGTCGACAGACCTTTGATCTGCGCGTGGCGGTACACGTGGTTACCGCCATCGAGTCGGCACTTTATGACCTGTTCGGCCAGGCGCTGGGCATGCCAGTGGCCGACCTGCTCGGCCAGTACGGACGTCAGCGTGACGAGGTCGAGGCACTGGGCTACCTGTTCTTGCTCGGCGATCCGGACAAGACCGACCTTCCCTATCCCAAGGTCAGCGATCCGATAGATACCTGGGACGAGGTGCGCTATCAGAAAGCGATGACTCCGGAGGCGGTGGCCAACCTGGCCAAGGCCGCCTACGCACGCTACGGCTTCAAGGACTTCAAGCTCAAGGGGGGCGTACTGCGCGGCGAAGAGGAGGCCGACTGCATTCGCGCCCTGCACGAGGCCTTCCCCGAGGCACGTCTGACGCTGGATCCCAACGGCGCCTGGTCACTGGATGAGGCGGTGCGAGTGCTCGAGCCGATCAAGGACCTGTTGAGCTATGCCGAGGACCCCTGTGGCCAGGAAGGCGGCTATTCCGGTCGGGAGACCTTGGCCGAGTTCAAGCGTCGTACCGGACTTGCCACCGCCACCAACATGATCGCCACCGACTATCGTCAGCTGAAACTTGCGGTCCAGCTCAACTCCGTGGATATCCCCTTGGCGGACTGCCACTTCTGGACCATGCAGGGGGCCGTGGCGGTGGGCGAGCTGTGCAACGAATGGGGCATGACCTGGGGCTCGCACAGCAACAACCACTTCGACATCTCGCTGGCGATGATGACCCATGTCGCCGCTGCCTGCCCCGGCGAGATCACCGCCATCGATACCCATTGGATCTGGCAGGATGGCCAGCGCATCACCAAGGAACCGTTCAAGATCGAAGGCGGCAAGCTCAAGGTGCCGACCACGCCTGGCCTTGGCGTCGAGCTCGACGACGACAAGCTGATGGAGGCCCATCGGAAGTACCAGGGCCTCGATGTCACCAGCCGCAACGACGCCATGGCCATGCAGTACCTGATCGACGGCTGGGAGTTCGATCCCAAGCGTCCTGCCCTGGTGCGTTAGCGACGTCTCGATGGTTCAGGTGCGAAAGGCCCGGTGAGGACAACAGCCGACGGCCGTCACCGACGCTCACCCCGTCGAACGTCACACGACAGGAGAAGATTCATGAAACTGGAAGGAAAGCAGCTGATCGGCAGCCAGGCCGTCGAGGCCAGGGGCGAGCCCATCCACGCCGTCAATCCGGCCACCGGCGAGACCCTCGAGCCTGGCTACAAGGCAGGTTCCGGGGCCGAGGTCGAGCGCGTCTGCGAACTGGCCTGGGCGGCCTT
>DJIP01000230.1:0-5366 GCA_002433675.1 Halomonas halophila
GGGCTGGCCGAGACCGAGGTAGCCATTCCTGGCCTCGACGCCATCATGCACGGGCTGGTGCCAATGCTGGGGAACGGCCTGTTCGGCCTGGCTGTGGGCGCTGCCCTGGTCGCCGTCTGGACCGGCGTCCAGCGGCTTCGGGGCAAGGGGCACTGAATGCCAACGCCCTTCGACGATGCACATGATGTACCCGACGAAGAAAGCGTGTTCCTGGTATCAAGCAAAAAGGGCGACCCTCGGGTCGCCCTTTTTAGGTGATGGCCGATGGCCCTTACTTGTCTTTGCTGATGGTCCGTTGAGGCCTAGCCGGTGGCGCTACGGCGTGCCGCGACCAGGGTGCGTAGTGCGTCCACCGTCAGGAACACGATCAGGCTTACCCCCATCACCGGCATCGCCAGCCCCAGCAGCAGGGCCACCAGAGAGATGAGCGCCAGCACCGATAGTGGCAATTCCAGCAGTGCCTGCCACAGCGTCTGGCTGTCGCGGTTCAGGGCGCGGCGGCGCCACCACATGGCGTAGCCCCAGCCCACCATGGTCATGATGCCGATGCCCAGCGTGGCCAGCAGCAGTTGATTGGGCAGACCGAACAGGATGCCCATATGGCCGTCGATGCCCCAGCGGGTGAGCTTGGCGGCAGGCGGGTAGTCGCTGAAGCGCACCTGATCCAGCACCTGGAAGCTTTGCGGATGGATGGCCACCTCGTCCACCTGGGACGGCCAGCTACGGTCGATCTCGCGCACCTTCCAGGCCTGATTGTCGCTGGGTACCAGCAACTCGATCTTGCCGGCGTCGAGGCCTGCTGCTCGGGCCTGCCGTTCGACCGCGTCGAAGGCCTCAAGTGACCCTGGCGCGCTTGGAAGAGCGTCGGCCATGGCGTGCTCGGCGTGGGCATCGAAGGCGGCGTCGTGCGCCTCAAGCGACTGGGACACCCGCGGCGTCCCCCAGCCTGCGGCCTTGAGCATGGTGAAAAAGTTGTCGCCGGCGTACTTCGACCAGGTCATGCCGGTGGCCGACAGGGCCAGCAGGCCAACCAGCAGGAAAAGCCCCAGCAGGCTGTGGCGCCGGCGGGTGCGCAAGCGACGGGCGGTGCGGGTTTGCTTGCCGGGCTCTACCCGGGGCGAGGGAGTGACCGCCCAGATGGCCAGTCCACCCAGGGCGGCGAGCCACATCCATGAGGCGGCCAGCTCGCTGTAGAGGCGGCCCGGGTCGCCCTGCATCAGGCTGCGGTGGATCTGGTCGATGATCCGGCGTAGCGGCAGCACCCCGCTGGTGCCGTAGACGGTCATGTCGCCCCGGATCTCGAGACTTTGCGGGTCGACGAAGATCGCTCGGTGCTCGCCGGCGCCAAGGCTTGGCTCTGCGAACATCACCCGGGTGGTGGCGCCGGGTTCGGGGGCCGGGCGCACGGCGCTGGGCAGGGCGGAATCATCAAGGTAGTCCTGGGCCGCCGCGATCTGGCGCGACAACGGCTGGGCCGAGGTCTCGGAAGCGTTGTCCGAAGCGGTGGTCAGGGCGTCCCGGTACATTGCCTGTTCCAGTGCCGGGGTCAGTGCGTAGAGCGTGCCGGTAAGGGCGGCGAAGAAGATGAAGGGGCCAACCAGCAGGCCGATATAGAAGTGCAGTCGTATCACCAGCGTCTTCAGCGCTGGTGTGACGGGTTTCGAGTGCGTCGTCATGGTCGTTCTCGTGTGGATTCGGTGGTGCCGACGGCGATACCGTTCGGTGGCTCTGGAGGCGATGGCCTCAAAGGATCACGAGAATGACGCGGGAGGGGCGCGGGGAGTCGGACGCTGGAAGCGCCCGCTGGCAACGGGGGGAATGCCGGCAGCACGTCGGGCCGGCGGGGCGCGCGGCGCCTGGCTTGTCAGCACCAGCAGCAGCAGGGCCAGCCAGGGCACCTGGGCAAACAGCACGCAGTAGCCACAGGCGGCCAGGTGATGATGTCCGGCGTCACCGATCGTCACCTTTTCGGGAGGCTCGG
This sequence comes from Halomonas halophila, assembly GCA_002433675.1. Classification (GTDB taxonomy): domain Bacteria; phylum Pseudomonadota; class Gammaproteobacteria; order Pseudomonadales; family Halomonadaceae; genus Halomonas; species Halomonas salina_B. The sequence goes on from DJIP01000230.1 coordinate 1,982, forward strand.
GCGTGCCGTGTCGCTCGACTTCACCGATCGACCCCTCGGCGGGTGACTCGGGCCTGCTGTGCTTCCCTACCTCCAAGGCGCTCGGCATGTGATCATGGTGGGCGTGGCCTTGAAGTGATCCTTGATCCGGCCCTGGAGCAGGTCCTGGAGAATGGCCTTGATGGTGGCCATGCCCCTGGTGATGTTGTCGTCCGGCCTCGCCGTCGTGCCCCATCGCCAGGCGCTGAACCTGACTGATCAGCGGGCCAACGAACAGCATCAGCATGGCCAGCACCGCCAGCAGGCAGACCCGGCGCTGCCGGAGGGAGCTGGGGCTCAGGAGACGAGCGGCTGACGGCATCAACGACACAACCTTGGCGATCGGGAATATGCGGACGGGCCACTATAATTCAGCGCCTGGCGTTTGCCCATGGCGGCTGCATGTTCTTCTGAGGGATCCGCGCCGACCGCAATGGGGCACACAGGACAGCACCACCAGCCAGAGAGCTTTCAATGGATGACTGCTTCGAAGAAGCTGACGGGATCGATGAAGGGATCGATGAAGGGATCGATGGGCGCCAGGATTCGCGTCCTGCGTCGGACGGGAAGGCGCCGCCGCTTGGCTCCCACGTGCCGGATCAGCCGCCGCTTCCGACACCATTTCAGCCGCTATCGCTGCGCTACCAAGCGTTGCTGGCGGGTGGTCATCTGGTCGCCGATGCCGCCCAGATCCGGGCGGTCGAGGCACTGGACTCTCTGCAGCGGGAACTCGCTGGCGGTGGGGCGAGTCGTGGCCTGTACCTGTGGGGGCCGGTGGGGCGTGGCAAGACCTGGTTGATGGACCTGTTCGTCGAATACTGCCCGGTGCCGGTGCGTCGTTGGCATTTTCATCATTTCATGCGCTGGGTGCACCGGCGTCAGTTTTACTGGCGCGGTCAGCCCGATCCGCTTGCCAGGCTCGCCGAGGAGCTTTCCGCCGAGGTTGCGGTGCTGTGTCTTGATGAGGTCTTCGTCGAGGACATCGCCGACGCCATGCTGCTGGGCGGGCTGATGCAGCACCTGTTTGCCCGACGCCTGACGCTGGTGGCCACCTCGAACCAGCCGCCGGCCGAGCTCTATCGCGATGGCTTCAATCGCGAGCGTTTCCTGCCAGCCATCGCCGCGATGCAGGCCCACCTTCAGGTGCTCAAACTGGATGGCGGTCAGGATCATCGCCGCCATCCCGGCGATGTTTACCAGCGCTACTTTGTGCGTGGGGCCGGCGAACCCGGCATCCTTGGCGAGCAGTTTGCTCAGCTGAGCAGCAGGGCGGCGACGCCCAAAACGCTGGAGCTTGGTGGTCGCAAGCTGGAGGCTAGAGGCCTCGAAGGACGGGTACTGTGGTGCGACTTCGCTGCCCTGTGCGAGGCGCCGCTGGCGGCGCTCGACTTCATCGCCCTGTGTGACCGCTTCGATACGCTGTTGCTGGGGGAGGTACCGTGTCTGGCTTCCAGGTCTGACGAGGATGACAGCGGCGCCGGTGCCACGCCGGATCGGCAACCGGGCGCCCCGCGTCCCATCGCTCGTGGCACCGAGGATGCCAGCGAGCGTGTGGTCGCCGGTGATCGCGTACTGCCGCCGCTTGGGGCCAGAGACGATAGCGTGCGTCGCTTTATTGCTTTGGTCGATGAGTGCTACGACCGCCGGGTGCCGCTAGTGATCGAGGCCGCGGTGGCGATGGATGAGCTCTATCCCGATGGCTATCTGGCGTTTGCCTTCCGGCGCACCTTGAGTCGGCTTGGTGAAATGCAGTTGGCGCGCTTCGGGCAGCGCCGGTTGCCCTGATACTCGCGGTACCAGCCTGGGCGAAGCCGCAACCGGCAAGCGCTGGCGAAAAGTACCGACAAGGACAATAACGGCCACAACTGAACGGCAATAAACGGAATTGGACGGGAATGGACGAAAATCAACAGATGAACGGGATCACCATCGAGCGCTTGAGCGCCGCTTCGCCACACCTCGATCAGGTCGCCGGCTGGACCTTTGACGCCTGGGGACACCAGCATCCGGAGGCCGACATCGCCGGTTGGCGCCAGGCGGTGGCACAGATGTGCGGGCCCGCCGGGGTGCCCTCGGTGTTCGTGGCCGTGAAGGAGGGACAGGCCCTGGGCACGGCGAGCCTGTCGCCAGATGACATGAGCATTCGCCGGGAACTGTCGCCGTGGCTCGCCTCGGTCTACGTGCCGCCCGAGCAGCGCGGTCAGGGGCTCGCCTCCGCGCTGGTACGGCGGGTGGAGCGGGAGGCCCGCGACCACGGCATCGAGTGGCTTCACCTCTACACGCCGGATCAGCAGTCGCTGTACCGCCGGCTGGGTTGGGAGGAGCTCGAGGTGCTCGACTATCTGGGCGAGCGGGTCACCATCATGCGGCGTCGGTTGATCGTCGGGTGATGTCGAAGTGGCAGCCGGACTGTGCTAAAACAGTCTTCTTTTGAATCTATTTTACTGAAAAATATAAGAAAATTATTGGTGGTTGGCGAGTTGGGCTAGCCGCTGGGTTTGCCGCAGGCTAGCCTTCGTCAGGAGTATGCCATCTACCTTTTTGCGATCGACTGACGCGGAGAACATGCCATGGACAAGCACACCATCGAAGGCAAGTGGAAGGAACTGAGCGGTGCCGCCAAGGAAAAGTGGGGGGAGCTCACCGACGACGAGATTCAACAGGCCGAAGGCAACAAGGAAAAGCTGATCGGCATCATCCAGCAGAAGTTTGGCCTGGCCAGAGAAGAGGTGGAGAAGGAGTTCGACAAGCTCAAGGGTCGGCTCGATCAGTAGCGGCGAGAGCCGCAGGGTCTGTCACCCGAGCGGGCAGGCAGCGTTCTATACCGGCGGGGAGTCATCGTGACTCCCCGTTGTTCGTTGTGGGTCAGGAGAGGAAGCCAGACGAGCCCGCAGGTTCGCTCGGGCGCTGCGTGATGCTGGTGCTCACGTCAGGTGCTTTCGCCTTCCAGCAGGGCGAAGCCGACGTCGATCTGGCGTTCGGGGTTACGGCCCTCCAGGCGGTCGATGATCTGCGAGGCGGCCAGCCGACCGATCGCCTCGCGGGGGGAAGAAATGGTGGTCAGGCGCGGCATCAGCGAGCGGCCGAAGGGTAGCCCGGTGAATCCGGCGATGGCGATGTCGTCAGGTACCCGCAGGCCCTGGCGCTGTGCGCCCAGTAAAGCACCGCTGGCCATCACATCGTCGACGAAGTGGATCGCCTCGACGCCCGGGTGGCGGCGACGCACCTCGTCCAGCGCCGTGGCGCCAAGGTCGAAGTGGCTGTCCTGCTGCCACTCCATCAGCGGGGCCGCAAGTCCGGCCTTCTCGAGCCTGGCACGGTGGCCGGCGTAGCGCTGGGCGGCGCGATAGTTGGACTCGAGCCGGGT
>DJIP01000230.1:5751-11783 GCA_002433675.1 Halomonas halophila
GCCTTTTCGTGGTCCATGCCGACGTTCATGTCCAGCGCCGGGCCCAGTTCCATGATTTCCACCAGCGGGCGAGGAAAACGTTCCAGCAGCGTGCTCAGTCCCGGCTGGTGGCGCAGGCCGGTGGTCACCAGGGCGGTAGGGGACCAGCCGAGAAAGGTGCGGATCAGCTCTTCTTCGCGCTGCATGCTGTAGTCGGTGTTGCCCAGCAGCATCTGGTAGCCGTGCTGATCGAACTGTGTCTGCAACCCCTGGATGACCTCGACGAACACCACGTTGGACAGCGACGGCACGATCACCGGGATGAAACGCGAGCTGGCCGAGGCCAGGCTACCTGCCACCATGTTGGGCACATAGCCGACCTTGGCGATCGCCGCTTCCACCTTGTTGCGGGTGGTCTCGCGTACGCTGTCCGGGCGGTGAATCGCCCGGGATACGGTGATCGAGGAAACACCAGCCTCACGGGCGACGTCGTCAAGCGTCGGGTTGTCCAGGCCCTTGCGACGGCGGCGATCACCGCTCCGGGTCTCGTTCATCGGACTCTCCTAGATCGTTGGCATCGGAGGGATGCCTGCCTCCCATGGTATGCCGAATAGGGCACGCTGGCTTGCCCGTTTCCGGGCGAACCCGGCGTCGCAGCACAGGGGGAGCATGGGCCCCGCCCCTCGGCGCCGAGCGCTGATACCAGGCCTCTCGGGCCAACGCCTCCTGACGCCGAGCGCCTTATGTCGAGCACCTTGTGCCGAGCACCTTGGGCCTGGCGCCAAGCGCTTGGGGCCGACCATGGTCCCGACACCGGGGCCACGGTGGTAGTTAGACATTGGTCGATGCCTATCGCTTTCCTGCTTGTGCAACAAGCCGCTCTGGATTAAAAATGTTAGCGCTAACATAGGCGCTGATATATTGCTGAACACAATGGCGGTGATCATCACCATTCACCGCCGACCGGGGACTCCCTGGTCCCGTCATCGGTGTTGGTCCGGGCCTTCGGTGTGCCGGTGACAGATACCGCCTCCCTGCTCCTTCCGCAGATGAAGTCGAAGCAGGCCATACTCTTGTTTGTCGGCCCTGACGGCCTTGTTACCGGAGAGCAGCATGAGCGAATCATCCACGACATCCGCCGGATCCCCTGTCTGTGGCGTGGTGGGACTTGGCGCCATGGGCATGGGCATCGCCCGGAGCCTTCTGCGCGGCGGCCTGGAAGTCATCGGTTGCGACGTGTCCAGCGCCTCTCGTCAGGCCTTCGAGGAAGCCGGTGGCGCGGCGGTGGCGTCGGCCCGTGAGCTGGCGTCGCGCTGCGACGTGGTGCTGCTGGTGGTGGTCAACGCCGATCAGGTCGAGGCGGTGCTGTATGGAGAAGATGGCCTGGCAGCGACGCTTTCGCCGGGCAGCCTGGTGATCCAGTGTGCCACCGTGGCGCCGAGTTTCGCCGAATCCCTGGGACGGAGGCTGGCCGAGCTCGGACTGTTGATGCTCGACGCGCCAATAAGCGGTGGGGCGGCCAAGGCGGCCAGCGGAGAGCTGTCGGTAATGGCCTCCGGCACTGCCGAGGCCTTCGCCCTGGCCGAGGCCCCGCTTGGTGCCATGGCGGCCACCGTCCATCGGCTGGGGGACGCACCGGGGCCTGGCTCCAGCGTCAAGCTGGTCAATCAGCATCTTGCTGGGGTGCATATCGCCGCCGCCGCCGAGGCCATGGCGCTGGGCCTGAAGATGGGGATCGACGGTCGCGCGCTGTATCGGGTGATCACCCAGTCGGCGGGCAATTCGTGGATGTTCGAGAACCGGGTGCCGCACATTCTGGATGGCGACTATCACCCGTTGTCGGCCGTGGACATTTTCGTCAAGGACCTCAACATCGTCCATGACACCGGCCGCGAGTTGCGTCTCTCGATGCCGGTGGCGGCCAGTGCCCTGCAGCAGTTTACCGCGGCCAGCGGCATGGGGCTGGGACGCGAAGACGACGCCGCTGTGGTCAAGGTCTACGCCGCCACCGCAGGGATCGCACTGCCCGCGGCCAATGACGAGGATGCTGGATAGGGCCGCGTCTCGACCCTTGCCCGCGCTTACCCTTATTTCACCGTATTTGACGAGGACTGACCATGACTCTGGTACTCGGCGCCATTGCCGATGATTTCACCGGCGCCACCGACCTGGCCAACAACCTGGTGCGCTCCGGTATGCGCACCGTGCAGATGCTCGGTGTGCCTACCGGCAAGCCGTTGCCGGAAGGCGTCGACGCCGTGGTGGTCGCGCTCAAGTCGCGCACCTGTCCGGTGGAGGAGGCGCTGGCCGACAGCCTGGCGGCGCTGGACTGGCTGACCGAGCAGGGCGCACGTCAGGTCTTCTTCAAGTACTGCTCGACCTTCGACTCCACCGCCGAGGGAAACATCGGCCCGGTGGCCGACGCCCTGCTGGAGCGCTTGGGCGGTGATCAGACGGTGATGGTGCCGGCCTTCCCGACCACCGGCCGCACGGTCTATCAGGGTCACCTGTTCGTTGGCGATCGCCTGCTCAACGACAGCGGTATGCAGGACCACCCGCTCAATCCGATGACCGACGCCGATCTGGTGCGGGTACTGGGCGCGCAGACGTCGCATCCGGTGGGGCTTCTGTCCCACTCCGTGATCCGCCAGGGCGCCGAGGCCTGTGTCAGTCATCTCGAGTGCCTGGGAGGTGACAAGGTGCGCCACGTCATCTGTGACACCCTGGATGACGCCGATCTTGAGGTGCTGGCGGCGGCCTGCGTCGAGCTGCCCCTGGTCACCGGTGGCTCGGGCCTTGGTCAGGCGCTGCCCGCCGAGTATCGCCGCAAGGGCTGGCTTGAGGCGGTCGATGATGCCGCCCGACTGGCCCCGGCCCAGGGACGCGCTCTGGTGCTTTCCGGTAGCTGCTCGCGGGCGACCCTGGCCCAGGTCGAGCACTTCCTCGAGCGCCATCCGGGGATCGCCCTGGATCCGCTGGCGCTGGCCGAGGGCGATGCGCCCATCGCCGAGGCGCTGGACTTCGTGCGTCGCCACTATCAGGACTCGCCGGACGAGCCGGTGCTGGTCTACGCCTCGGCCGCACCCGAACGGGTCAAGGCCGCCCAGCAGCGTCTGGGTGTCGCCAAGGCGGGAGAGCTGGTCGAGCGGGCCCTGGCGACCCTGGCCGCCACCCTGGTGGAAGACGGTGTCGGCCGGCTGCTGGTGGCCGGCGGCGAGACCTCCGGCGCGGTGGTCTCGGCGCTGTCGCTGGACCAGCTGCATATCGGCGGCCAGATCGATGCCGGGGTGCCCTGGACCCAGGCCAGTGTCGCTGGGTCGACCCTGTCGCTGGCGCTCAAGTCCGGCAACTTCGGCGGTGTCGATATCTTCAGCCGCGGCTTTCAGGTGCTCAAGGAGATGGGCCAGTGAGTTCACGTGACGTCAATCGCCTGCGCGAGCAGATCGCCACCTACGGCAAGTCGCTGTTCGACCGCGGCCTGACCATGGGCTCCAGCGGCAATATCAGCGTGCGCCTGGACGATGGTGGCTGGCTGATGACCCCGACCAACGCTTGTCTGGGCCGGCTCGATCCGGCCAGCATCTCGACCTTGTCGGCGAAGGGGGAATGGCTCGATGGTGACAAGCCGACCAAGGAAAGCTTCCTGCATATGGCGATGTACGCCGAGCGGCCCCAGTCCGAGGCGATCGTCCATCTGCACTCGACCCACTCGGTGGCGGTGTCCTGCCTGCCGGATGTGGACCATCACGACTGCATTCCGCCGCTGACCGCCTACTATGTGATGCGCGTCGGCCGCCTGCCGTTGGTGCCCTATCACGTGCCGGGAGACCCTAGCCTTGGCGATGCGGTACGTGGGCTCGCTGGCAAGCACAGTGCGGTGCTGCTGGCCAACCATGGCCCGGTGGTGGCGGGAAAGTCGCTGGAGGCAGCGGTCTACGCCACCGAAGAGCTCGAGGAGACCGCCAAGCTGTTCCTGCTGCTGCGCGGTCAGAACCCACGAGGTCTCACGCCTGAACAGGTGGAAGAGCTCGAAGCGCGCTTCCCCCGAGACTGACACGGCGCTTGCTGCGTCGATCTCAAGGCCTGCACGACAATGACAATCAGGAGAGCGAGATGCCCCGCCTAGCCGCCAACCTCAGCATGATGTTCACCGAACACGCCTTTCTCGACCGCTTTGGCGCCGCCGCCAAGGCGGGCTTTGCCGGCGTCGAGTACCTCTTCCCCTACGACTTCGAGGCGCACGAACTGCGTGAGCGGCTCGACCAACATGGGCTGACGCAGGTGCTGTTCAACCTGCCCCCCGGCGACTGGGAGGCCGGCGAGCGAGGCCTTGCCAGCCTGCCGGGGCGCGAGGGGGAGTTCCGCGAGGGGCTCGAGCGTGCGCTCGACTACGCCGCGGCGCTCGACTGTCCGCGCCTGCATGCCATGGCGGGGCTGCTGCCGCAAGGCGCCAGCGAGGCCACCCGAGAGGCCCATCTGGCCACCTACGTCGACAACCTTTCCCATGCCGCCGAGGCCTGTGGCCGGGCCGGGCGCACCCTGTTGATCGAGCCGATCAACGGTCGCGACATGCCGGGATTCCTGTTGCAGCGCCAGGAGCTTGCCAGGGAGGTGATCCAGCGCGTCGGCTCGCCCCACCTCAGGCTGCAGTTCGACCTGTACCACTGCCAGATCGTCCAGGGCGACCTGATCCGTACCCTGGAAAGCCAGTTCGATGTGGTGGGACACGTGCAGCTCGCCGGGGTCCCGGAGCGCCATGAGCCGGACCAGGGGGAGGTGAACTTTGGCCCGGTGCTCGAGCGTCTCGACGCCCTTGGCTATGACGGCTGGGTCGGCTGTGAATACCGCCCCGCAGGCGACACCGTCGATGGCCTGGGCTGGGCGCGCGCCCATGGTGTTGTTGCCAAATAACTCGCCGCAGAAGGAGGAGGGCTTCCATGCATGTCTTGATGACTGGTGCCTCTGGTGTATCGCTGGGGCAGCGCCCGGCGTGGGCCATCGTCCCTAAAGGAGGAGAACACCCATGCATATCTTGATTACTGGTGCAGCCGGCTTCCTTGGCAAGCGTCTGGTTCAGGCGCTGCTGGCCAAGGGCGAGGTCAACGGCCAGCCGCTTTCGCGCCTGACCCTGGTCGACCAGAGCACGCCGCCTCACCCACAGGATGCGGGCCAGGTGGCGGTGACGTCCACCGCTCGGGATCTTACCGAAGAGGGAGCCTGGGACGCCCTGCTGGATGGCGCCCCGGACGTGATCTACCACCTGGCGGCGGTGGTCAGCTCCGCCGCCGAGGCCGATCTGGAGCTTGGGCTAGCGGTCAACTTCGACGCCACCCGGGCGCTGCTCGACGGCTGTCGCCAGCGCGGCCTGGCCGCGACCCGGGTGATCATGGCCAGCTCGGTGGCGGTGTACGGCGGCGAGCTGCCTGAGGTGCTCGACGACATGACCGCGCTGCGGCCCCAGAGCTCCTACGGCAGCCAGAAGGCCATGTGTGAGCTGTTGATCAACGACTACAGTCGACGGGGCCTGATCGACGGTCTGGTGCTGCGCCTGCCGACCATCGTCATTCGTCCAGGCCGGCCCAACGCTGCGGCCTCGAGTTTTGCCTCGAGTATCCTGCGTGAGCCCCTGAACGGCGAGGCAGCGGTGTGCCCGGTGCCCACCGAGCTCGAACTGTTCGTGATGTCGCCTGGCAAGGTGGTTCAGGCGCTGGTCCACGGCGCCGAAGTTGCCGCCGATGCCCTGGGTGACTTCCGCGCCTTCATGCTGCCGGGTATCAGCGTGCGCGTGGCGGCCATGCTCGACGCGCTGGAGCGTCAGGGTGGCGCTCAGGCGCGGGAGCTGGTGAGTTTCGAGCCGGATGAGCGTATCCGCGCCATCGTCGAGAGCTGGCCTGGGCGCTTTCGTACCGACAAGGCCGAGGCCCTTGGCTTTGTCGGTGACAGCGACTTCGATGCCATCGTCGCGGCCTTTGTCGAGGATCAGGCGACCGGCTAGCGGTGGGGAATCGGGGCTGACGGTGGTTGCCCAGGGTCTAGGGCTTGTCTGAAAAGTG
>DJIP01000144.1 GCA_002433675.1 Halomonas halophila
GCGATGAAGGAAGACGGCACCTACGACGAGATCCACGCCAAGTGGTTTGGTTCCACCAGCGAGTGATCGCAGTCCATATCGACCTGGGCAACCGACCTGGGATTCATGGGGGCCGGTATACGACCGGCCCCCTTGGTGTTACCCGGACGTCACCCCGAGGCACTGTCTCGACCCCGGCATCAAGGCCCCTCGCCTTGTCCTGATTTCACGTGCATGACGGAGACCCACTCGTGGACGTCAACTTCCAATTCGACTGGTCGGCGGCGCTGTCCTCCATCCCCCAGCTGCTGACCGGCATCCCCTATACCCTGCTGATTTCCTTCGGCGGTCTGGCCATCGGCTTTATCATCGGCATCATCTTCGGCCTGTTGCGCATTTCCCCGAGCGCCTGGCTGCGTGTTCCCGCCGTGGCCTACATCGAAATCTTCCGCGGCACCCCGGTACTGGTGCAGGTGCTGTTCATCTTCTATGGCCTGCCGAGCATCCTCGGTGGCCCCATCGACGCCGTCACCGCCGGTATCGCCGCCATCGCCGTCAACTCCGGCGCCTACATCTCGGAGATCGTTCGCGGTGGTGTGCAGTCCATCGAGCGCGGCCAGCGCGAGGCCGGCCTGTCGCTGGGCCTGTCCCGCCGCCAGACCTTCCGCTACATCATCTGGCCCCAGTCCTTCCGCCGCATGATCCCGGCGCTGGGTAACCAGGCCATCATCAGCATCAAGGACACCTCGCTGTTCGCCGTCATCGGCGTTGGCGAGCTGGTGCGCCAGGGCCAGATCTACATCGCCACCACCTTCACCGCCCTGGAGGTCTATCTGATGGTGGCGCTGCTCTATCTTGCCATCACACTTTCCTTGTCCTTCGCCCTGCGCATGCTCGAGCGCAAGGGCCTGGTGGGCCAGTGAGGTGCAACATCCCATGGAAAATTCCGACATGAACCCAGCCTCTCACGCCCAGGGCGAGCCCATCGTCCGTATCGACAAACTCAACAAGCACTTCGGCTCGCTCCACGTGCTCAAGAACATCGACCTTGAGGTGGCCCAGGGCGAAGTGGTGGTCGTCATCGGCGCCAGTGGCTCCGGCAAGTCGACCCTGATCCGCTGTGTCAATGGCCTGGAGGAATTCCAGCAGGGCGCGCTGAGGGTCGACGGCAACGACCTCAAGCCCGACGGCAAGGCCAGCCAGGCACTGCAGACCATCCGCACCGAGGTCGGCATGGTGTTCCAGCAGTTCAACCTGTTCCCTCACCTCAGCGTGCGTGACAACGTCACCCTGGCCCCGATGAAGGTGCGCGGCGAAAGCCGTGACAAGGCCGAGGCCAGCGCAGAACGGCTGCTCGATCGGGTCGGCATCAAGGACCAGGCCGACAAGTACCCGACCCAGCTCTCTGGCGGTCAGCAGCAGCGCGTGGCCCTGGCTCGTGCACTGGCCATGGAACCGCGGCTGATGCTGTTCGACGAGCCCACCTCGGCGCTGGACCCGGAGATGATCGGTGAGGTGCTCGACGCCATGCGTGAGCTCGCCAGAGAAGGCATGACGATGATGATCGTGACCCACGAGATGGGCTTCGCCCGGGAGGTCGCCGACCGCGTGATCTACATCCACAAGGGCGAGATCGTCGAGCAGGGCAAGCCCGAAGAGGTCTTCGACAATCCGCAGAATGAACGTACCCAGAGCTTCCTGGCGCGGGTGCTCAAGCACTGAAAAAACCGCCCGTTCGAGCCTCTGAAACGCCCTGTCGAGTCATCGACAGGGCGTTTTTTTGGTTTTTTGGGGCTGTGGACAAGATTTTTCACATTTGGCTGCAAAGCCCACTGTCACGGGGCCTGTGGGCAAGTCGACGAGTTGTTCACCGTCGCGGTGACAACCACCCCCGAGCTCGGTGGATAACTGGTGGAAGCCGAGCCCTGTGGGCAAGTCGGTATTGTGTCCACAGGCAGATCACACGCCATCAAACGCTGGTACGCCCCTTGTCCAACAAAGGATCAACATTGTAGACGTTTGATTTCCAATGGTTTAAATGGTTTTTCCACAGAAAGTGTCCACACTAGTAGTTACAACCACTACAGAACTTCTTTTCTTATTCTTTTATTATTTTATAGATAGGTAAGTGGAGCTCTCGCCTGACAGACGGGGTGTGGAAAACCCTGACGTTTACCCACAGGAGGGTTTATACTGGCCGGCTATTTTTCGTACGAACCCAATATCCAGACCGCTGGCGCGCTGCGCCGAACGAGGTGAACCTTGGAGTATCCCGACCGCTTTGACGTCATCGTCATCGGCGGTGGCCATGCTGGAACGGAAGCTGCCCTGGCCTCTGCCCGCATGGGTTGCCAGACCCTGCTGTTGACCCACAACATCGAGACCCTGGGCCAGATGTCCTGCAATCCCGCCATTGGCGGGATCGGCAAGAGTCATCTGGTCAAGGAAATCGACGCCCTCGGCGGCGCCATGGGATTGGCGACGGACCTGGGCGGGATCCAGTTTCGCGTGCTCAACGCCCGCAAGGGCCCTGCGGTTCGGGCGACCCGTGCCCAGGCCGACCGTGTGCGCTACAAGGCCGCGATTCGCGGCATGCTGGAAAACCAGCCGAATCTGACTCTGTTCCAGCAGGCCGCCGGCGATCTGATCGTCGACCAGGACACCGTGCGTGGCGTGGTCACCGAGACCGGACTGCGTTTTTTGGCCGAGACCGTGGTGCTGTGTACCGGCACCTTCCTCGGCGGGGTGATCCACATCGGGCTGGACAACAGCCGTGGTGGTCGTGCCGGCGACCCGCCCTCCAACGCCTTGGCCGAGCGTCTGCGCGCCTTGCCGTTTCGGGTCGATCGCCTGAAGACCGGCACCCCGCCGCGCATCGATGCCAAGAGCGTCGACTTCTCGCGCCTCGAGGAGCAGCCCGGCGACAGTCCGACACCGGTGATGTCCTACCTGGGGTCGCGGGACATGCATCCGCGCCAGGTAAGCTGCCATATCGCCCACACCAACGAGCGCACCCACGAGATCATCTTCGACAATCTCGATCGCTCACCGATGTTCTCCGGGGTGATCGAAGGGGTCGGGCCGCGTTACTGCCCGTCCATCGAAGACAAGGTCCACCGCTTCGCCGACAAGACCAGCCACCAGGTATTCGTCGAGCCGGAAGGTCTGGATACCCACGAGCTATACCCAAATGGTATTTCGACCTCCTTGCCCTTCGACGTGCAGCTCAAGGTGGTGCGCTCCATCGAAGGACTCGAGCGGGCCCATATCACCCGTCCGGGCTACGCCATCGAGTATGATTTCTTCGATCCGCGGGATCTGAAGCACTCGCTGGAAACCAAGTTTATCCACAACCTGTTTTTCGCCGGCCAGATCAACGGCACCACCGGCTACGAGGAAGC
>DJIP01000327.1:0-1000 GCA_002433675.1 Halomonas halophila
CAGACGCGTCTGCCAATAGTGATAGGCGCCATAGCCACCAATAGCGGCAATGACGACAAGAATGAGCAAGACCTTGAGCGCGGTGCGCATGGAAGTTCCTTAGTCTGGTCGCGCCGGCTCACGGCGCTGTCTGAAGCGGTCAGGATAGTACGGCAACCGGATGCCGGCGCTGCAGGCGCAAGGCCCCGGCTGACTCAGCCGGGCCCGGCATAGCCCAGCAGGCGGTGGGCTCGGTGCTGAAAGGCGCGGTGGACATCCTTCAGCTGCCAGCCATGCTGGGGCTGCCCATCGCTGTCGTCGAGCCGCGTGACCGGCCACACGCCCTGGACGCTGTTGCCAAGCCATAAAGCCTCGCAGGACGGCAGCTCGTCGGCCAGCAATGGCGCCTCCACCACCGCGCCCTGATCCAGCAAGGCGGCTCGCAGGGTGCCCGCCACGCCGCACTGATCCAGCGGCGGGGTCGACACCTGTTTGGCGCCCCAGGGGAGAAAGAACACGTTCATGGCGGTGGCTTCGACGAGCTGGCCTCGATCATCCTCGAGAAGCCCCTCGGCGATGTCGGGATCGCGCCACTCGGATCGTGCCAGCACGTTCTCGAGACGGGCCAGATGCTTGATCCCGGAAAGCACAGGCTGGCGTGCCAGGCGCAGGCGGCAGCGACGCACCCTGACCCCGGCCGCCCAGCGCTGTTGATCTGGTGCGAAGCTCGACCACAGCGCCTCGAGTCTGGGGCTTGCGGACGCCGGCGGCGCGTAGCCCCGGCCACCGCTGCCCCGGGTGTAGACCAGCTTGAGCACGCCCAGTCCCGGCCCCACGCCGGCGAGGCAGGACGCCAGATCCTCTGCGCGAGGCGGGGGCAGGTCGAGCACCCGGCAGCCCTTCAGCAGTCGCGCCAGGTGCTCAGACCACAACAGCGGCGAGCCGTCGCGCACCAGCACCGTCTCGAACAGGCCATCGCCGTAGGCCAGCCCCCGATCACTCAGGGGCAATGTCGGCTCGG
>DJIP01000327.1:1379-15489 GCA_002433675.1 Halomonas halophila
CCGAAGCCGAAGGAGTTGGACAGGGTCACGTCGACCTTGGCGTCCCGGGCGGTATGCGGCACGTAGTCGAGCACGCACCCTTCCTGGGGGTTGTCCAGGTTGATGGTGGGCGGCAGCGCCTGGTCACGAATCGCCAGGATGCTGAATACCGCCTCCACCGCACCGGCGGCGCCGAGCAGGTGGCCGATCATCGACTTGGTGGAGCTGACCGCGACGCTTTCGGCGGCGCTGCCCATGACCTTCTCCACCGCGCGGCTCTCGGCCAGGTCGCCGGCGGCGGTCGAGGTGCCGTGGGCATTGATGTAGTCGATCTCGCTGGCGTCGATGCCGGCGTCCTTGATCGCGTTGGCCATGGAGGCCGCCGCGCCGCGGCCGTCTTCCGGCGGCAGGGTCATGTGGTAGGCGTCATCGCTCATGCCGAAACCGATCAGCTCGGCATAGATGGTCGCCCCACGTGCCTTGGCGTGCTCGTACTCTTCCAGCACTACCACACCGGCGCCGTCGGACAGCACGAAACCGTCGCGATCCTTGTCCCAGGGACGGCTGGCCGCCTGGGGATCGTCATTGCGGGTGGACAGTGCCCGCGCGGCGGAGAAGCCACCCAGCCCCAACGGTGTGGTCGCCATCTCGGCGCCGCCACAGACCATCACGTCGGCGTCGCCGTATGCGATGGTGCGGGCGCTGTAGCCGATATTATGGGTGCCGGTGGTGCAGGCGGTGGTGATGGCGATGTTGGGACCACGGAAGCCATGCTGAATCGCCAGATTGCCCGAGATCATGTTGATGATGGAACCGGGCACGAAGAATGGCGAGATGCGCCGGGCGCCGCTCTTGTTGAGCGCGTTGTGGTTGTGCTCGATCATCGGCAGCCCACCGATCCCCGAGCCGATGGCCACGCCGATGCGATCGGCATTTTCGTCGGTACACTCGATACCGGCGTCCTCGATGGCCTGAGCCCCCGCGGCGATACCGTACTGGATGAACAGGTCCATCTTCCTGGCATCCTTGGGGTTCAGGTAGGGGCTGATATCAAAGTCCTTCACCGAACCGCCGAAGCGCGTGTTGAAGCCGCTGACATCGAAGTGCTCGATGGGCGCCACACCGCTCTTGCCGGCCAGGATGCTGTCCCAGCTTTCCTTGACGGTGTTGCCCACCGGTGTGACCAGGCCGAGGCCCGTCACCACTACCCTTCTACGAGACATCAGCTTTCCTCCAGACATCCAAAAAGTTACGGCCCAACTGTGGAGGACCGTCGGTTGCGCGCATTATACCCGAGACACAGGCCGCTGTGCTCCCCCCGGCGCCGAGGCTTTACCGGGAGCTGGCACAGGGCCCTACCTGCGGGGCCTGGATACGCAAAAGCCGCCCTGGTAAACCAGGACGGCTTTCGCGGGGATTGCATCCCCGCCTTTCAGCAAGCGGCCATCGCCGCCACCGGCAGACTGACTCGAAACTCCGAGCCGGTCTTACTGGTTGGCGTTGACGTAGTCGATCGCTTCCTGAACGGTGGTAATTTTCTCGGCTTCTTCATCAGGAATTTCGGTATCGAATTCCTCTTCCAGCGCCATCACCAGCTCAACGGTGTCCAGGGAATCAGCGCCCAGGTCCTCGGTGAAGGAAGAGGAGTTCTGAATATCTTCTTCCTTGACGTTCAGGCGCTCTGCCACAACTTTCTTCACGCGCTCTTCGATGGTGCTCATTTAGACATACTCCAGTCGTTCACGTTAGCCGTTCTGATGACCAGCTGGTTAATTCCGCAAGTAAACTGCGGGGTAGTTTATAGACCCCTTCGGGTCGACGCAACACACGCAGGAAGCGCATTCAGCGCATGTTCATCCCGCCATTGACGTGCAGGGTTTCGCCAGTGATATAGGCTGCGCTATCGCTGGTCAAGAACCCGACCGCCGCGGCGATTTCCTCGGGCTGCCCCAGACGCGCCAGAGGCACCTGCCCCTTGAGCATCGTCTGCTGATCCTCGGACAGCGCCTGGGTCATGTCGGTGGCGATAAAGCCAGGCGCCACGGCGTTGACGGTGATGGCACGGGAGGCCACCTCGCGCGCCAGCGCCCGGGTGAAGCCTTCCATGCCCGCCTTGGCGGCAGCATAGTTGCTTTGGCCTGCGTTGCCCATGGTGGCGACCACCGAGCTGACGGAGACGATGCGTCCCCAACGGGCCTTGCTCATGCCGCGCAGGCAGGCCTTGCTGAGGCGAAAGACCGACTTGAGGTTGGCGTCGAGCACGCCATCCCACTCGTCTTCCTTCATCCGCATCAGCAGGTTGTCTCGGGTGATACCGGCATTGTTGACCAGGATGGTCGGCGCACCAAATTCATCGTTGATCGACTTCAGCAGCGCTTCGACGCTGGTCGGATCGGTGACGTCGAGGCGGCGCCCTGCGCCCTGAAACCCCTGTTCCTTGAGGTCCGCGTCGATGCGGTCGGCACCGGCATCGGTGGTGGCGGTGCCGATCACGATACGTCCCTGCCGCCCCAGCTCGTGGGCGATGGCACGGCCGATACCGCGGCTGGCCCCGGTAATCAGGGCGACTCTAGGCTCGGTTGTCATGGTCACTTCCATTGCTTCGTCGTTGTCGCCCGGCACAGCGCCGGGCCAGGAGGCTTTCGATCAATTGATCTCGCGAGCCAGCTCCAGGGCGGCGCTGAGACTGTCGGGGTCGTTGACCGCCAGTCCGCGACTGCCTCGGGCAATACGCTTGTTGAGGCCGGTGAGAACCTTGCCGGGCCCGCACTCGATAAACACCTCGGCACCGCCGTCGACCATCTTCTCGACACAGGAGACCCAGCGCACCGGCTGGTAGAGCTGCTCGATCAGACGAGTGCGCAGGGTGGCCACATCGGCGTGGGCCTGGGCATCGACATTCTGCACCACGGTATAGCGCGGCGCCTTGAGCTCGATATCGCCAAGCGCCTGCTCCAGCCGCTCGGCGGCCGGCCGCATCAGCTCACAGTGGGACGGCACCGACACCGGCAGCGGCATCGCACGCTTGGCCCCGGCCTCCTGACAGGCGGCGATGGCGCGATCCACGGCGGCCTTGCTGCCGGCGATCACCACCTGCCCGGGAGCATTGTAGTTGACGGCAGCGACCACGTCCCCGTCGGCAGCCTTGGCGCAGGCCTGCTCGACGGCCGCGTCATCCAGACCGAGGATCGCCGCCATGGCGCCCTGCCCGGCCGGCACGGCCTGCTGCATGGCTTCACCACGCAGGCGAACCAGACGAACCCCTTCCGCAAAGGAAAGCGCGCCGGCGCACACCATGGCGCTGTATTCGCCGAGACTATGACCGGCCATGGCGCCAGGGCGGGGGCCCTCGAGCTCCTGCCACACGCGCCAGATCGCCACGCTGGACGCCAACAGTGCCGGCTGGGTGCAGGCGGTGGCGTTGAGCGCCTCCGCGGGACCTTCCTGGACCACCTGCCACAGGTCGTAACCCAGCGCCTCCGAGGCCTCCTCGAAGGTCGTCCTCACCACGCTGTAGCGTTCGGCCAGATCGCGCAGCATGCCGACCTGTTGCGACCCCTGCCCAGGGAAGATAAGGGCAAGCGGTTGAGTCATCTTGATCACCTATAGCTCTTGTTGGCCATCATCCATACCCACACTACCCCCGGATAAGGGGCCGGAAGATGGACGACGATGGTCGAGCTCGGCCTCCAGCCGGCTCGGCAAGTCACGGCTGACCTCCTGGGAGGCGCGCTTCAGGGCATAGTAAAATCCCTGAGCGTCACAGCTGCCATGACTCTTTATTACAATACCCGCCAGCCCCAGCAGGCTGGCGCCGTTGTAGCGAACCGGATCCAGTTCACTCTTCAATCGCTTGAGCGCAGGCCGGGCCAGCATCCCCACCAGTCGACTCCCCCAGTGCGCCTCGAAGGTCGCCTGGACGCGACCGACCAGCATCTTGGCCAGCCCCTCGCTGGCCTTGAGCAGCACATTGCCGACGAAGCCGTCACAGACAACGACGTCCGCCTGACCGGCAAACACGCCATCGCCCTCGATAAAGCCAAGATAGTCGATCCCGGCCACCTGGCGCAGCGCCGCATCGGCCTGCTGTACCGCCAGCGAGCCTTTGGTCGACTCCACCCCAACATTGAGCAAGGCGATCCGCGGAGCCGTCAGACCATCGACGTGGCGCGCCATGATATCGCCCATCAGGGCGAAGTCCACCAGGCGCTCCGCTGACACATCCACATTGGCACCCAGATCAAGCAAATAGCAGCGCCCGTCGCCTCGCGTCGGAATCGCTGTACTGATAGCCGGGCGCGGCACCCCCGGGACCATGCCGAGGGCACGACGTGACAGCGCCATCAAGGCGCCAGTATTGCCGGAACTGACGCCGACATCGGCCTCACCCGCCGCCACACAGTCAAGCATGCGAGCCATGCTTGAAGCATGACCTCGTCGCAGCGCCTGAGAGGCGCGCATATCGGCGGGGATGACGTCGGGCGCGTCACACAGGTGCAGATGCGACGCCGCCGCGGCCAGAGGCCGCGGCAGGCGTGAAATCTCGTCATTCAGCAGGCCCACAGGGCCGAACAGCTGAATCTCGAGCTGCGGATCCTCGATGACTGCCCTGGCCGCCCCCGCCACGGTGGCGCGAGGACCCTTGTCCCCGCCCATGGCATCTACGGCAATCCGCATCCCGGCGGCCAGGCGCTATCGAGGCGTCGTCAACTTATACGTCGACGACCTTGCGGCCGCGATAGAAACCGTCCGGAGAGACGTGGTGACGCAGGTGAGTGGTGCCGGTCTCCTTGTCCTGGGACAGGGTCGGTGCACTCAGAGCGTCGTGGCTACGACGCATGCCGCGCTTGGAACGGGTCTTACGGTTCTGCTGAACTGCCATGGGAAATCACTCCACAAAAAATCGATCAGGTATCGGTGTTGCCCTTGAGGCGCTTGAGCACGTCAAAGGGACTGCCAGAGGGCGCTTCCGAGACTTCGGCATCCGCCCCGCTGCTCAGCTGGTCGCGCGAGACAGGACACTCTGACTCGTCGTGGTAGACCACCTGGGGCAGACTGAGGATGAGCTCATCCTCGACCACGCCCAGAAGGTCCAGCTGTTCATTCTCCACCAGCACCGGTTCATGGGTGCTCGGCAGATCGGCGGCCAGGTCGTCACTGCTGACGAGCCCGAGCAGGAAGTCGCTCGTGACATGTTGGGCCATGGGCTGAAGACAGCGGCGACACGGCAGCTGCAGTTCGGCCTCCAGGCGCCCCCGGATCACCCGACGCCCCTGAGCGTCGATGGCGAATTCCAGCCAGGCGCTGGCATCGCCCTGTTGAGCGCCAACCTCTTCGGTCAGGCGACTCATGTCGGCCAGCGCCACCAGGCCTTCGAGGTGTTCGGCTTGGGCGGCGAGCTTGTAGGGCTCGACCCGGCCGGGCAATCGTGAGGTCAACATAGGCGCGCAATGATAGGCACTCGCTCCGCCTCTGTCAAAGCCCTGTGCTCAATAGGTTACCATGTCCCGGAATCCGCTCGAACCCGGCGAGCACAACCTGCCCGTAGCGGGCCTCCCCGACACGACTCCACACACGACAAGGAAAGACGCATGACCCCACTGGTGCTTGCCTCCAGCTCCCCCTGGCGCCGCGAACTGCTCGAACGCCTGGGACTGCCCTTCTCCTGGGCGAGCCCTGACATCGACGAGACCCGCCGCGCCGGCGAGACGCCCACATCACTGGTGCAGCGGCTGTCGCTGACCAAGGCCGAAGCGCTGGCCGACGCCTACTCTCGCCATCTGATCATCGGCTCCGACCAGGTGGCGCTGTTCGACGACCAGATCCTGGGCAAACCCCACACCCAGGAGCGCGCCTGCGCACAACTACGCGCCTTCTCGGGGCAGCGGGTGCGCTTTGTCACTGGACTGGCGCTGCTCGACACCGCCGAGCATCGCCACTGGGTCGGCTACCAGCACTATGATGTGATCTTTCGCCGCCTCACCGATACCGAGATCAGCACCTACGTCGAACGTGAGCAGCCGCTTCAGTGCGCCGGCAGCTTTCGCATGGAGGGTCTCGGCATCACCCTGTTCGAGCGCCTGGAGGGCGAGGACCCGAACAGCCTGATTGGCCTCCCCCTGATTCTGCTGTGCCGGTGGCTACGCGAGGCAGGCGCCGACCCCCTGGGTGTTGTATAGAGGGCGTCTGCGCTCACCGAGCTTTCGCGCATAGCCCCGGGATAGCCCCGGGATAGCTCCGGAATCGCCCCGGACCTGCCCCGGCATAACCCCGGAATAGCCCCGGGGCTATGCGATTCAACTGTCACCGACAGCGATCAGGGCAACTGGTAACGCACCGGGGATGACGCCTGGGGCAGCCCCATCCACTGGGCAACGCCCAGACCGAAACGCCGGGCCAGGCGATCGAAGGCATCCTGGGATGGGGTGTAATCCTCGACTCGCGGCTCGTCGAGCCATTTCCGGGCCTCTTCGTCCAAGGTGCCCAGGCGATCCACCAGGCCCAGCTCCAGCGCCTGCTCACCGGTCCAGATCAGGCCGCTGAAGATCCGGGGATCATCGGCAAGACGATCACCTCGCCCTGCCTTGACCGCATCGATGAACTGCTGATGGGTCGTATCCAGCACCTCTTGCCAGAACGCCTGCTGCTCGGGACGCATCTCGGAAAAAGGATCGAGAAAGGCCTTGTTGTCGCCCGCAGTGAAGATACGACGCTCGACGCCCAGGTCATCGATGGCCCCCTCCAACCCGAAGCCTGCGTAGATCACGCCGATGGAGCCAACCAGACTGGACGGCGCGGCAACAATCTCGTCCGCAGCCGCCGCCATGTAATAGGCGCCGCTGGCACCCAGATCCTCGACCACCGCGACGATCGGCTTGTCACCGCTCTCGCGCAACGCCATCACCGCATTGTAGACCCGCTGCGACTGCACCGGACTGCCGCCTGGACTGTTGATATGCAACACCACCGCAGCACTGTCAGGCGACTCCCAGGCGGCTTCGATGCCTTCGATCAGGCGCTCGGCGTTGGCCGGCGACTCGCTGTCGATCACGCCATCGACCTTGACCACCCCCAGATGCCTGGCCTGCACCCGCTCCTCGCCGGGCGCCATCAGCAGCGCATACCCCACCAGCGCCGCCACTCCCAGCAGCAGCGCCAGCCAGGCGAAACGAAAGAACAGCTTCCAGCGCCGACCGCGCCGCTGCTCGACCAGTACGCTCTGAATCCAGCGATCCATGCTCTCGATCTGGGCAAGGCGCTGGCGCTCCCGCAAAACTTCGGCGCTGTCAGCAGATTCAGCCGGCCCACTGCCGACGCCCGATTCAGCCTGCCCGCTGCCGCTGGACGACGACATCTCCCCCTGGGTCCAGGGGTCATCCTTGGGGGTATCCGACATCCCACCACTCCTTGCAAGCCTGGCGACAACCAGGAAAAAGACGACTTGTCAGACGATCAACGAGATTTAGCCAGCCAGGTGATCCAGCACCTGATCGAAGCGATCCGCCACCAGCAGCGGCTCACTGCGCGACAGCCGCTGCACATCGTGCACACCGTACGAGACGGCGATGCGGGGCATGCCGATGGCACGCGCCATCTCCATATCGTACTCGGTATCGCCGATCATGACGGCGCGGGAGGCGTCGACGCCGCACTCGTCGAGCAGCTCCACCAGCATCAAGGGATCCGGCTTGGAGCGCGTCTCGTCGGCGGTACGACTGGCACGAAAGAAGCGACCGGTGTCGCTCTGGCGGAAGATACGATCGAGCCCGCGACGACTCTTGCCAGTGGCCACGGCCAGCGCCGAGGTCGAGGCCAGCGATGCCAGCCCCGCCTCGACACCGGGGTAGAAGGTGACCGGGGTGGCATCACCCTCGACGAAGTGCCATGCATAGCGAGCCTTCAAACGCTCGGCCTGCTCCGGCTGGATACCCGGACACAAGGTGGCGATGGCTTCCGGCAGGCCGAGACCGATGATATCGCGAATCTCGCCCTCCCCCAGCTCGCCCCACTCGGCCTCGCGGCCGGCCGCCTGCATGCAGGATACGATCCGGGCGATGGAATCCATCAGGGTGCCATCCCAGTCAAAGATGGTCAGGTCATAGCGCAAGAGACAACTCCTCGAGAGACGACGGCGTCCACGCCATCGCCCATGGATAAATGCCTCCTCCCCGATGATGGGTCACTCGAGCCAGTAGACCGGCTCGGCGCAGCACCACAGACCGCCAGACGCCGCGACTGCCGGTGACAGCGGCCCACGCCCGCAAGCCTAGTCGGCCAGCCGAGTCACCACCCTGGCCTTGCCTTCCAGCGTCAGATGCACCGGACACAGGTCAGCGATGGCCAGGAGCTTGTCGCGGGCCTCCTGGTCGAGCTCCCCCGTCAGGAAAAGGACACGTTCGAAGCGGTCGATTTTGCCACTGGTCGCCTCGCATTCGCCACAATCCTTGGCGTGAATCTTGTCGTGGGAAACGTCCACGGTGACATCATCGAGCGGCAACTTCTTGCGCCTGGCGTAGCTGCGCACGGTCATCGCCGTGCAGGAGCCGAGCGCCGCCGCCAGCAACTGGTAGGGCGTAAAGCCGAGATTGGTGCCTCCGTAGGAAAGCGGCTCGTCGGCCAGCAGATGGTGCGCACCGGCCACCACGTCCTGGCGAAAGCCAGCAGGATCGGCTTCAGATACCCGGGTGACGCCTTCAGGCGCTCCCGCGGGTGGCTTGGGCGCCTCCAGGCCCAGATAGCGCGATGCCCAGCCGACGATGACCTCAGCGGCGTACTCGGCGTCCTGGGGCCGGGTCAGCAGGTGGTCGGCATCATCCAGCGACACAAAGCTTCTGGGGTGGCGAGCGGCGGTGAATATCGCCGAGGCATTGTCGATCTCGACCGTTTCGTCATTGGGCGCGTGCAGTACCAGCAGCGGACGCCCCAGGTTCTCGATACGCTCGTGCTGACGCTGCCCCTGGAGGTCTTCGATAAAGGCCTTGCGAATGGTAAAGGGACGACCCGCCAGGACCAGCTCGGCCTCCCCTTCGCGCTCGATGACGTCGAGGTTCGAGCCGAAATTGTGCACCACATGGGCCGGATCGTAGGGCGCACCGACGGTCGCCACCGCCTTGACCCCGGGCAGACGCTCGGCGGCGGCGATCACCGCCGCACCGCCCAGCGAATGACCGACCAGCAAGGACGGCGACAACCCACGCCCCTCGAGGTGCTTGGCGGCGGCCACCAGATCATCCACATTGGAGCTGAAGTGGGTATTGGCGAACTCACCCTCGGAATGACCAAGGCCGGTGAAATCGAAACGCAATACCGCCACGCCCCGCGACACCAGTCGCGCCGCGATGCGCTTGGCGGCGAGGATATCCTTGGTACAGGTGAAGCAATGGGCGAAGATCGCCACCGCCTGGGGCTCACCCACCTCCGGCCGGTCGAACCGCGCCGCCAGCTGGTTGCCGTCGTGACCGGGAAACTGTTCTCTTTCGCTGATGACACGCATGACCGTCCTACCCTCCAAAGACTCATGGGCGCATCGTCGGCGCAAACCGCCGATGCCTTACCTGAATCCTTGGCCGAGGACGATCGTTTGGCAACCTGGCCCGCCTGCCCGGCACGGCCTCACAACGCCTGCCAGACTCAGCGATTCACCCACACTTGCTCATTTAGCGCACTGTAATTTCAGTCTTTCTTGCCACAGGCCCAGCATCAGGCAAGGTCGCCGGCGACATCCTTCACTGTCGCCGCCGAGCCTTGTCGAGCACAGTTTCCAGGGCATCGTCCAGGGGGGCACGAATCTGTACCGGCCGCTGACTGGTCGGCTCGGGGAAGGTCAAGGAGGCGGCGTGCAGGAACAGGCGCTCCAGCCCCAACTCGCGACCGAGGCGACCACCTTCCCGGGTGCCGTACTTGTCGTCGCCCAGCAGCACGTGTCCGGCATGGGCGGCGTGGACGCGAATCTGGTGGGTACGCCCGGTGATCGGCTCCGCCTCCACCAGGGTTGCACCGGCAAAGGTCTCACGCACGGCAAAGCGAGTCCGCGCCACCTTGCCCTGCGGATCGACCCTGACTCGACGTTCACCGTTGCCGGCATCGTAGCGGTCCAGGCGGGCACTGACGAAATCCCGGCGGGCTGGCCAGCGGCCCGCTACCAGCGCCAGGTACTGCTTGTTCATCTTGTGCTGCTTGAGAGACTGGTTCAGCGCCAGCAGCGCCGGGCGGGACTTGGCCAGCAGCAGACACCCCGACGTATCCCGATCCAGTCGGTGCACCAGCTCGAGGAAATCCAGGTCCTCGCGCACCTGACGCAGCGCCTCGATCAGCCCGATCTTGACACCACTGCCGCCGTGCACCGCCAGCCCCGACGGCTTGTTCAGGACCATCCAGTCAGGCCCTTCGAGCAGCACGCTGCCGGCCAGCAGGTTACGCAGACTATCGCTGACCTCGCGCACTGCCTCCTGCGGCGCCAGCTTGAGCGGGGGAATCCGCACCAGATCGCCCAGCGCCAGACGGGTATCCGCCTTGACCCGCTTCTTGTTCACGCGCACCTCGCCCTTGCGCACGATGCGATACACCAGCGAACGGGGGGCGCCCTTGAGGCGACTCATCAGAAAATTGTCGACGCGCTGGCCGACCTGGCCTTCGGTCACTTCCACCCACTGCACTTCACGCCCTTCGGCCACGCTGTCACCCCACTCGAAACCCGCAATAAAGCGCCATTCTAGCGCAGCTTGTCGCCAATTGCTGACCCCTGGCATTGCTGTTATATTGCTTGTTCGCTCCCCGGGTCCGATTGACCCCTGCAAGCGCCTGCACGACTAGACACGCAGGCCCGAGCGAAACGTGACTGACACAGCGTTTGCCACAGAGGCCGCGACGACCCACCGAGGTCCCGCCGCCGATGTCAAGTGACAACACCGAGCCCGGCGCGCCCCGCCCCAGCTGGATGCCTATCCGAAGGAGTGGACCGTCGCCGGGAGACGTACAACACCGTGCCGGAGGCCGGCAGCGGTGAATCGATGAATGCCAGGTGTTGGCGGTGACGGCAGGACCGGATGGGCAAGGCCCCACCGAGACATGTCCTCCCTCCGCCCCGTACTCAACATGATCATGCCGTGACGTTCCTGATGGATTGACGTTGCGGCCGGGCGCAGCTTCCGCGACATGCGCTGAGCACAAGCACGCTGCACCAACGGTTCACCCTTGCCGTTGCCCATGGGCGCCCTCCGGCGCGCCCATATTGCGAGACAACATGAAACGGATGCTCATCAACGCGACCCAGCCCGAAGAGCTGCGTGTCGCCCTGGTGGATGGACAACGCCTGTACGACCTGGACATCGAATCCGGTGCCAGGGAACAGAAAAAAGCCAATATCTATCGCGGTAAGATCACCCGCGTGGAACCCTCCCTCGAAGCCGCCTTTGTCGATTTCGGCGCCGAACGCCACGGTTTTCTGCCCCTCAAGGAAATTGCTCGCGAGTACTTCGTCAAGGAGCCTTCCGGCCGCCCCAGCATCAAGGAGGTGCTGAAGGAAGGCCAGGAAGTCATCGTTCAGGTCGACAAGGAAGAACGTGGCAACAAGGGCGCTGCGCTGACCACCTTTGTCAGCCTGGCGGGCCGCTTCCTGGTGTTGATGCCCAACAACGCCCGCGCGGGCGGCATCTCGCGTCGTATCGAAGGCGAGGAACGTGCCCAGCTGAAGGAAGCCATGGGCCAGCTCAGCGTACCCGACAAGATGGGCCTGATCGTGCGCACCGCCGGCATTGGCCGGACGCCCGAAGAGCTGCAGTGGGACCTCGACTACCTGGTACAGGTGTGGGAATCCATCACCGAGGAAGCCGGCAAGCGCGCCGCCCCCTTCCTGATCTACCGCGAGTCCAACGTGATCATTCGCGCCATGCGCGACTACCTGCGCCAGGATATCGGCGAGGTACTGATCGACAGCCCCGAGGTGCACCAGGAGGCACTGGCCTTCATTCGCCAGGTGATGCCGTCCTACCAGCAGAAGATCAAGCTGTACGCCGACGAGGTGCCGCTGTTCTCGCGCTTCCAGATCGAGTCACAGATCGAGACCGCCTACGAGCGTGAAGTGAAACTGCCTTCCGGTGGCTCCATCGTGATCGACCACACCGAGGCGCTGGTGTCCATCGACATCAACTCGGCGCGAGCGACACGCGGCAGCGACATCGAGGAAACCGCGCTGCAGACCAATCTGGAGGCGGCCGACGAGATCGCTCGCCAGTTGCGCCTGCGTGACATCGGCGGCCTGGTGGTCATCGACTTCATCGACATGGGGCCAGCACGCAACCAGCGCGAGGTCGAAAACCGCGCTCGCGATGCTCTCAAGCTCGACCGCGCCCGGGTACAGATCGGCCGTATTTCGCGCTTTGGCCTGATGGAAATGTCGCGTCAGCGTCTGCGCCCGTCCCTCGGCGAAACCAGCGGCGTGGTGTGCCCCCGCTGTGATGGCCAGGGCACCATCCGCGATGTGCGTTCGCTCTCGCTGTCGGTCATGCGCCTGATCGAAGAAGAGGCCATGAAGGAGCGCAGCGCTCAGATCCGCGCCATCCTGCCGGTGCCTGTCGCTACCTACCTGCTTAACGAGAAGCGCGCCATCCTGGCCGACATCGAGCGTCGCCAGGGCGTCCGCGTGGTCCTCCTGCCAAGCCCGGACATGGACACCCCCCACTACGACGTCCAGCGCCTGCGCGACGACCACGTCGACGAGGAAGGCACCGCCAACGCCTCCAGTTTCGAGCTGTCCACCGACACCGAAGTCGGCAAGGAGCCGGATGCCGCCTTTGGCAAGCCGGTGCAGCGCGCCGAAGCCGCGGTCAAGAGCGTGGTCCACAACGCCCCTGCCCCCGCCTCCTTGAACCAGGAAGAGGCCGCCAGCGAGGACAAGCCCGCACCGTCCAGTCGTCAGCCCAGTGGTCAAGGCGCTCAATCTGGCCGTCAGGCCTCGTCGTCCAGCCGCAGGCAGAGCCCTCAGGCCAATCGCCAGTCAGCCCGGCAGAGCCCTGCCGAGTCCCGCCAGGCGGTTCAGAACGCCGGTCTGTTCGGTCGACTGGTCAAGGGCTTCGCCCGCTTCCTCGGCGGCGAGGAAGAGACCGGCAACGGCGCCACGAGCGGCAGCAAAGGGACGAGCAACACTCGCACCCAATCCGCCAGTCGAGACGACAGCGCTCAGCGCGGCGCCCAACAGCGCAGCGACAGCGGCCAGCAGCGCGGCAGTGACACGCGACAGCGCAATCGTCGTGGCGGCAGCCAGGGCGGCCAGCGCCAGAGCAGCAACAGGTCCAACCGCAACGATGGCAACAGCCAGGACCGTCGCGATCAGGACCGTCGCCAGCAGGAACGCCGCCAGCCGGCCGCGAAGAGCGACGGCCGTACCGACGCTCGCAGCGAGACACGGAACGACACGCGCACCGACAGCAAGGCAGACACTCGAGCCGACAGAAATGACGGCAACGACAGCCGCCAGCGCTCTCGCCGTGACGACAACCGCCAGCAGGACAACCGTCAGACCGAAGGTCGTCAGCAGGAGGGCCGTCAGCAGGAGAACCGCCAGCAAGACGCTCGCCAGCCGGATAGCCGCAAGAACGACGACAACAAGTCGCCCCGTTCCGCCAGCCGTGGTGAGACCCAGCAGGCGGATGCTGCCAGCAGCGATGCTGCCAAGGACAGCAAGCCCAAGCGCACCCGCAACAATCCGCGCAACCGCAGTCGCAAGCACGCCATCAACCCCGAGGCGCTGAAAGAGCAGCAACGCCTGCAAGCGGAAGCGGCCGCCGCTCAGGAAGCTCAGCCCGAGGCAGGCCAGGCAAGCACTGCGGAGTCCACGCCCGAGCAGGCCAACGCCGAAGCTAAAGCCGACGCAAAAGCCGAAGCCCCCAAGGCTGACGCCAAGACTGGGGCGAAGCCCGAAGCCAAGACTGAGCCCAAGCCTGAAGCTGCAGCCGAGGCTCCCAAGGCTGAGGCGAAGCCCGAAGCCAAGACTGAGCCCAAGGCTGACGCCAAGACTGGGGCGAAGCCCGAAGCCAAGACTGAGCCCAAGCCTGAAGCTGCAGCCGAGGCTCCCAAGGCTGACGCCAACCCCGTAGAGAAAGCTGAAGAAAAAGCCGAGCCGAAAGCCGCAGCG
>DJIP01000019.1 GCA_002433675.1 Halomonas halophila
CTCGATCAGCGCGGCCTCGTCCAGTGCCTTGAGCACATGGACACGGGCCCGGGACAACAGCGCCGAATTGACCTCGAAGGAAGGGTTCTCGGTGGTAGCGCCGATCAACGTCAGAAGGCCCGACTCGACGTGGGGCAGCAGGGCGTCCTGCTGACTCTTGTTGAGGCGATGGATCTCGTCGAGAAACAGCACCGTGGTCTGCCCCTGGCCCTGAGCCACTCGGGCGCGCTCGACCACCTCGCGAATGTCCTTGACCCCGGCCATGACCGCCGACAAGCGCTCTAGGCGTGCGCTGGAGGCGCTGGCGAGGATATCGGCCAGGGTGGTCTTGCCGACGCCTGGTGGCCCCCACAGGATCATCGAGCGCACCTGTCCGGCTTCGACCATGCGCCGCAATGGCTTGCCTGGCCCCACCAGCGAAGGCTGGCCCACGTAGTCGTCCAGGGACCTCGGGCGCATGCGCCAGGCCAGGGGCGCGGCGTCTTCCTGGTGGGCCTGTTCGAACATGTCCATCGACGACTCCTGACAAGATTGAATTGAGCGCCAGAGGTCGACGCTCAGGCGGTGTGTAGGAAATCAACCCTTCTGAATGTGGCAATTTTCGTCGGGCAAAAACTCGATTATGCGTCTAGGGTGATACATTCCGGTTCCCGCACGATCCGGAACCTGACCCGAGAAGGCCAGTCTAAGCTAGGGTGCCTTCAGCTCATGCTGACCACAGGAGGTTTCCGTCATGCCCATGCTAAAGCAACTGCGACGGGATCATGCCAACATGGCGCGCATACTGCACGTCCTGCAACTCAAGCAAAAGACCCTCGCTCAGGGAGAGCGGCCCAACTTCCAGCTCGTCAGGGAGGTGGTGGACTTTATTCTCGACTACATGGCGGGTTTCACGCTGCCCCTGGAGCAGATCTGTACCGACCGTCTCAAGGAGCTGGCTCCCGAAAGCGAGGCAGTGGCCGAGCAGCTGTCCGGCGACTACCGCAAGCTCAAGGCCCGGCTGACGCGTCTATCCCGTGACATCGACATGATCCTGATGGATGTCGCCATCCCCATGGGCCAGTTCGCCGATGACCTCAAGCAATACCTGGACAGCCACCGTGCTTACCTTCGCCAAGAGCGTGAAGAACTCTTCCCGCTGATCAGCGAGCACTTCTCGGACGAAGATCTCGATCGCCTGGCCCATTCCCTGCCGGAGAACGCAACCTCCGAACTGGAGCGACTCCAGGCGGCCTATCCGGAACTTTATGCCGAGCTACGCGAGGAGCCGGTACCCGCCTGATCGGCTTTCCCCTCGTCTGCTCCTTGCTTCTCAAGCGCTACGACGTCGGCCCGAACTCCGGTTCGGGCCGCATGACGTCCACACTCACCTGAGCGTACTGGCGCATCGTTGGGCGTCCTTGCTGCGCTTATGCAGGTCCGCCAATGTCGGGTAGAATGGCGCCCATGTTGATACAGGCGCCGTTTCCCTTGCTGAGCCTCTTGTCCATCCTTCGCCCCAGCCTTCGTTCGCCCTCGATAGCAGCCCGATCTGTCGCTGGCCTGCCTCCCCTTGTCTTGCGGCGATGGCCGTGGGGCAGGGGTGTGCCTGTCAGGGAGGCGGGCTGATGGCCGGGCCTGTGCTGGTGTTCGACTCCGGCGTGGGCGGGCTCTCCGTGGTGGAGGCGCTGCGACGTCATCTGCCCGAGACGGCACTTGCCTACTGCTGCGACAACGCCATGCTGCCCTACGGTACCCGGCCGGACCATTGGCTGGTCGAGCGGATCGTCGCGGTGTGCCAGGCGGCGGTAGAGCGCACCGGCGCGGATACCCTGGTGGTGGCCTGCAATACCGCCAGCACCCTGGCGCTGGAGGCCTTGCGCGAGCGCCTGAGTGTGCCGGTGGTGGGCACGGTGCCGGCGATCAAACCGGCCGCCCAGGCCAGTCGCAGCGGGCATCTGGCATTGCTGGCCACCAGCGCAACGGTTGCCCGGCCCTACACCCAGCGGCTGATCGACAGCTATGCGCCGCACTGCCAGGTCGAGAAGGTGGCCGCCGACGCACTGGTGGCCGAGGCGGAGCGCGCCATCCAGGGGCACGCTATCGATCCTGCGGTGGTTCGTCAGGCGCTGGCAGCGTTGGTGGAGGATGCCCGTATCGATACGGTGGTGCTGGGCTGCACCCACTTTCCCCTGCTGCGTCGCTGGCTCGACGAAGCCATGCCCCGGGCCGTGACCTGGGTCGACTCCGGTGACGCCATCGCCCGGCGGACGGCCCAGGTGGCGGTGGCCCCGGACGCCCGACACGGTCTCGATGCGGCCTGGGTCACGAGTCTGTTGCGGGATTCGTCGGATGCGACGGACGCCTCGGAAAGGCTGACGCGAGGGCTTGCCTCCTTCGGCTTTGCGGCCCCTTGTCTGCTGGACGTGCCCAGCGCTTGATCCACTTCTTGTACACCGTTCGGCAGCGGCGCTGACCACGCCGTCATCGCCCACGTCATTTGTTCATTGTTCATCGTTTTTCCAGGAGTTTCCGTGGCCATACCCGTCGTCGAACCCGAACGCTATGCCGAACAGCTCGCCGCCAAGCGTGATCGCCTGGTCGAGCAGTTCGCGCGGTTTTCTCCGCCGGAGCTCGAGGTGTATCCGTCACCGCCGAGCCACTATCGGCAACGCTGCGAGTTTCGTGTCTGGCACGAGGGCGACGATCTCTACTATGTGATGTTCGAGGTCAATCCCGAGGACCCCGACGACAAGCGACTGGTGCGCATGGACCAGTTCGCGGTGGCCAGTGAACGCATCAATGCCCTGATGCCGGCGCTGCTCGACGCCATCCGTGACAATCCGGTGATGCGACGCAAGCTGTTTCAGGTGGAGTTTCTGACCACCCTGGCGGGGGAGACGTTGATCAGCCTGATCTACCACCGCCCGCTGGAAGATGACTGGGAGAGGGATGCCCGGGAACTCGAGCGCGAGCTTGGGGTGATGATCATCGGCCGCTCACGCAAGCAGCGGCTGGTGCTGACCCGTGATCACGTGTGGGAGCGTCTCGAGGTGGATGGAAGGGTCCTGCACTACCAGCAGGTGGAAAACAGCTTTACCCAGCCCAATGCGCGCATCTGCGCTTCCATGCTGTCCTGGGCGCGGGAGGTGACCGTCGGCAGCCAACAGCAGGATCTGGTCGAGCTCTACTGCGGCAACGGCAACTTCACCATCGCCCTGGCGGAGAATTTCCGCCGGGTTCTGGCCACCGAGATCTCGCGCACCTCGGTGGCAAGCGCCAGGGTCAATCTCGAGGCCAACGCGGTGACCAACGCCTTCGTCGCGCGGATGTCTGCCGAAGACTTCTCTTCTGCGCTCAAAGGGGAGAAAACAGGTCGGCGAGTGGACGAGATGTGCCTGGATGACTATGACTTCTCCACAGTGCTGGTGGACCCACCGCGGGCCGGTCTGGACGCCGACAGCTGTGATCAGCTGAGTGAATACCCGCGTATCGTCTATATTTCATGCAATCCGGACACCCTGGCCGTCAATCTCGAACAGCTTACCCGGACGCACCGCATCGTTCGTTTGGCTCTGTTTGACCAGTTCCCCTTCACCCATCACTGTGAGTGCGGGGTCTTGCTGGAACGGCGCTCCTGAGGCGCCACCGAGCCTAACACAAGCGTGCTGTCAAGGGGGGATGCGTAACCGTCATGCTCCATGAGAAGGCGGGCATCTGGATGGGGGTGGGGTGGGGATTGTCGTAAGCTTGCCGAATGCGCCGGGAGCGCCGGATGCGTAGCGCCGCGCAGCACAGCACAGCACGCTCGTCACTACCTTTACACAGGCCACAGTGAAGTGGCCGCCGCCAACCGAGGTGAGGATGTTACACGTCGCACAGGATGACAGTCGCGAGGATCTGCTCAAGCAACTCGAGGAAAAGCTGGAAGGACGCCTCGATCAGGAAAAGGCCGATCTGGTGGGTGACTTCGCTCGCCACTTCTACTCCACGGTGCCGCTGGAGGATCTGAGCGAGCGACGCCTGGATGATCTGTACGGCGCCACCCT
Organism: Halomonas halophila; assembly: GCA_002433675.1. Taxonomy (GTDB): domain Bacteria; phylum Pseudomonadota; class Gammaproteobacteria; order Pseudomonadales; family Halomonadaceae; genus Halomonas; species Halomonas salina_B. The sequence continues at coordinate 4,029 of DJIP01000019.1, forward strand.
GTCGGTGTGGCACTTCCTGCAGCAGTTCGATCCGGCCTCACCCAAGGTCAAGGTGATGAACCCTGACTTCGAGGAGCATGGCTGGCAGTCGACCCACACCTTTGTCGCGGTGCTGCACGAGGACATGCCGTTTCTGGTCGACTCGGTGCGCATCGAGCTCAACCGTCGTGGCATGACCGTTCACGCCATCCACAACTCGGTACTGTCGGTCGCTCGTGACAAGCAGCACCGGGTCGAGCGCGTGACGTCGCCGGGTGACAAGGACGCTCCCGAGCATCGTGAGTCGTTGATCGCCATCGAGGTGGATCGTCACTCCGATCCCGAGGAACTGGCGGCCATCGAGCAGAGCATCCAGGAGGTGCTGAAGGAAGTGCGCACGGCGGTGGCGGACTTCGACCCGATGCGTGCGCGCATCCGCGAGACCATCGACGAGCTCAACAGCTGCTGCCCTGGCCCGATCGACAAGGCCGACCACGACGAGGCGGTGGCCTTTCTCGAATGGATGCTGGAAGACAACTTCACCTTCCTCGGTTATGACGAGTTCACCGTCGACAAGGACAACGGTGGCCAGAGCCTCAATCAGGTCGACGGCAGCGAGCTTGGCCTGTTCCGTCTGTCCGATGCCCAGTATCGCCAGCGTATCCGCACCGACCAGGGGGTCGAGGGCGATCGCTACGTACTGGTGCCGCAGCTGCTGTCATTCGCCAAGAGCGCCTTCCACGCCCGCGTCCACCGTCCCACCTATCCGGACTACGTGACCATCGATCGCTATGACGACAAGGGCAACGTCATCGGCGAGCGTCGCTTCCTGGGGCTGTTCACCGCCGGCGTCTACAACGACTCGCCGCGTCATATTCCGATCCTGAGGCGCAAGCTCAAGACGGTGATGAATATCGCCGGCTTCAACCCCAAGGGCCACAACGGCAAGCAGCTGACCCAGATTCTCGAGGTCTATCCCCGCGACGACCTGTTCCAGATCGACACCGACGAACTGGCCCAGACGGCGCTGGGCATCCTCGATATCCGTGAACGCCGTCGGGTGCGGCTGTTCATCCGCGAGGATCGTTTCGGTCGCTTCTATTCGTGCCTGGTGTTCGTACCGCGTGACGTCTTCTCCACCGAGCTTCGTCTGCGTCTGCAGAACCTGCTGTGCGAGGAACTCGACGCCACCTTTGGCGACTTCAATACCTACCTGTCCGAGTCGGTGCTGGCGCGGATTCAGTTCATCCTGCGCTTCAACGGCGACACGCCGACCGACTACGACATCAAGGCGCTGGAAGAGAAGCTGGCGCGGCTCGCCCGCAACTGGCGTGACGATCTGCTCAATGCCGCCATCGAAGGCTTCGGCGAGGAACACGCCAACCAGCTGCTGGATCGCTTCCGCGACGCCTTCCAGGCCAGCTACCAGGAAGACTTCAGCGCCCGCACCGCGGTGTACGACCTGCAGCACATCGGCGAGCTGGACAACGGCAAGCCGCTGGCGCTGTCGCTGTACCGACTGATCGAGGAAGAGGGCAGCGGCGTCAACCTCAAGCTGTTCCACAAGCGCAAGCCGATTCCGCTGTCCGACGTGCTGCCGATGATGGAAAACCTGGGGCTCAGGGTCATCGGTGAACGGCCCTACGAGGTCGAGGCGGTGGACGAGAGCTACTGGATCCACGACTTCGATCTGGAGCATCACACCGACACCGAGGTCAACCTGCAGGAGATGCGCAAGCCGTTCATCGAGGCCTTCCAGCGCATCTGGGCCGGCGAGGCGGACAACGACCGTTTCAACCGTCTGATCATCGGTGCCAACCTCGACTGGCGTGAAGTGGCGATGCTGCGCTCCTACGCACGTTATCTGAAGCAAATCCGCTTCGGCATCTCCCAGAACTTCATCGCCAATGCACTGGTGGCCCACCCGCAGATCACCCGCGAGCTGGTGACCCTGTTCGAGCTGCGCTTCGATCCCGAGGATCGTCCCGCCGAGGGTGAGATCGAGGCCTGCGTCGAGCGCATCAATGGCCTGCTCGACGACGTCGCCAGCCTCAACGACGACCGGCTGCTGCGTCGTTACGTGGAGCTGATCCAGGCGACCCTGCGTACCAACTACTATCAGAAGACCGAAGACGGCGGCTTCAAGGACTACCTGTCGTTCAAGCTGGAACCGTCCAAGGTCACCGGCATGCCCAAGCCGCGCCCGATGTTCGAGATCTTCGTCTGCTCGCCGCGGGTCGAGGGTGTTCACCTGCGCGGTGGCAAGGTCGCCCGCGGCGGCCTGCGCTGGTCGGACCGCCACGAGGACTTCCGTACCGAGGTGCTCGGGCTGGTCAAGGCGCAGCAGGTCAAGAACTCGGTGATCGTGCCGGTGGGGGCCAAGGGCGGCTTCGTGTGCAAGCGCATGCCGGAAGGTGCCGATCGCGAGACCACCCAGAAGGAAGGCATCGCCTGCTACCAGACCTTCATCCGCGCGCTGCTGGACGTGACCGACAATCTGGTCGGTGGCGAGGTCGTCGAGCCGAAGAACGTGGTACGCCACGACGATGCCGACCCCTACCTGGTGGTGGCGGCCGACAAGGGCACCGCCACCTTCTCCGACATCGCCAACGAGATCTCCATCGAGTATGGCCACTGGCTGGGGGATGCCTTTGCCTCGGGCGGCGCCAATGGCTACGACCACAAGAAGATGGGCATCACCGCCAAGGGCGCCTGGGAGTCGGTCAAGCGCCACTTCCGTGGCCTGGGCATCAACACCCAGTCCGACGAGTTCAGCGTGGTCGGTATCGGTGACATGGCCGGTGACGTCTTCGGCAACGGCATGCTGTTGTCCGAGACCATTCGCCTGGTCGGTGCCTTCAACCATATGCACATCTTCGTCGA
>DJIP01000255.1:0-6436 GCA_002433675.1 Halomonas halophila
CAGGACGCCCGAGTCAGTCAGTTCGTGCATGGTGAGCCGGACGGCCCCGTGCCGTTTCACTACCCGGCCAACGATTTTCACGATGACATTCTGGGCCAGGGGAGCCGTCCATGATCGAACGTATCACCCATATGGGGCGGCGCGGCTGCGACCTGCTGGAGGCCGTCGGCCGAGCCAGCATCTTCCTCGGTCAGTCCATGCTGGGGCGCCCCTCGGCAGAAGGGTTCAGCCTGTGGGTGGCCCAGGTCTATGCGGTCGGCGTGCTGTCGCTGGCCATCGTGCTGGTGTCGGGGCTGTTCATCGGCATGGTGCTGGCGCTTCAGGGTTACACCATTCTGGTCGGATTCGGTGCCGAGGACGCGCTCGGCCAGATGGTGTCGTTGGCCCTGTTGCGTGAACTGGCGCCGGTGGTGGCAGCGCTGCTGTTCGCCGGGCGCGCGGGTTCGGCACTGACCGCCGAGATTGGCCTGATGAAGGCTACCGAACAGTTGACCAGCATGGAGATGATCGGTGTCGATCCGCTGCGTCGTATCGTGGCGCCACGCCTGTGGGCGGGGTTCGTCTCGCTGCCGCTGTTGACCATCGGTTTCAGCGTGGTCGGCGTGTACGGCGGCTACCTGGTTGGGGTCGAGTGGCTCGGGGTATTCGAAGGCTCGTACTGGGGCAACATGCAGGCCAGCGTCGGCTTCTTTACCGATATCGGCAACGGCGTGGTCAAGAGCATCGTGTTCGCCATAGTGGTCACCTGGATTGCCGTGTTCCAGGGATATGATCTGGTGCCGACCTCGGAAGGTATCTCGCGGGCCACCACCCGTACCGTGGTGTATTCCTCCCTGGCCGTGCTGGGCTTGGATTTCGTTCTTACCGCCGTGATGTTCGGCGGGCTTTCCTGATTCTGCGGAGACTGTCCATGAAGCGCAGCAAGACGATGGAGTTTGGTGTGGGCCTGTTCATGCTGGCCGGTATCCTGGGGCTGGTATTCCTGGGGCTCAAGGTCAGCGGCCTGGACCTGCAGCGTGCCGACGACACCTACGAGCTCCGGGCCAACTTCGCCAATATCGGTGGGCTCAAGCCGCGGGCACGAGTGACCATGGCCGGGGTGACCGTGGGTCGGGTAGAAAGCATCGAGCTGGATACCGAGTTCTACGATGCCGTGGTGGTGATGTCGCTGGACAGCTCCCTGGCCGGCAAGCTGCCTGATGACAGCACCGCAGCGATCCTGACCTCGGGCCTGCTCGGTGAGCAGTACATCGGGCTGTCGGTCGGGGGGTCGCCGGAGATGATCGCCGAGGGCGAGGCGATTCGTGATACCCAGTCTGCGCTGGTGCTCGAGGAACTGATCCAGCAGTTCGTGTCCAATCTGACGAAAGACTGATCCGGCAGTTTCCGGAGACCCAAGGAGGCATTCCATGACCCGTTCTTTGCCCGCAATGGTTCACCTGCGCCGCTGGTTGATGGCGCTGATGATGGTGCTGGCCAGTCTGCCGGCCATGGCCCAGCAATCCCCCGAGCAGCTGATTCGCGACAGCGTCAACGATCTGATGGGGATGATCGGCGGCCGCGAGGCCTACTTCATGGACCGTCCCGATGAGCTCAAGCAGATGGTCGACGAGAGCCTGCGTGGCGTCGCCGACTTCCGCTACATCGGCGCCAGTGTGATGGGCCGCTACTTCAACAATGCCACGCCGGAGCAGCGTTCGCGCTTCGTCGAGGTGTTCAAGCAGACCCTGCTCGACACCTATGCCAAGGGCCTGGTGACCTTCGAGTACAAGGAAGTCCGCGTGCTCGATAATCAGTCCGCCTCACGCTATGACGATCAGGACAGCGTCGAGATGGAAGTGGTCGCCACCGATGGCACCATCTATCCGGTCAACTACACCCTGCGCAAGTCCAACGGCCAGTGGCGGGTGGTCAATGTCATCGTCAATGGCATCAATCTCGGTCTGACCTTCCGCAACCAGTTCGATCAGGCCATGCGTGACCACAACCGTGACTACGACGCCGTGATCAACAACTGGTCGCCGGATGTCGGCGTCGACGAACTGGAGCGCGGTGCGTGAGCGTGTTGATGGAGGTGGCGTCGGCCCGTCTGCTCGAGGACGAGAATACGCTCCGAGTGTGTGGCAAGGTCGACTTCGATGGGGCTGCGGACATGGCCGAGGCGGGCCGTGAGTGGCTTCAGGGTCGGGCGCCGGGTACCTCGGTGTGTCTCGACCTGAGCGAGGTGGAGCACGTCTCCAGCGCGGCGCTGACCATGATGCTCGAGTGGGCGCGTACCATTCGTCGGATCGGGCTGTCGCTCAACAGCATCAAGCTGTCGGCGCAGCTCAGGCAGTTGACCGAGCTGGCCGGCCTGGATGATCTGTTGCCCTCCAATTCGGTGACCGCATAGCGGCGGTTGTCTGGCTGCTGGTGTCCGTGATGAGCCTGGTTCGACGTCTGAATCCAGCGCCTTGATCCGGGCTGCTCGCCCTCGCCGCTAGCCCTTCCGGCACCCCCGACCACCGCAAGGTGGCCGGGGGTGCCTTTTTTGTGACGGACGTAGAGGTGGAAACCTCGCTGCGTCATCGCCAAGCGCGCCGCTTTTCTTTACCATATGCCCTTTGAGTTTTTTCGGGACGTCACGGCGAGGCCGTGGGCGTCTCCCTTCATTGGTCTGGTCAAGGAGCAGGTGCATGCAACCCAGCGACGTCAAAGCGCTGCTCGAGAGCCGTGTCGACGGCTGTGAATTTCATATCCAGGGTGAAGGCTGCAACTTTCAGGTGATCGCGGTGGGCGAACGCTTCGCCGAGCTGTCACCGGTCAAGCGTCAGCAGGTCATCTATGGTGCGCTGTCCGAGGAAATCGCCTCCGGCGCCCTTCATGCGGTCAGCATCAAGACCTATACCCCCGCACAGTGGCAGGCTGCCGCCGAAAACACCGGAGCCTGATGGTACCGCCTTCATGGACAAATTGATCATAACCGGCAACGGACCCGCCGAGGGCGACGTCTGGGCCAGTGGCGCCAAGAATGCGGCGCTGCCCATCCTGTGCGCCACCCTGCTGTCCGAAGAGCCGGTCACCATCGGCAATCTTCCTCACCTGCAGGACATCACCACCACCCTGGAACTGCTCGGCCATATGGGCGTGCAGGCGGTGATGGGCGAAAAGATGTGCATTCAGCTCAACGGTGCCCAGGTCAGCGATTGCCACGCACCCTATGAGCTGGTCAAGAAGATGCGCGCCTCGATCCTGGTGCTGGGGCCGCTGCTCGCCCACTTCGGCAAGGCCGACGTGTCGTTGCCGGGCGGCTGCGCCATCGGCTCGCGTCCGGTGGACCTGCATATTCGTGGCCTCGAGGCCATGGGGGCCGATATCCGTGTCGAGGGTGGCTACATCCGTGCCACCACGCCGGGCCGTCTCAAGGGCGCCACCATCTTCTTCGATACCGTGACCGTGACCGGCACCGAGAACCTGCTGATGGCCGCGACCCTGGCCGACGGCACCACGGTGCTCGAGAACGCCGCCAAGGAACCCGAAATCGTGGATCTGGCCGAGTGCCTGATCAAGATGGGGGCCGATATCCGTGGTCACGGCACCGACACCATCACCATCGAAGGGGTGGAACGGCTCCATGGGGCTCGCCACGACGTCATGCCGGACCGTATCGAGACCGGCACCTTCCTGGTAGCAGCAGCGCTCAGCCGTGGCCGCGTGCGGGTGCGTCGTACCCGTGCCGATATTCTCGAGGCGGTGCTGGCCAAGCTCGAGGAGGCCGGGGCCAGGATCACCACCGGCGAGGACTGGATCGAGCTGGACATGGAAGGGCGCAGGCCCAGGGCGGTCAATATCAGGACCGCTCCCTATCCGGCCTTTCCCACCGACATGCAGGCCCAGTTCGTGGCCATGAATGCGGTGGCCGAGGGCTCCTCTCGGGTGGTCGAGACGATCTTCGAGAATCGTTTCATGCACGTGCAGGAGTTGAACCGCATGGGCGCCAACATCGCCCTGGAAGGCAACACTGCCGTCATCGAAGGCGTCGAGCATCTGTCAGGTGCACCGGTGATGGCCACCGACCTGCGCGCTTCGGCCTCACTGGTGATCGCGGCGATGATGGCCAAGGGCGAGACTCTGGTCGATCGTATCTACCACATCGATCGCGGCTACGAATGCATCGAGGAAAAGCTGCACCTGCTGGGTGCTCGGATCAAGCGCGTCCCGGGCTGAGCTTTCTCCGCCCAGCCGGCTCGGATTGCCCGAGTCGGCGCGGGGAAACACGCCACAATGACTTCCAACCCGACAACCGGGCGAGACCATGAGCAAGCAATTGATAGTGGCGCTCTCCAAGGGGCGCATTCTCGACGAGACGCTGCCACTGCTGGCGGATGCCGGCATCCGGCCCGCCGAGGACCTGGGCAAGAGTCGCAAGCTGTTGTTCGACACCAATCTGCCAGACGTCAAGCTGGTGGTGATTCGCGCCACCGATGTGCCGACCTATGTGCAGCTGGGGGCGGCGGACCTGGGCGTCGCCGGCAAGGATGTGCTGCTAGAGCACGGCGCCGAGGGGCTCTATGAGCCGCTGGACCTCAATATTGCACGTTGCAAGCTGATGACCGCCGGCATTCAGGGCGCCGAGCCCGCCCGTGCCCGGCGTCGGGTAGCGACCAAGTTCGTCAATGTGGCCAGGCGCTACTACGCCGAGCAGGGTATCCAGGCCGAGGTCATCAAGCTGTACGGTGCCATGGAGCTGGCGCCGTTGATGAACCTTGCCGACGAGATCGTCGATATCGTCGATACCGGCAATACGCTGCGTGCCAATGGTATGGAGCCACGTGAGCTGATGGCCCATATCAGCACCCGTCTGGTGGTCAATCAGGCCTCGATGACCATCAAGCATGATCAGATCAAGCCATTGCTGCGCCGCTTGAGCGACGCCGTCGAGGCGCGGCGGCAGGCGGCAAGCTGAGCGCACCAGCCAACGGAACCTGAGGGTTCTCAACGCATGGCCAAGACAGAAGCGGAGATTTCCGACATGAGCCAAGACACGCCCCTGGTGGCCCGACTCTCGACCCGGGACGAGGATTTCGAGTCCCGTCTCACCGACCTGCTGGCGTGGGAAGGGGTGTCGGACCATGGTGTCCAGCAGTCGGTCTCCGAGATTATCGGCCAGGTGCGCCGGGAGGGCGACGCCGCCCTGGTGGCGCTGACCTGCCGCCTCGACCGCCTGGAGGCCTCGAGCATGGCGGACTTGACCCTGGGGGCCGAGCGTCTCGAGGTGGCCTACGCGTCCCTGCCCGACGACCAGCGACAGGCGCTGGCTACCGCCGCCGAGCGCATTCGCGTCTATCACGAACGCCAGAAGCCCGCTTCCTGGCAGTACACCGAAGACGACGGCACCGTGCTGGGGCAGAAGGTGACGCCGCTGGATCGCGCCGGCATCTACGTGCCCGGTGGCAAGGCCGCCTATCCTTCATCGGTGCTGATGAACGCCGTGCCGGCTCACGTGGCTGGAGTGCGGGAGATCATCATGGTGGTGCCCACGCCCGACGGTGTGGTCAACGATCTGGTGCTGGCGGCGGCGCATCTGGCCGGGGTCGACAAGGTGTTTACCCTGGGTGGTGCTCAGGCGGTGGCGGCGCTGGCCTACGGTACCGAAAGCGTGCCCAGGGTCGACAAGATCGTCGGGCCGGGCAACATTTATGTCGCCACCGCCAAGCGCGCTGTCTTTGGCCAGGTGGGGATCGACATGATCGCCGGGCCCTCCGAGATCCTGGTGGTATCCGACGGCCAGACCGATCCCGATTGGCTGGCGATGGACCTGTTTTCCCAGGCCGAGCACGACGAGGACGCCCAGGCGATCCTGGTCAGCTGGGACGTGGAGCATCTGGCGGCGGTGGAAGCGGCCATGGCACGACTGCTGCCGACGCTCGAGCGCGAAGCCATCGCCGGGGCCTCGCTGCGTACGCGCGGTGCACTGATCGCCTGTCGTGACGAGGGCGAGGCGCTGGAGCTGATCAATCGCATCGCGCCGGAGCACCTGGAGCTGTCGGTAGAGCACCCGGAGCGACTGGCTGAGCAGGTGCGTCACGCCGGTGCCATCTTCATGGGGCGCCACACCGCCGAGGCGCTGGGCGACTACTGCGCGGGTCCCAACCACGTGCTGCCGACCTCGGGTACGGCGCGCTTCTCGTCACCGCTTGGGGTCTACGACTTCCAGAAGCGTTCTTCGATCATTCACTGCTCGCCACAGGGGGCGTCCACCCTGGGCAAGACCGCCTCGGTACTGGCTCGCGGGGAATCGCTGACGGCGCATGCGCGTTCTGCGGAGTACCGTATCAAGGATTGAGGCGACGCAGGGGTGGTGGTCGGTCTGACCGATCGCCTCCCCCGGTGGGGGCAGACAGGCATCCAGACATGAAAAGGCCCGGAGCAATTCCGGGCCTTTTCATGTCTGGAC
>DJIP01000255.1:6542-6684 GCA_002433675.1 Halomonas halophila
TCACTGCTCGCCACAGGGGGCGTCTACCCTGGGCAAGACCGCCTCGGTGCTGGCTCGTGGTGAATCGCTGACCGCCCACGCGCGTTCGGCGGAGTACCGCATCAAGGATTGAAGCGACGCAGGGCCGGTGGTCGTTGTGACT
>DJIP01000157.1:0-8198 GCA_002433675.1 Halomonas halophila
ACGCCGGGGCAGTAAGCTGAACCTTCAAAGCCACCCAAACACGGATTCTTCACGCCTTGAGCCAGCCATCGACCCAGGCCAACCGCATCATCACGCTCAACCTCGAACCCAACGAGCCCCGCCGTCTTGCCAACCTGTGTGGCCAGCGCGACGAGCATCTGAAGCTGATCGAAAGCCGGCTCGGCGTCACCCTGCGCAACCGCGGCAACATGTTCCAGCTGGCCGGCCCCGGCGCTCGCGTCAAGGCGGCCGCCAACCTGGTGGAGCACCTCTACCGAGAGGCCGAGGCCACCGAGCTGACTCCGGACACCGTGCATCTGTTCCTGCAGGAAGCCGGCATCGAGGCCCTCGACGAGGACGCCGAAGAAGAGGCCGGCGAGGGTGAGGTGCTGATTCGCACCCCGCGCACCCTGATCAAGCCCCGCGGCCTAAATCAGCAGGGCTACGTCACCAGCATCCGCAACCACGACATCAACTTCGGCATCGGCCCGGCCGGCACCGGCAAGACCTACCTGGCGGTGGCGGCTGCGGTGGAAGCGCTCAACCAGCAGCAGGTGCGACGCATCCTGCTGGTGCGCCCGGCGGTGGAAGCCGGCGAGAAACTCGGTTTCCTGCCCGGTGATCTTGCCCAGAAGATCGATCCCTACCTGCGCCCTCTGTATGACGCCCTGTACGAGATGATCGGCTTCGAGCAAGTCGCCAAGCTGATCGAGCGCCAGGTGATCGAGATCGCGCCGCTGGCCTACATGCGCGGGCGCACCCTGAACAATGCCTTCATCATTCTCGACGAGAGCCAGAACACCACGCGCGAGCAGATGAAGATGTTCCTGACCCGCATCGGTTTCGGCTCCACCGCAGTGATCACCGGCGACGTGACCCAGGTCGACCTGCCCAAGGGCCAGAGCTCCGGCCTGATCCAGGTGCTCGACGTGCTCAAGGACACCGCCGGTATCGGGGTGACCCACTTCGCCGCCAAGGACGTGGTTCGCCACCCGCTGGTGCAGCGCATCATCGAGGCCTACGACCTGTTCGAGGCCAACCAGGAAGCCGAGGAACGCGCCCGCCGCGAGGCCCGCGCCGAAGAGCGCCGACTGGAGCGTGCCGAGCGTCTGCAGTCCATGAACGGTGACGGAGACGCCCGCGGATGAGCGCCTGCGTGGACCGTCAGGTGGCCAGCGAGGCCAGCGACCTGCCCGAGGCCGATGCGCTCGAGCGCTGGGTCAATGCCGTGCTGGCTCACTTCCCCGAGCGGGCAGAGTCGGAACTCACGGTTCGCCTGGTCGACGCCGACGAGAGCCAGACCCTCAACCGTGACTACCGTGGCAAGGATGCCCCGACCAATGTCCTGTCATTCCCCTTCGAGGCCCCGCCGGGCCTCGAGCTTCCGCTGCTTGGCGATCTGGTGATCTGCCATCCGGTGGTCGTGCGCGAGGCGCAGGAGCAGGACAAGTCGCTGATCGATCACTACGCTCATATGGTCGTGCACGGCACCTTGCATTTGCTGGGCCATGACCATATCGAGGATGAGGAGGCCGACATCATGGAAGGCCTCGAGCGCAGTATCCTTGCCGGCCTGGGCATTGACGACCCCTACGCCCCGCCGGCCCCATCTCCGGATCCCGGTAGCGAGGACGAGAGAGCCGACGCATGAGCGAAGACCGATCGAGTAGCCAGGCCCCCAACAAATCCTGGTTCGACAAACTCTTCAGTGCCCTGTCCAGCGACAGTGACGAACCCAGTTCGCGAGAAGAGTTGCGCGAATTCCTGCGCCAGGCGGGTAGCCGCCTGAAGCTTGAGCAGGATGCCATGACCATCATCGAAGGCGCCCTGAACATCAGCGACCAGCAGGTCAGGGAGGTACTGATCCCGCGCTCGCAGGTTACCGCCCTGGAGCTCGATCAGCCGCTGGAGGACTACCTGCCGATCATTCTCGAGACCGGTCACTCGCGCTACCCGGTGATCGGCGAGAACCTCGACGAGGTCAAGGGCATCCTGCTGGTGAAGGACCTGCTGCCGTTGCTGCAGGGGTCCAGTGACGACCGCCCCTTCCAGCTTGAAGAAGTCCTGCGCCCTGCCATGTTCGTGCCGGAGTCCAAGCGCCTCAACAGCCTGTTGAAGGAGTTCCGCGACACCCACAGCCATATGGCGGTGGTGGTGGACGAGTACGGCGGCACCGCCGGGATCGTCACCATCGAAGACATCCTCGAGGAGATCGTCGGTGATATCGAAGATGAGCATGATACCGACGAAGAAGAGGACATCCGCCAGCTGGGCGATGATCGCTATGCGGTGCGTGCCCTGACCCCCATCGAGGACTTCAACGAGCGCTTCGGCACGCGCTTCTCCGACGACGAGTTCGATACCCTGGGAGGCCTGGTGATGCAGCGTTTCGGGCATCTGCCGGCCCGCGGCGAGCATACCCTGATCGGGGGCTGGCGCTTCACCGTGCTCAACGCCGACAATCGGCGTATTCGGCTGCTCGAGGTCGAACCCGAGAACCGTACCGACGACTGAACCCGTGCGCCCCCATCCGGGGGCGCCTTGCCTTTCTCGCCCACACCAAGGATGGACCCCATGCTCGAGCGAGTGCTCGGCGGCAGGGCCGGCTACCTTGCCGCCCTGATCGCCGGAGGGCTGACGACCCTCGCCGCTGCCCCCTTTTCCTGGTGGTGGCTGGCCCCGCTGGCCGCCGCCCTGGTCTATGCCGGCCTTTACCGTCAGAGCGCACGCCAGGCGCTGTTGCGCGGCTGGTGCTACGGCCTCGGGCTGTTCGGCAGCGGCGCCTCCTGGGTCTACGTATCGATCCACGACTACGGCTACACCAGCGCACCTCTGGCGTTTTTCCTGACCGCCCTGTTCGTTGCCAGCATGGCACTGTTCGTCGCCTTGCCGATGGGCCTGTTCCGGCGCCTGATGCCGGCCAGCCCCACCCCGCTGGCGGGCGGGCTCAGCTTCGTCGGTTTCTGGGTACTGATGGAGTGGATCAGGACCTGGCTGTTCACCGGCTTTCCCTGGCTGCTGCTGGGCAGCACCCAGGTCGATTCGCCGCTGGCGGCGCTGGCGCCGTTGGGCGGCGTCTACCTGCTGTCGCTGGTGGTGGCCGCCAGCGGTGTCTTGCTGGCGGAGCTCGCGCGGCCTCGTCCGCTGGCCGCCCTGCCGCTGGTGGCTTTGTGGGGCCTGCCCTGGCTGCTGCCGAACCAGTGGACCTCGCCCACCGGTGCCCCCCTGAACGTAGCCCTGCTGCAGGGCAACCTGCCCCAGGAGATCAAGTGGCTGCCCGAAGGCCAGCGCCAGGCGGTCAATACCTACCTGGGCATGACCGGTGACCTGGAGGCGACCGCCCCGGTGGAGCCGGACATCGTCATCTGGCCCGAGGCCGCCCTGCCGATGTTCGAGGACCAGGCCGAGCCGATCATGGCCCGCGCCCAGGCGGCGCTGGCGCCCGAGACGGCGCTGCTGACCGGCATCCTTCAGCGCGACGCCGACGGGCGCTTCTTCAACGCCGTGAGCGCCTATGGCAACGCCAGTGGCACCTATCGCAAGGCCCATCTGGTGCCGTTCGGCGAGTACCTGCCGCTGGAAAGCCTGCTAAGGGGCGCCATCGCCTTCTTCGACCTGCCGATGCCTGCCATGACGCCAGGACCTGACTCGCAGCCGCCGATGACCGCCGCCGGTCACACCCTCGGCAATGCCATCTGCTACGAGATCATCTACGCCGACCTGGTGGCCGAGCGCGCCCGCGACGCAGAACTCCTGCTCACCGTGTCCAACGACAGCTGGTTTGGCGATTCCATCGGCCCCCACCAGCACCTGGAGATGGCCCGGCTGCGCGCCCTGGAAAACGGCCGCTACGTGATTCGCGCCACCAGCAATGGCATCACCGCCATCATCGACGACCAGGGCCGCCTGCTCGACCAGCTGCCCCAGTTCGAGACGGCACGCCTGGACGGTCAGGTCCAGCCGATGCAGGGGCTGACCCCCTTCACCCGCACCGGCAGCTGGCCCACCTGGTTCGTCGCCGGACTGATGCTGCTGGCGGGCGCACTGTGGCGCCGGCGGGGCTAAGCCGACGCAAGCCGACGCAAGCCAACGACCGTCGACGCCGCTCTGGCCGCGAACGACATTCACCACAAACGACAACGCCGCGAAGGCTCGCCCTCGCGGCGTTGTTGTGTTGCAACCGTGTTGCCACCATGTTGCAACAGTGGTGATCAGTGTACGAGCGTCAGGCGGGTATCAAGGGCCAGATGCGTTCCTCGGATACCCTCCTGCCTGGCACGCTGACGAACGTTACTCGGCGGCCTCGTCGTCCTCCGCCTCGCCCAGCACCTCAGGGATGCTGGTCTTGACGAAACGCCCCGGTGCAGCCTCCAGCAGCGGCAGTTCACCGCCGCCAGGCTCGCGGGCATCGACCATCTTGTCGGCGTCCACGTAGCCGCCCTTGACCATCCACTCCTGCCAGTGGGGCCACCAGGAGCCTTCATTGGCCTTGGCCCCGGCCAGCCACTCTTCATGGTTGTCGGGTAGCTCGTCGTTGGTCCAGTAGCCGTACTTGTTCTTGTGCGGCGGGTTGACCACGCCAGCGATATGGCCGGAGCCCCCCAGCACGAAGGTCACCGGGCCCTTGGGCAACAGCGCGCCGTAGTAGCTGCTGTTCCACTTGGCGATATGGTCTTCCTTGGTGGCGATGAAGTAGCTCGGCGTCGACACCTTGCGCAGGTCGATCTTGACACCGTCGAGCTCGACACCGCCTGGCTCGACCAGCTGGTTCTCCTGATACAGGTGGCGCAGGTACCAGCCGTGGGTACCCGCCGGCAGGTTGGTGCCGTCGGTATTCCAGTACAGCAGGTCGAAGGCCGCCGGGTCCTCACCCTTCAGGTAGTTGTTGACGTAGAACGACCAGAACAGATCGTTTTCCCGCAGCAGGTTGAACGAGTAGGCCATGACGCGACCGTCGAGATAACCGTCCTGCTCGAGCTTGGCTTCGATGCCCTGGAGCACCGGTTCGCTCAAGAAGACGCCGATCTCGCCGGGATCACGGAAGTCCTGCAGGGTCGCCATGTAGGTGACCGACTTGGCCTTGCGCCCGCGACGGGTGCTGGTCAGGTAGGCCATGGTCGAAGCCGTCAGGGTGCCGCCGATGCAGTAGGACAGGAAGTTGGCCGACTTCTCGCCGGTGGCCTGCTCGATGCCGTCCAGCGCCGCGATCGGGCCGAGCTGCATGTAGTCGGCCCAGGTCAGATCACGCTGCTCCGGCCCCGGGTTGCGCCAGGAGATCAGGAACACGGTGTGGCCCTGGTCCACCAGCCACTTCACCAGCGAGTTTTCCGGGCGCAGGTCGAGCACGTAAAACTTGTTGATCCAGGGCGGCACGATCAACAGCGGCGTCTTGAACACCTTCTCGGTGGTGGGCGCGTACTGGATCAGCTGGATCAGCTCGTTTTCCATCACCACCGCGCCTTGCGACACCGCGATGTTTTGACCGACCTCGAAGGCACTGCGATCGGTCATGGTGACGTTGAGACCCTCGGCCGAGTTGGCCAGGTCCTCGCGCAGACGCGACAGACCGTCGACCAGATTCTGGCCCCGGGTCTCGAGGGTCTTGCGCATGACTTCGGGATTGGTGGAGACGAAGTTGGTCGGCGACATGGCGTTGACCATCTGACGCGCGTAGAAGGACAGATTACGCTTCTCGCCGGGGCTCAGATCGTCGAGCTTGTCCACCAGGGTCTCGACGGTGTTCGAGAACAGCAGATACTGCTGCATGATGGCGTTATAGCCAGGATCGCTGGTCCAGGCCTCATCCTTGAAGCGTCGGTCGCCGCGGGACGGCGTCACCAACGGCTCGAAGGCACCGCCGCTGGCCGCCGCCATGGCCTGTTGCCACAGCGCCATCTGATCCTGCATCAGCTTGGCCTGGGTCTCCCATAGCAGGGTGGGGTTGCGCATCAGCGACTCGGCACCGGCCTGGAAGCTGTTGCGAATGTCCTCCATCACCGAGTCCGCTGCGTCATTGGGCACCATGCGCGAAAGGAAATCCTCCATCAACGCCTGGTACTCGGCGCCCAGCACCGATAGCTGGTTGCCCCATTCCTCCGGGTTGTCCATCGCCTGATCACCTGCCGCCATTGCGTTCTCCTCTGGCCTGCCCTGCAAAAAAGGGTGGACCACCGTCGGCCTCTCGGCGTCTCAGCTATCCACCCTCGTTTCGTCATCGTTGTTGGGGGGCGAGTCGGCCGCCGCTGCGTGAACCGTCGTGCGGCAGGGGCATCACGCCCATGCCTGCACCCGCCTGCGGCCGCGCTCACTCGATGGCACTTCCAACAGCACTCTTGCCTCAGGTGCGCTTGCGGCTGGAGGTCGCCTTGGCGGTTCCGGTCGACTTGCTGGCGCTGCTGGTCTGGGACGAGGCCTGGGAGGCGGCCTGTGAAGTCGCCTGACTGGCCTGCTGGGTGGCCTTTTCGGCTGCCTCGGTGACCTGCTGGGTGGCCTTCTCGACCGCCTGGGTCGCCTGGTCCCGGGCCTGGGTCGCCTGGTCGGCAAACTGCTGGCCGGACTCGGCAAACAGCGACTCCAATTCGCTCTTGAACTCGAGGCTCATTTCGCTCATGGCGCGGGCATCTTCGAGCATCTGCGCCGACAGTTCGTTGAGCATCTCGGCCTGACGGGTAGAGAAGTCGCGCAGCCCCTCGGCGTCGTTGATCGCGGTGGCTTCACGCATGCGCTCGGTACCCATCTGGCTGTAGCGCTTCATCGACTCCATCTGGTACTGGGACATCTTCTGCATGTTGTCCAGCATCAGGGAGTTGAGTTTGCGCATCGGCTCGAAGAACTGACGAGTCTGCTCGTTGAAGTTGTCGAACATCTTGTCTTGCATGACCGAACCTCCTGGAATCGTGTCGATGATGTCTGTCCACTCGGCAATCCGCTGCCGCTGTCCGCCATGGCGCCTCCCTCCAGGAAGCAAACTGAGGACAACGTTGTTGCAGCGCAACAAACTCAGTCTGGCACACCCTTGGTGACAACGCCATGACAGGGGTCGCCTCCTGCGCGATTGTGCATCAAGGCGCCCCGTACCCTCGCCATCAGCGAATCTCCCCTCCCGTCATACCCGTGGTCGCTTTTTTGCGGGCCCTTGGCTGGCACTTGACGAGCACCTGGCTAGCTCTTGCCGCCCTTGGCGCTGCGCGAGCTAGCCTTGGCCGCCCCACTGGACCGCGACGCTGCGGGACTGGGCGTCTCCTCGGCCTTGGCATCCTTGGCAGAAGAACCCTTGGCACTCTGGGCGGCCTGGGTCAGCATATCCATCATCATCTTCTGATAGTTGCCGAAACTGGCAAGCCCCTGGGACAGTCCCTGCTGCAGCGCCGGCTGCTGCAGGAACGGCTGCATCAGGCTCATCGGGTCGTAGCCTTCGACACCGGACTCCATCTGCCGCTGGATGCGATCGAGCAGGTCCTGCTGGAAGGCCTCGATATTGGGAAGCCCCAACGCCTGGCGCAACTCTTCCGGGGTCAGATCGAATTCGACGTTGATCTTCATGCTGGCCTCGTGATCCTTGTATGGCGATGTGTGGCGCCGGTAGCCCGCGCTATCGGGCGCAAAGATGCCTGCATCCTGCACCTTCCCTGCCACAGTTACTTGAGTGTAGCAGTCCTGTCATGCTCTGCGATTCAGCGTAGCCGTGGTGTGCTGACTCGCACATCACTGTTCTGTGCGCGATGACGCAGCAGGTGATCCATCAGGGTCAGCGCCATCATCGCTTCGGCGATGGGCGTGGCACGAATCCCCACGCAGGGATCGTGGCGTCCCTTGGTCACCACCTCCACCGGATTGCCGTCCACGTCGATGGAGCGCCCCGGAATGGTGATGCTGGAGGTCGGCTTGAGTGCCAGGTGTGCAATCAGCGTCTGGCCGCTGGAGATGCCTCCCAGTACGCCACCGGCATGATTCGACAGAAAGCCCTCCGGGGTCATCTCGTCACGGTGCTGACTGCCGCGCTGGGCCACACTGGCAAAGCCGTCACCGATCTCGACGCCCTTGACCGCGTTGATGCTCATCAAGCCATGGGCCAGCTCGGCATCGAGACGGTCGAACACCGGCTCGCCAAGCCCAGGCGGCAGCCCCTCGGCGGTGACGGTGATCTTCGCCCCCACCGAGTCCTGATCACGGCGAAGCTGGTCCATGTAGGCCTCGAG
>DJIP01000157.1:8571-15759 GCA_002433675.1 Halomonas halophila
CGAA
Source organism: Halomonas halophila (assembly GCA_002433675.1). Lineage (GTDB taxonomy): Bacteria > Pseudomonadota > Gammaproteobacteria > Pseudomonadales > Halomonadaceae > Halomonas > Halomonas salina_B. The sequence continues at coordinate 8,576 of DJIP01000157.1, forward strand.
ACTCGATGGCCAGCTCGCCCAGCTGACTCATGTAGCCACGCACCACGATGCCCTGGCTCGCCAGGTACTTCTTGGCGATGGCCCCGGCGGCCACCCGCATGGCGGTCTCGCGGGCGCTGGAACGTCCGCCACCGCGATAGTCGCGCTCGCCGTACTTGTGGTGATAGGTGTAGTCGGCGTGGGCCGGCCGGAACTGGTCCTTGATCTTCGAATAGTCCTTGGAGCGCTGGTCGGTGTTCTCGATCAACAGGCCAATCGAGGTACCGGTGGTGCGTCCCTCGAACACGCCAGAAAGGATCTTCACCTGATCAGGCTCGCGACGCTGGGTGGTATGGCGCGACGTGCCTGGACGGCGACGATCCAGGTCGGCCTGCAGATCGGCCTCGCTGAGCTCGATGCCAGGCGGGCAGCCATCGACGATGGCGCCGAGCGCAAGCCCGTGACTCTCGCCGAAGGTGGTGACGGTAAACAGCTTGCCGAAGGTATTGCCGGACATGGGCGCTCCTCTATTGTTGTGCAAAGGACGCCGCATGGGCGTCGAGTTCTTCGGCGGTAAGGGCGAACACGCCCTGACCGCCGCGCTCGAATTCGAGCCACAGGAAAGGGACCTCGGGGAAGGCCGCTTCCAGATGATGATCGGAGTTGCCGACCTCGACGATCAGTACGCCGTGGTCGCTGAGGTGCGCTCTTGCCTCGCGCAGGATACGTCTGACGATATCCAGGCCATCGCTGCCCGCCCCCAGCGCCAACGCCGGCTCATGGCGGAATTCCTCCGGCATGGTGGTCAGGTCGCGGATATCGACGTAGGGCGGGTTGGACACGATCAGATCGTAGCGCTGCCCTTCAAGGCCATCGAAGACGTCACTGTGCACCGCGCGCACGCGGCGGCCTACGTCGTGACGGTTGATGTTCTCCCGGGCCACCGCCAGGGCGTCCTGGCTGATATCGGACAGGTCCACCTCGACGGTAGGCAGATACTCGGCACAGGCGATGCCGATGCAGCCCGAGCCGGTGCACAGGTCGAGGATGCGCTGAGGCGGCTCCTCGGGGAACCAGGCCTGAAAGCCCGACTCGATCAACTCGGCAATCGGCGAGCGCGGAATCAACACTCGCTCGTCCACACTGAACACAAGCCCGGCGAAGAAGGCCTCGCCAAGCAGGTAGGGCAAGGGCCGCCTGTCACTGACCCTGGCGCGCACCAGGCCGACGATGCGCTCGCGCTCCATCGGCAGCAGCCGCGCGTCCAGCACGCCGGGGTCCACGTTCCAGGGCAGATGCAGGGCGCCAAGCACCAGTGCCACCGCCTCGTCCCAGGCGCTGTCGGTGCCGTGGCTGTAGGTCAGCCCGGCCAGGTGAAACTCGCTGGTTGCCCAGCGCAGACAGTCGCGCAGGGTAAGCAGGCCGTCGGCCAGTTCAGCGTCGGGAAGCGCCAGCGTCGAAGACCTGGAAAAGGACGGGGAGGAGGAAGAGTCGGCCAAGAGGGCATCCTGTCGATCGGGTTCAAGAAGAGGCGTGCGCCAGGATCGCATGGACCATCACCGCCTTCGACGACCGCCACGCGAAGGTCCCTTCCGTTCCAGGGGCGAAGGCAGATGCAAGATCCTGGATAGCGATATAGATAGCGATATAGATGGCTATCTGACTCGCAAGGCATTGTATCCGTGCCGGCGGTTCACTGCCACGGCCACCACGGTATACTGGGCCTCCCTTTTACCGGACCCGAGGACCCCATGAGCCAGCGCCAGCCACCGCCCGACGACGAAATCAGTGCGTTTCGCCAGGCCCTGGAGCAGGCAGGTGTCCGTCGTATCCGCCACAACCGCGCCGACACCGGCAAGCCGCGTCCGACCACCCGTGCCCAGCGAGATCAGGCCGCCGCCGCGCGACGCGCCGCAGCCGTCAGCGCGGGTGATGACGTGGCCACCGGGCGCACCTCGGATGGCCGAGTCGAGCCGGTACGCCCATCGGAGTATCTGGACTTTGCCCTGCCCGACCTGCCCTATCGCACCCGCAGCCAGTTGAAGCGCGGGATGATCGGCTGGGAAGGCGGACTCGACCTGCACGGCTACAGTCTCGAGGAGGCTCGCGCGGAACTCGAGAGCTTTCTACGAGACTCGGTGGCCAGTGGTCATCGCTGCGTGATCGTGGTCCACGGCAAGGCCTGGGGCGCCACCGCCGACTATCCGGTGATCAAGAGTCACGTCAATGCGTGGTTGCGTGAGTGGCCTAGCGTACTGGCATTTTGTTCGGCCACCGACGCCGAAGGCGGCACCGGTGCGGTTTACGTGCTGCTGAGACGGCGCGGCCAGACGCCCTAAAGCCCGATCACAAGGTGTATTGGCGCTACCCAGGTGTTGTTGAGACGGCGCGGCCAGACACCCTGAGTCAGCCCGCAGGCCTTTCGGTCTGCTCGACGATACCGCAGGTCTCGATGCGATCCAGCGCCTGACAGGTCAAGTGGCGGCCCAGGCGGATCAGGTCCCTGGCGCGGTGGAATTCGAAGGAGCCGCAGACGGTCTTGGGTACCTCGACGAGGATGTCCGGCGGATAGCCCGCCTCCTTGTAGCGCGCCAACGCTGCCTGGGTGATGTCGAAGGAGGTCAGGATGGTGGCCAGCCGCCCCCAGTCCTTGCGCCCCAGCGCGGCATTACCGCGCTCGGCACGGTCGGCTTCGGCCTCCGATTCGGCGCTTTCCTGAAAACGCCGCGCCATCAGCGCACCGCGCCGATCGCCCCTGCGGCGTTCTCCGTTGGTAGCTTTACCGCCTCGAGCCTCATCGCAGCTCGGGCACTCCACCGGCAGCAACTCCTCGAGAGAGACAAGGTTGGGGCTGTTGGCGGTGACGTTGACCGCCATCACCAGGTCCGCGTGGACCGAGACGTTGGAGATGATCGGCAGCGGATTGAGCAGACCGCCATCGACCAGCAGCCGAGGCCCATCCTCGACCGGCGTGAAGACCCCGGGAATGGCGATGGAGGCACGGATAGCCTTGAGCAGGGACCCCCGCTGAAACCACACTTCTCGCTGGCGCATCAGGTCGGTCGCCACCGCGGTGAAGGGAATGGGCAGGTCTTCGATGGCGACGTCACCGATAAAGGACTCGATCTTGCTCATCACCTTCCTGCCCTGCATGGCGCCCATGGAGGTGAACGACATGTCGAGCAGACGAAGTACGCCGAAGGAGCCCAGCTCCTCGACCCACTGACGGTAGGCCTCGAGCTGGCCTGCAGCAAAGATGCCCCCGACCAGGGCGCCCATGGAGCACCCCGAGATCGCCACCACCTCATAGTCGCGGGCGACCAGTTCCTGCAGCACACCGATGTGGGCATAGCCTCGGGCACCACCACTACCCAATGTCAGCGCAATGCGCTTGCCGCTCGATCCCGGGGGACAATTGTGGTGATAGACGGTCATGGCAATGCCCTCCTGCTGCGAATTGGCCGCGCGGGCAGCGCTTGAACAGCGCATGCCTCGCACTCGCAGGCCTGTCTATAAGCTTAGACTAACCCACCGTGGAAAAGCTTACGTGGCCTGTCACGGCGCAGTGGCCAAGGCTCACCAACCGACTGGCTGCAAAGGTCGTCTTGTCGATCAAGGTGTTGTGGACAACGCCTCGACGATGGCATCGGCCACGGCGGGGGCATGCTGCGGCGAGGCGTGGAGATGGTGTCCGCCTTCCAGCACGCGACGGGTCAGGCGGCGAACGCGGGCCCTCGAAGCCACCCCTCGTGGGCGCTCCCCGAGAATACCGTCGCGCCCTTCGATCAGCAGTACCTCGCAGGCGATAGCCTCGAGCAGATTGGCGACCTGGTCATCGGTCAGCCGCACGGGGGAGGGTCGCAGCAGGCGCGGGTCGGTGCGCAGCCGCAGGCCGCCCTCGTCGCAGGACGCCAGGTTCCTGGCCACGATATCGCGCACCGTCTCGGCGTCCACCTCGGTGGCACCACCGGCGACCCGAGCCGCCACCGCGGCCTCCAGATCGGCATAATGGGGAATGCGCGAGCGACGGCGACGCTGGGCACGCAACGAACGCCCCAACTGGCCGGCGGTATCTTCAGGTGGGGTGGTCAAGGCCCCCAGACCGTCGATCAGCACCAGGCGCTCGATGCGTTCGGGCCAGGCCGCGGCGACCAGGCAGGCCACCCCGGCGCCGAGGGAGTGAGCCAGCACCGGGGCACTGTCCAGCCCGAGATCGTCTAATGCATCGAGCAGGTCGTGGCAGTAGTCCCAGATGGCGTAGTCGTAGTCACCCGGCAGCCGCTCGGAGTGGCCATGGCCGGCCATGTCGATAGCCACCAGGCGGATATCGAGCCGTTCGGCCAGCACCGGCGCTAAACGCCCAAAGCTTGCGGCGTTGTCGAGCCAGCCGTGCAGCGCCAGCCACACCGGCGCCTCCGTGCGCCCCCAGGCCAGTGCGGCAAGGCGCCCCTGTGCCAGGCAAAGCGCTTCTCCCGATGGCTTCATCGCGTTGCCCCTTCGCCCAGCAGACGCTCGATCATGGCAAGCAAGGCGAGTCGCGTTGCCTCGGGCTGCTCCATCGGAAACATATGACCGCCAGGCACCCTATCCAGGGCGATACCGCGTCGACTCAGACGTCGGCAACGTGCGTCGGTCAGCAGGTCGGATGTCTCCCCCGCCAGCACGCCCAGAGGCACCCGTACCTCCCTGGGAAGACGATTCAGATGGTGAGGCAGATGGCGGAAGATCTCGACCTCGATATCCGGGTCGTAGCTCAATACCACCGCGCCGTCCTCCAGGGTGGTGGTGCCGGCGTCGATGTAGTCCTCCAGCGCCTCCTCGGTGAAGCCGCGAAACAGGCCCTTGCGCCGGAGTTGAGCGCGCATCGCATCGCGACTTTCCCAGCGGGTGCGGCGCCCCTTGCTCTTGCCTGCAGGGGTCACCCGATCCACCATGCCGAGCCACTTGCTGACGCGCATGGCCAGCGCATCGATGCCCAGCATCAACGGCGGGTCGAGCATCACCACCGCCTGGAACCGCTCCGGCTCGTGACGCGCTGCCATGGCGGTGATCACCCCCCCCATGGAATGGCCGACGCCGACAAGAGGACCGCTGAGATGACGGGTGCTTTCGAGGTATTCGTCTCGCAGTGCCAACCAGTTGTGGCCGACGGGAAAGTCGGCGTGGTGGCCCAGGCGATCGAGCGGCTGGACGTTGAAGTGCTCTGCGAGCGGTGCCAGCAGGCTTCTGTAGCTGCCGCCTGGAAAGCCATTGGCATGGGCGAACAGCAAGGTGGGGGTATCTGGCATGGTCCTGTCTCATCCGATGAGAGGCGGCGTCCCGCCGGTAGCCTTGGCAGGCTAACGGCATTACCCTAGGCCGCCAAGTGAACCAAAGCCTAGATTCCCCAGAATCCCCCTCGACTACCCGCTACCAAGGAGCAACGCGTGTCCCGTAAACCCGCCCGCGATACCCGCCTGCGCAACCGTCTGTTCTTCACCACCGTAGCCGTGGCGGTGGTCATCGGACTCTGGCTGGCGCGCTGATCCCTTTCGACTAAGGCGCACCGCCCCTCCACGTGCGCCCTCTTCGGCTACCCTCTCCTTCGCCTTCGGTCAGCCCTCTCTTTGGTCGAGCCGCCCCGCCATTCCCACTCATTATCCCTGAATCTAACCACCATCGACGTCCCTCTCTTCCCTGTCACACCAAGAACCTCACCAGAGGCCGCCCACGCAGAGGCTTCCCATTTATAAATCATACATAGTATATTAAGTCCTTTAGCGTGCTATCCGAGCAGGAGGGTCTCCCCATCGATATCAGCATCCTTGCCAGCACCCTCGGTGTCAGCCTGCCCGTTTTCGCCATGGTCTTCATCGGCACCGTTCTGAAGCGTCTGGGCTGGATCGATCAAGCCTTTGTCGACACCGCCTCGAGCCTAGTGTTTCGCCTGACCATGCCAACACTGTTGTTCCTGAGCCTGCTGCGCGCTGATCCCGGCCAGGACCTGAAGCTCGGACTGGTCGGTTTCTATCTGGTCATCTCGGTGGCCATCTTTCTTGTCATCTGGGGCTGGGCCCTGTGGCGCTGCCCGCGAGTGGATCGCGGCGTCTTTGTGCAAGGTGCCTTTCGCGGCAACTGCGGTATCGTCGGACTGGCCCTGTCGGCCAACATGTACGGCGACTTTGGCCTGTCGCTCGGCAGTGTCATGGCCGGCGGCATCATCATCGTCAACCTGGTGATGTCGGCCATTGTACTGTCGGTCTACAGTCCGGTGGTCAGCTCACGCCCCCTGGCGATCCTCAAGGACGTCGCCACCAACCCATTGATCATCGGTATCGTCGCCGCCCTCCCGCTGACCTACCTTCACCTCGACTTGCCGCCCTGGCTGATGACATCCGGCGACTACCTGGCCTCGCTGTCGCTACCGCTGGCGCTGATCTGCATCGGTGGCAGCCTGAGCCTGCAGGCCGCCCGTGAGAGCGGAACCCTGGCGCTGTCGGCCAGCCTGTGGAAGGTTGCCTTCATGCCGGCCATCGGTGTTGCACTGGCACTGGCGGTGGGCTTTCGGGGCGCCGAACTCGGCATGCTGTTTTTGTTTCTCGGTAGCCCCACCGCCGCCGTAGCCTACGTCATGGCCAGGGGGGCCGGCGCCAATCAACGCCTCGCCGCCAGCATCATCATGCTCAGCACCTTGCTCAGCATGGTCTCCATCAGTGTGGGGATCATGGTGTTGACGGCTGCCAAACTGGTGTAAGAAAAGGGTCCAATACACACCATGCGTCCCGCCATTTCTGTAGGTTTGGTCTCAGTTCAACGACGTCACGTCGATAGCTCGTTCTCTAGCGCAGTCGTCATCAACTGATTCAGGCTGATGCCGCGGGCCTTGGCGGCATCAACTGCCTGCTTGTGCATCGATTCGGGAACACGGACCTGGAACTTTCCAGAATACGCCCTGACAGGATCGATCCCCATCTCGCGGCAAGTATCCAGAAAAACACGCAGCGATATCTCCCCTTCCTTGCGCAAGGCACAGACACTATCGGCATAGAAATCGGCGCCCCCATTGAGTCCCGTGAATTCTCCGCGAAACATCTCGATTTCGGGGTCATACTGAATAATGGCGCGATAACCATTGATCATCATGACATTGTTCATGGCATCACTCCGTTTGCTTCCAGCCATTTGCGAAGGCTTGCGACGGCCCCCTTATCCGTATCCGGTGTCGG
>DJIP01000157.1:16142-16481 GCA_002433675.1 Halomonas halophila
ACCGACAGTACCAAAGCTTAGTACCACCTCGAGTCAAATGAACGCTCCTGCGCAACCAGAAAAGTGTGATCGTCAATGCAATACCAGCAAGGCCCGGTGATCGACTCACCGGGCCTTGCTGTTCACGCGTCAGTGGTGTCGTCACCGAACGAGTCTGGCGCTGTCCATCGGTCCCTTCACCTGTCCCGCTTGCCGTCTACCAGACGGCTGACGTTCAGCGGGTTGCCGTCCTTGAGCGCTTGCGGCAGCAGGGCGTCCGGCAGATTCTGATAGCACACCGGGCGCAGGAAGCGGTGGATAGCGGCGCTGCCGACCGAGGTGGTGCGCGAGTCAGAGGTG
>DJIP01000314.1:0-1099 GCA_002433675.1 Halomonas halophila
GGTGGTGGTCTTGCCGCAGCCGGAAGGGCCGAGCAGGATGCAGATCTCGCCGCTGGGGACCTCCATGTTGATGTGGTCGGCGGCGACGACCGCACCCTTGGGCGTATCGAAGACCTTGGTCAGGTTTTCCAGACGAATCATGAGCAAATCCTTGTATGCAAGTCGGCGTCGGCGAGCTCCGGGTCGTCGATGGGCGTCGACGCTGCCGGAACACAAATGGTCAAGCGGCGTTGGCGGCGCCTTCCATGCCCTTGGGCGTGAAGCGCTTCTGCACCGCCAGCAGGCCGTAGTCGACGATGATCGCCAGCAGGCTGACCGCCACCGCGCCGACGATCAGCTGGCGCGGGTCTGACTGGGAGATACCACGGCTGATAAAGGTGCCGAGACCACCGGCGCCGATATAGGCGGCGATCGCCATGACGCCGATATTGAGCACCACCGCGGTGCGCACCCCGGCCATGATCACCGGCACCGCCAGCGGGATCTCGACCATCCGCAGGCGCTGTCGGTGGCTCATGCCGATGCCGCGAGCGGCCTCGCGCAGGGCTGGGTCGACGTTGTTGATGGCGGTATAGGTGTTACGAATGATCGGTAATTGGGAGTACAGCAGCACCGCGATGACCGCCGGCAGGTAGCCGATGCCCTGGCCGATCAACGACAGCACCGGAATCATGATCCCGAACAGCGCGATGGAGGGCACGGTGACGATGATGGACGCGGTGTAGAGCACCGCCTGGGCGACGCGCTCGTTGCGGGTGATGGCGATGCCGATGGGCACCCCGGTCAGGGTAGCGATGCCGACGGCAACGCCCACCAGCGAGATGTGCTCGAGGGTCCGGGACAACAGCAGGTCGGCGTTGTCCAGGGCGTACTGAATCAGTTCCAAGGCAATAGCTCCTGTCGAGGCCTCGCGGCGGGGTGAGTCGGGCCAGTGAACGACCCTGGGCCAGGGCACACGTCATCGGCTCGGCCTGACAAGAGGCGAGGCGTTGCGTTCACTGGCCGTTGATACGGCACAAGCTTAGCAGAATGAAGTATCTATTTGGTTTGTTCATGAATGACGATCTGCAATGACGGGAATTGATGGATCTGATGCTTG
>DJIP01000314.1:1493-3080 GCA_002433675.1 Halomonas halophila
TTTATTGTGTCTATCGGCGGCGATCGTGCCGAGAACGTGAGGACTATCGACGTGATAGATGTGTGCCGCTCTTCACATGGAGGTTATACAGGACTAAAATGGTCCCCAATCGAAGCAGGGGCTGAGCCCTGCACCGACGAGGGGAACTCCCCGAGGAGATGGGCATGCTGAAGCTTTCCCGGTTGACGGACTATGCGGCGGTGGTGATGGCACAGATTGCACGTCACCCCCGGCAGCCGCACGCCGCCGGAGAGCTCGCCGAAGCGGTGCAGTTGCCTCACCCCACGGTGAGCAAGACGCTGAAGATGCTGGTGCGCGCGGGACTGCTGGTGTCCCGGCGCGGCGCCCAGGGTGGCTACTACCTGGCGCGTCCTGCCTCGGAGATCACCGCCAGTGACATCATCGCGGCCATCGAAGGGCCGGTGGCGGTGACCGAATGCAGCCACGCCGATGGGGAATGCGATCTGGCCTCCACCTGCGGGGTGGCCGACAACTGGCAGCGGGTGTCGCTGGCGATTCGCGAACTGCTCGACAGCATCACCCTGGCGCATCTGGCCGACAGCGCGCCGCTGAAGCTGCCGATTCGCCTGCCGATCCAGAGCATCAGCCTGGCGGCGGAAGCCTGACCGGCGCCTCATCGACATCGACTTCATTACCCTGGGCGGGTAACGCCCGCCGACCGAACCGTCCGGGAGGGGACACATCATGGCAAGTCAGGAAATGGAACAGCTCGTCCGTCGCGAATATAAAGAAGGATTCGTGACCGACATCGAGAGCGACACGATCCCGCCGGGGCTGGATGAAGACACCATCGCCTTCATCTCCAAGAAGAAGGGTGAGCCGCAGTGGATGCTCGATTGGCGCCTGGACGCCTACCATCAGTGGCTGAAGATGACCGCGCCGTCCTGGGCCCATCTGGACTATCCGCCTATCGACTACCAGGCGATCTCCTATTTCAGCGCGCCCAAGCGTGAGGAAGACAAGCCCCAGAGCCTCGACGAGGTGGACCCCAAGCTGCTCGAGACCTACGAGAAGCTGGGCATCCCGCTGCATGAGCGTGCGGCCCTGGCCGGCGTCGCCGTGGACGCGGTGTTCGACTCGGTGTCGGTGACCACCACCTTCAAGGACAAGCTGGCTGAGGCCGGCGTCATCTTCTGCTCCATCTCCGAGGCGATCCGAGACTACCCGGAACTGGTCAAGCAGTACCTGGGTACCGTGGTGCCGACCAGCGACAACTACTTTGCCGCGCTCAACTCGGCGGTGTTCACCGACGGCTCCTTTGTGTTCGTGCCGGAAGGCGTGACCTGCCCGATGGAGCTGTCCACCTACTTCCGCATCAACGCCGCCAATACCGGCCAGTTCGAGCGCACCCTGATCGTGTGCGAGAAGAAGGCCCAGGTGTCCTACCTGGAAGGCTGCACCGCACCGATGCGCGACGAGAACCAGCTGCACGCTGCGGTGGTGGAACTGGTGGCGCTGGAAGACGCCAGCATCAAGTACTCCACGGTGCAGAACTGGTATCCGGGTGACGAGGACGGCAAGGGCGGCATCTACAACTTCGTCACCAAGCGCGGCGTCGCCCACGAC
>DJIP01000057.1 GCA_002433675.1 Halomonas halophila
GCGAGCCGCCTTGCTGGTGTCCGAGGGGCGCAGCGGAACGCTCTCGGCGAAGCCGTCGGCCAGTTCCAGCAGGCGCTCGGCGTCTCCCCGCTTGAGCTCGAGCTCGGCCTCGCGGATGGTGACGCTGCGCTCACCCACGCGGATCTGGCCCTCGTCGAGGGCGATCTCGACCTCGCTGCCATCGCTCTCGACAAGCCACAGTTCACGCTGAAAGTCGGTGGTAAAGCAAGGGACAAGCCGGGACAGCAGGTCCTCATCCAGCGCCTGTATCGGTTCGAGCGTCTTGAGGCCCTCCAGATCCAGGGTGTTGCCGGCCACCTTCCATTCCCATTCACCCCGGGTGGACAGGCCGCCACCGCCCTGGCCGCTGGTCTTCAGGGTCTGGCGCCACTCGTCGCCGATACGCCGCAGACGCAGGGCGATACGGGCCTTCTTGAGATCTCCCTCAGGGGTGTCGTAGTAGGTATTGACCAGCGTCTGGCGGCGGGAAGCCTCTGCGGCGAGGCGGGGGTGACGTCTTAGCGCATCGGGGCCATCCGGGCCCAGGGCGAGTTTGAGTTCGACTTCATGGCTCATGCGGAGCGTCCTGACAGGGATAGTGGAGGGTAAACCACATTAGTGTGACGTTGGCGTGGCAGTAATTTTTCCATGACGTGACAGTTTGGGGTCACTATACTGTCGCCGCCATTTCTCCAGTGTCCGTGACTCCCTATGGTGACATCAAATCCGTTTTCGGCGATGTTTGGCCGCTCCCCGTTCCAACCGCTGCTGGCCCATATCGAAAAGGCGCACGACTGCTCTGCCGAGCTGCTGCCCTTCTTCGAGGCGACTCTCAAGGGTGACTGGGAGGCGGCGGCCGCGCATCGTGAAGTGATCACCCGGCTCGAACACGAGGCGGACTCGCTGAAGACCGAGCTGAGGCTGAACCTGCCCAACACCCTGTTCCTGCCGGTTTCCCGTTCGGACCTGCTGGATCTGGTCAGCGTTCAGGACAAGATCGCCAACAAGACCCGCGATATCACCGGCATCATGCTCGGCCGTCAGATGCAGGTGCCCGGCGCCCTGGCGACCCCGATGCGCGAGTACATCGCCACCGCAGTCGACTGTGTCGCCCAGGCGCGTCAGGCCCTCGAGGAACTCAAGGACCTGCTCGAATCCGGCTTCGGACGCAATGTCACCGAGCTGATGCAGAAATTGATCCGTGGGCTGCATGACCTGGAGCAGCGTGCCGACGAGCAGCAGATCGCCATTCGTCGCCAGCTGTTCGCCCTCGAGAAGGACCTGCCGCCGGTCGATGTGATGTTCCTCTATCAGATCATCGAATGGATCGGTGAAGTGTCGGACCGCGCCGAGCGGGTCGGTAGCCGACTCCAGATCATGACGGCGAACTGAAGACCGTCTTTCCATCCGACCGCCCGCGGGCGGTCTGACGTCATTCAGACTTTCCTCAGTCAGCAATCAAGGGATCTTCTCCCATGTCGATCATTGCCCAGCACGGTGACATCTTCATCCTACTGGCCTGCGCGTTCGGTTTCTTCATGGCCTGGGGCGTCGGTGCCAATGACGTGGCCAACGCCATGGGTACCTCCGTAGGTTCACGGGCGGTCACCATCAAGCAGGCGATCATCATCGCCGTCATCTTTGAATTTCTCGGTGCCTGGCTGGCCGGTGGCCAGGTCACCGAAACCATCCGCAAAGGCATCATCAATCCAGCCCTTCTGGAAAACGACCCCCAGTTCCTGGTCTACGGCATGCTGGCCTCGCTGCTGGCCGCCGGCACCTGGCTGCTGATCGCTTCGATGAAGGGCTGGCCGGTGTCCACCACCCATTCCATCGTCGGCGCCATCGTCGGTTTTGCCCTGGCCGGGCTCGGCATCGAGGCGGTGGGCTGGGGCAAGGTCGGACAGATCGCTGCAAGCTGGCTGGTCTCGCCGCTGCTGGCAGGGTCCATCGGTTTCATGCTGTTCAAGTCGGTGCAGCGTCTGGTGTTCGAAGCCGACGATCCGTTCGCCGCCGCCAAGCGCTATGTGCCGATGTACGTTTTCCTGGTGGGTTTCATCGTCGCCATGGTGACCCTGACCAAGGGTCTCAAGCACGTGGGCCTGCACCTTGCTCCCTTCGAGAGCCTGCTGATCGCGCTGCTCTTCGGTCTGGCGCTGATGGGCCTGGGTATCTGGCGCGAACGCAGCATCGGCCGTAGCCAGCGCAAGACCGACTCCTTCGGTTTCGAGGGTGTCGAGCGGGTGTTCGGCGTGCTGATGATCTTTACCGCCTGTGCCATGGCCTTCGCCCATGGCTCGAACGACGTGGCCAATGCCGTCGGCCCCCTGGCGGCGGTCATCAGCGTGGTGCATGAGCACGGCAGCATCGAAGGCGCCTCGGCGGTGCCCTGGTGGGTGCTGGTGCTGGGCGGTGGTGGCATCGTGGTCGGCTTGGTGACCTATGGTCACAAGGTCATCGCGACGGTCGGCACCGGCATCACCGAGCTGACCCCGAGCCGTGGCTTCGCCGCCACCCTGGCCGCCGCCACCACCGTGGTGCTGGCCTCGGGAACCGGCCTGCCGATCTCGACCACCCACACCCTGGTGGGTGCGGTGCTGGGCGTGGGTCTGGCCCGCGGCCTTGCCGCCCTCAACTTGCGGGTCATCGGTACCATTGTGATGTCCTGGCTGATCACCCTGCCGGCGGGGGCGGGCCTTGCGATCATGTTCTTCTTTATGTTCAAGGGGATCTTCAACTAACTGGTTGGAAAGGAGCGATAGGGCGGACAGGCGAGATCGCCTGGCGATCATGTCGCTCACTCCTGCATGTTCAAGGGGATCTTCAACTAACTGGTTGGAAAGGGGCGATAGGGCTGACAGGCGAGATCGCCTTGCGATCATGTTGCTCACTCCTCCCCCCCCATGACGGCGCCTTCGGGCGCCGTCGTCGTGTCTGGCGTCCGCAGGTGCACAGATGACAAGCAGGCGTAACAGGCGGCGCGGGTGTGGGCCGATAGCAGGCTCTGATATAGTGAGGCCACCTTTCTCCTCGTCCGCCGCAGCAGGTCCGGTCCTTGAACACGTCCTTTTCCTTCGTCGACTGGTTTCGCCATTCCTCGCCCTATATCAACGCCCACCGTGGCCGCACCTTCGTCGTGCTGGTCGAAGGGGAGGCAATGGCGGCGGGGCGAGGGGAGTCGCTGATCCAGGACCTGGCGCTCTTGCACACCCTGGGGGTCAAGCTGGTGGTGGCCTTCGGCATTCGCCATCAGGTACACAGCGTTCTCGAGGCCGAGGGTATCTCGCCGGTGCGCCATCAGGGGCGCTGGGTCGCCGACGAGACCATCATGGCCAGGGTCGAGCGGGTCGCCGCCGAGCAGCGCCTGTGGCTCGAGGCGCGGCTGTCACTGGGGCTGCCCAACACGCCGCTGCACGGTATCGAGCTGACCACGGTGTCCGGCAATCTGGTCATGGCCAAGCCCCTGGGGGTGCGCGACGGCGTGGACTTCCAGCGTTCCGGCGAAGTACGTCGGGTCCGCTCAGGGGCGGTCAGAGCCCTGCTCGAGCAGCACTCGCTGGTGCTGCTGCCGCCGCTGGGGTTTTCCAGCACCGGCGAGGTCTTCGACCTGGACGCGGCAGAGGTCGCCCAGCAGGTGGCGGTGGCGCTGAAGGCCGACAAGTTGATCCTGCTGGGGGAATCCGACGGTCTACGCGATGACGGCGGGCGGTTGTTGCGACAGCTGTCTCCGGCGGAGGCGCGGCCGCTGCTGGACGACGCCTCTCTCGGTGAGGAGCGCGCACGCCACCTGGGAGCCGCCTGCGAGGCGGCGTCCCATGGCGTCGCACGCACCCATCTGTTGTCCTGGCGCGACGCCGACGCTCTGCTGGGCGAACTCTTCACCCGTGACGGCGTCGGCACCATGATCACCCAGCATCGCTACGAACAGCTTCGAGCGGCGGGCGTGGAGGATATCGGCGGGCTGCTGGAGCTTCTGGATCCGCTGGAGAAGCGCGGCATGCTGGTGCCGAGATCCCGCGAACGGCTCGAGCACGAGATCGACGACTACCTGGTGATCGAGCGTGATGGCATGGTCATCGGTTGCGCCGCCCTGCACCGTTTCGACGACGCCAACGTCGGCGAGCTGGCCTGCGTGGCGGTGCACCCGGACTATCGCAGCGGGGCACGCGGTGAACGCCTGCTGGCTGAGATCGAGCGTCAGGCCCGGCGCCAGGGCATCGACCGTCTGTTTGCCCTGACCACCCACACCGCCCACTGGTTTCTCGAGCACGGCTTTGTCCCCTCGGCGCTCGATGAACTGCCACCGCTGCGACGCGACGCCTACAACCATGCGCGGAAGTCGAAGGTGATGAGCAAGGCCTTGTAGCCCGCGCCAGGCAAGGTAGTCGTCGACGTTACGAACAAAGCCTACGGCGTCTCCAAATGGAGACGCCGTAATTATTTGTTAAATATGAATATTTTAATTTTTGCCGATTTTGCGTCTGGGTTTGGCGACGTTTCCGCGAGGATCAGGCCATGAAAACCGGCCTTGACGCTGAAAGCGTCCAAGGTTGGCGACCTCTGTTAATTTTAAGTTATTGATAATAAATAAATTGTATTGTTTTTGGCACGGTGGTCGCAATGTACTAGGCGAGCAGGGAAGGAGGCGGCCAGGTGTCGTTGTCCTTCCGGGATCGGCGGAGAAATCACTGCCCTGTGCGACTCCGACGAACCCAGCGCCTGCTCCGCGTGATGTGCGACACAAGGTTGCGATGAGACGGCACCGGCCGATCAGGCATGGAGAGGTGTCGTGAAGAGCAAGGATGCTCTGGCAAGGAAGCCGACCCCTTCGGGGGAGTCTTTCGCTCCGCCGCCCAGGCGACGGAGCCAGAACGAGGCAGGATGGGAGACCATCCGAGAGGTGAGATCAGGTTCCTGGTAACGACGATCCCACCTTGGCTTCGGGCCCTTCGGGCCACCCGAAAACCGTTCAATGGGCGGACCAGGCCATCGATTGATCTGTTTTCGACCCTTCAGTTCCCTGCGTATTCGGGCCGGCCTAGCCGGCCCCTTTTTTTTCATACGGTTTTTTGCGAAGTCGGCTGAGCGTTTGACGCGGGGGTAATGGGCCAATTCTGGTATTCTTCTGGATGGATTGATGGACGCTTCATTCACCTTCCTTCACAGAACTCTGGTCATGACCTCTGCTGCCACGCGCCGTTGGCGCCCCCGCTCGTTGTTGCAACTGGTGCTGCTGGCCTTCGTGGTGGTCATGCTGCCGCTTGGTGTGCTGATGTATCAGGCTGGCCAGGCGCTGTCGGAGCTGTCGCGGCTGGCCGAGGTCAGCGCTCGTCAGGCGGTGTCCGAGACACGTCGGGCACGCACCCTGGGGTCGCTGGCGGTGGAAATGGAGCGTGGTGCGCGCCAGTACGCGGTGATCCAGGAAGAAAGCCTGCTCGACATCTATGCCGATCGTCTGGCCGAGTTCCGCGAGTTGCTGGCGCGCCAGCGCCTGCTGCTGCCCGATGATCCCGACATCCTGGCGCTGGAGCGCCTGCTCGACGAACTCGCGACCCTGCCGCAACAGCCACCGGAGGCCTACGCCGCTTCGCTTGACGACTTTGTAGCCTTTTCCCGACACGTCGAGGGTATGCGCCAGGCCACCAACAAGCGTATCGATCTGCGCCTGGACGCCATCCGTGAGCGCGCCCGACAAGTGCAGCAACGCCTGTGGTGGCAGACCGGGGCGCTGGTGTCGGCGAGTCTGATGCTGATGCTGTTGTTCACCCGTTTGATCATTCGCCCGGTACGTCAGCTCGAGCGGCGTATCCTCGGCATCGGCAGCGGCTATCAGGACAGCCAGCAGCGCCTTGTCCAGGGCCCCGCGGAGCTGGTGGCGCTGGGCGAGCGGCTCGACTGGTTGACCCATCGGCTTGAAGAGCTTGAAGCCCAGAAGCAGCAGTTCCTGCGCCATATGTCTCATGAATTGAAGACGCCACTGGCCAGCGTTCGTGAAGGATCGGCACTGCTGTCCGATGGTGTGGCCGGTGAGCTGAGCCCGCGTCAGCGTGAAGTGCTGGACCTGATCGACGCCAGCGGCGCCGAACTGCAGCGCCTGATCGAGCAACTGCTCGACTATAATCTGTTGCAGCACCACCGCAGTGCGGCCATTGAGCGCCTCGACATGGCCACGGTGGCACGCGAGGTGCTGGCCAAGCATCGATTGAGCCTGCAGTCCAAGGAAATGGCGGTCGAGGTCTTCTCCGGCCCGCTGCAGTGGCGTGCCGATCATCAGGCCACCGCCCGATTGCTCGACAATCTGGTGTCCAACGCGGTGGCTTACGGTGAGGATGGCGGCAAGTTGCTGATCCGCGCCCGTGCACGCCACGACAGGCTCGAACTCGAGGTGGCCAACACCGGCGAGCCGATCGCCGAGCAGGATCG
>DJIP01000137.1 GCA_002433675.1 Halomonas halophila
GCCTGCACCGCCCCCTTGGTCGCGGTGTAGTCGAGCAGGGTGTCATTGCCCTTGAAGGCATTGATCGAGGAGGTAGCGATGATGGTATCGCCGGCGTCCAGGTGGGGCACCGCCGCCTTGGCCAGATAGAAGTGGCTGTAGACATTGGTGCGGAAGGTCCGCTCCAGCTGCGCTTCGTCCACCTCGGTAATATCGGACCAGTCATACTGTTCGGCGGCGTTGTTGACCAGAATATTGAGCCGCCCGAAGCGCTCGATGGTGCTGGTTACGGCCTGACGACAGAAGTCGGCATCGCCGACGTCCCCTTTGAGCACCAGGCACTCGCCGCCTTCCTTCTCGACCATCTGGCGGGTGGTCTCGGCGTCCTGATCTTCTTCCAGATGCACGATGGCGCAGTGTGCGCCCTCGCGTGCATAGTGCACCGCCACGGAGCGACCGATACCGCTGTCGCCGCCGCTGATCAGCGCCACCTTACCGTCCAGCTTGCCGCTGCCACGGTAGCTGTCACGGATCACTTCCGGCTCGGGCTGCATGGCCGACTCGCTGCCGGGCTGACGATGCTGTTGCTGAGGGGGTTGCTGTGTAGACATGGATCCACTCCTTCGGCTCATCGACATGGCGAACGTCACGCCCCCCGCCGCAATCGGCATCCCTGGGGGCCGGTGGTACACGGCAGGCGTCGGCAGATGTGACAAGAACCCTTTTCTGCACGCCACGTGAAAGTTATGTACCACTTATGTACAGGGTGGGACAGTCAGCGACGGACTTCAAGGGGCAAGCAACCACTCACTGCTTTGCACCGTCAAGCATCTCGACCTCTCGCCGCCTTCTTGTCGCTCACACTGTTGCATAGGCCCACCGCGCCGCCGTGACGTCCGTCTCCTACCCCATGGCTTGAAAAGGAACTCCCATGCCCCATCGCACTCCTCCCAGCGTCAGTCGCCAACGCAACAAGGTGGTCAGTGCCGAGGAGTCGGTACAGCTGATCCGTGACGGCGACAGTCTAGCCACCGGCGGCTTCGTCGGGGTGGCCTTTCCCGAAGCACTGGCGGTAGCGCTGGAGCAACGCTTCGTGGAGTCCGGCCATCCTCGCGACCTGACGCTGATCTACGCCGCCGGCCAGGGCGACGGCAAAGGGCGTGGCGTCGATCACTTCGGTCATCCGGGGCTGCTCAAGCGCGTCATCGGCGGCCACTGGGGGCTGGTGCCCCGCTTGCAGAAGCTGGCCATCGACAACCAGATCGAGGCCTACAACCTGCCCCAGGGCGTGATCTCCCATCTGTTTCGCGACACCGCCGCCGGCAAGCCAGGCACCCTGACCAAGGTGGGACTCGATACCTTTGTCGACCCCCGTCAGGGGGGCGGCAAGATCAACGAGCGCACCACCGAGGATCGCGTGCGGCTGATGCCCATCGACGGCGAGGAGTACCTGTTCTATCAGGCTCAGCCGATTCAGGTCGCGCTGCTGCGCGGGTCCACCGCCGACGCCGACGGCAATGTGACCATGGAGCGTGAGGCCCTGTTTCTGGAGATGCAGGCTATCGCCATGGCGGTGCACAATTCAGGCGGCATCGTCATCGTCCAGGTCGAGAGCCTGGCCGAACGAGGCACCCTCAAGGCCAAGGACGTCAAGATCCCCGGCGTGCTGGTCGATGCCGTGGTGCTGGCACAGCCCGAGCATCACTGGCAGACCTTCGCCACCCAGTACAGTCGCGCCTTCGCCGGCGAACTGAAGGTGCCGATGAATGACATTGCGAGCCTCTCGCTGACCGAGCGCAAGGTCATCGCCCGCCGCGCCGCCTTCGAACTTCGGCCCAATAGCATCGTCAATCTGGGCATCGGCATGCCCGAGGGCATCGCCAACGTGGCCAACGAGGAAGGTTTGCTCGAATACCTGACGCTGACCGCCGAGCCTGGCGTCATCGGCGGCCTGCCGGCGGGCGGGCTCGACTTCGGCGCCGCCATCAATACCCAGGCGATCATCGACCAGCCCAGTCAGTTCGACTTCTACGACGGCGGCGGCCTGGATATCGCCTTTCTCGGTCTTGCCCAGGTCGACCAGCAGGGCAGCGTCAACGTCAGCCGTTTCGGCCCCAGGCTGGCCGGCGCCGGCGGCTTCATCAACATCAGCCAGAACGCCAAGCGACTGGTGTTCGTCGGCACCTTCACCGCAGGTGCCCAGCTTTCCATCGACGCAGGAAGGCTCAAGATCGACACCGACGGCAGCCAGCGCAAGTTTGTCGAGCACGTCGAACACCGCACCTTCAGCGGCCCGCTGGCGGCGAAGCGCGGCCAGCCGGTGCTCTATGTCACCGAGCGCTGCGTGTTCGAACTGCGCGCACAAGGGCTGACGCTGATCGAGATCGCCCCGGGTGTAGAGCTTAAGCGCGACATCCTGGCGCTGATGGACTTTCGGCCACATATCGACGAGCCCCTTGCCACCATGGATCCGCGCCTGTTCGACAGCGCCTCCATGGACCTGCTCGAGACCCTGCTGGAGCGCCCGATCGCCGAGCGCTTGAGCGTCGATCTCGACACCCACCAGTTCTTCATCAACTTCGAGGGACTAGCGGTCAACGACGATGACACCATCGCCACCATCGAACGGGAGGTCGAACGCCTGCTTGCACCACTCGAACGCCCCGTCTACGCCATCGTCAACTACGACAACTTCACCATCGCGCCGCACCTGGTCGAGCGCTACACCGAGATGATCTGCGGATTGTCCGAGCGCTTCTACGAACGCGTCACTCGCTACACCACCAGCGCCTTCCTGCGCCTCAAGCTCGGCGACGCGCTGGAGCGACGTGCTGACGCCCCCCACATCTACGAAAACCGCAAGGAGGCCCTGAGTCACCTGCTCGATGAGCAGCAAGACAGCTGACCTCTCTCCGGTGCAATATGGCTGCCTGATGGCCCTCCATAAGAAAGGCGCCGGAGTCATCTCCGGCGCCCGTTCTATCAGAGGCTTGGCCACATCATCACCTCAGCCGGCTTCGCGATCCTGCATGTCCTGCAGATACGCTTCGGCGAGGTTGGCCTTGGTGGCATCGTCGAAGGCCCGCCCGGCGAGCTGAAATACCTCCTGCTCTTCCTCGTCGAGGTGGTGAGTGACCAGATGCTGCAGCTTCTTGGCGCTGGCAAGCCAACCCGGTGAACTGTAGTCGGTCGTCTCGAGGGCCTCGATCAGCTCATCGATCTCGTGGTGCTCGGCCACACTATGCCGCGCCTTCTCCTGGGTCATGTCATGCTCCATCATCGGCATGTACAGGGCCCGCTCTTCTGCGCCAGCGTGGTTCTCGAGCTCCTCCTTGACGCGCTTGAACAGCTCATCACGCCCGTCACTGTCGCCTTCGGTCTCCACCAGCAGTTCGAGCAGGCGGCGCTGCTTGTCGTGGCTCTCACGCAGGGCTTCAAAGATGGTCACGGATCTCTTCCTCCTTGTCGAAGCGGTGCCAGGATCGCGCCGTCAACGGCGTCTGTTCCATGGCGATGTCACGGCCTTCCATATACCAAACTTATACAAGGATGGTTTTATTGTTCAAGATTCGCAACCCGAAGCCGCTATCGCCTAAGTCTACCGAGTCTGTCCTGAACTCCGTCTCCGCCTAGACTAGCGCTTGCTGCCGGCCCGGCTGGCGCCGGGTACGCAACCACAGCATGGCACTGACGAAGTACACCAGGGTCGGCGGCACGATCCACCACTGATAGGTCTCGAGGAAATCGGCCGGCGCGCCGGCCCCCAGCCAGGGCCACAGCGACATGGCCAGTATCACTGCCAGACAGGCCACCGCGACCACGAAACTCGGCTGTCTGGTCGACACCGGAGCAGGCATCGCGGCCGGTTCGCTCTCGCTAACCTCGATGGGTCCATAGGCCTCCTCCCAGGGGTCTTGCGTGGTGCAACGAAGGCTCCCCATGACACGACACAGCAACGGATAGGCGACAAACGACAGCGCCCACACCGGGATGAAGATGGTGAAAAGGTGCAGCGACCCTTGAAGCAGCAGTCCCAGCGCCAGCAACAGTGCCCCGCCCCAGGTCAGCATCGCCGGCAGATTATCCACGCGCTGCTGCCGGTGACGCCAGAACGGCGCTATTCCGAGGCGTGGCAGAACGAAGTGTTCAGCGGCGATGATCGCGCCTACCGGCGCCATCAGGATGATGAAATAGGACAGCACGTTGAGAAGCTGGGTAAACGCAAAGGGGAAGCAGGCCACCACCGTGGTGACCACGCCCACCGCCAGAGTGACACGGTCAGGGTCGTGACGGGCGAACAGCGCCTGAAACGCGAGCCCTGCGCGATACAGGCTAGGGATCGAGGTGGTCCAGCCGGCGACCACCACCGCCAGCAGCCCCATCGCCCCCAGTACGCGGAAGGCAACCGCACCGGGATCCAGCTCTACCAGCGTCGACTTCAGCAACAGTGCCGCTGCCGCCCCCATCAAGCCCGCGCACAGCCAGGCCATGAAGTGACCAATGAACATGCCCGAGGCAGAAAAGTAGCCGTAGGATGCCTTGCGCGCGAAACGTAAGGTGCTCATGTCACTCATGCCCAGGTGCAGGGGAAGATTGACGCTCCAGGCCCAGGCTGCGATCACCCACACCGACAGCCCCGGATCTCCCTCAGGCGTCACCCCGGTCCACACCAGCGCATCGAGCACATCACCGAGACCGGTCAGGCCGTTTGCCGCGCCATGTTCAAGCAACACAGGCAGGCACAGAATACCGCTGGCAAGAAAGAGCACGATCATCCAGGGCGCGCAGACACTGGCGAAGTTGGCGATCAGCTTGAAGCCCTTCATCACCATCCAGACCGTGACCGCTCCCACCGCCAGGGCCAGTGCGACGAAGCTCAAGCTCTGTGGGTACCAGGCGGTCTGCGGCGGAATATCGGTCAGCACCCGAAAGGCCGAGGCAGATACCGTGATCATGGCGCCGCCGAGTATCATGAAGAACAAACCGTTGACCAGATTGAAGGCGGCCGAAAAGCGTCGACCGGCCACCCGCCCAAGGTAGTCGTATACGGTCATGCGAGCCCGCACCGCCACCGGTGCACAGACCCAGGCCCAGGAAAGCACCGCCATCAGGTTTCCGAGGATCAACCCCCATATCAGGTCGCTGGTCCCTACCCCCAGAGACACCAGCGCGGCGCCGATGACGAACTCGGTACCGGCGATATGCTCACCGGAATACGCCGCCAGAAAGTACTTGCCGCTCAACTGTTGGCTGGGAGGCACTCGCTCAGGGCCGGCCGCTCCCGCCGAGCCACGCTGCTCGGTCGATGTAGAATCGGTCATGATCTTGTTCTCTTTGATAGATGAATATCTCTTGACGCGCTAGATCGACGTCAAGCCCGCAGCGACAGACGCGCACAGGAGTCCATTCGAGCGCGCAAGCAACATAACTTCACCGGAATCAGGGCCACAGGGTCGCTCCTACCAAGGTCAAACCAAGGATCGTCAAGGAAACCAGCGCTTCGCCCAAGGTGTACGTCTTGAAGCCACCTCGTACTGTGAAGCCAGCGAGTTGAGAAGTGATCCAGAAGCCGCTGTCATTGACGTGGCCGATGCTTATGCCACCGGAGAGCGCTGCCAGCGCGATCCACAATGGGTCCACCACACCGGCGCTGGCGGCACCTGCCATGATCGTCATCGCTGTGATGCCGGCGACCGTGCCCGACCCTTGAGCGATACGAAATACCGCGGCCAGAGCGTAGGCCAGCAGTACCGTCCCAATCGCGGACTGGCTGTCTTGGAAAAGGCTGTCGACCAGCATCTTGCCGATCTGTGTTTCTTGAATCACCTTGCCAAGCGACCCTCCCGCGCCGGTGACCAGCAGCACCAATCCTGCGGTCTGCAGCCCCCGCGTCGCACTTTCATCGCGAGCGTGGCGATCCATCTCCCGCGACGCCACGGCGTAAGCCATTAGCGCACCCGCCATCAGCGCCACGATACGGTCGCTCAAGAAGGCCACCAACGGCGGTAACTCCTCTCCCCCCAGCACGCCAATCTGCTGGAAGTAGTCATACAGAGTGCCCGACAGGATCAGCAGAATGGGCACCGCTACGGGTGTCAGCGCCAGACCCAGGGAAATTCGCTGGGACGGAGTCTCTTCAGGCTCACCGCACTCTGCCGCCACCGACGCCTGTTGATCCTTGGCCGGATTCCAGATCCCCAGGTCAAGGATCGTGAAGTAGAGCTTCATCACCACCAACGCGGTAGCCAGACCCACCGTCAGTCCAGCGAAGGTCATGAGACCGATATCAAAGCCCAGGATGGACGCTGCTGCGAGTGGATTAGGTGTCGGCGGCACGATGGTGTGAGACGTGGCTGCGCCGATGACCAGTGCCCCGACTGCGTAGGGCAAGGGCTTGCCGAGGGTCTTCGCCAATGCCACCCCGAGAGGGATCAGGATCACGAAGGTCACGTCGAAAAATACCGGTATCGACAGCAGAAAACCGGTCAAGCCAAGCACGTACAGCCCCATTCCTCTGGGAGCAGCAGCCACCAGGCTATGAGCGATACGATGGGCAGCGCGTGAATCACTCATCAACTGGCCGATGATCACGCCAAAACCGATGGGCAGGCCAATTGCCGCCATGATTCCGCCGAAGCCCGCACCGATGGCATCGACCGTTGGTGACAGGCCCAGGTCCATGGCAAGCCCGAGATACAGACTACCGATCACCAGTCCGATCGCCGGGTTCAGCTTGGCGTACAGGATCAGCCCGAGCACCAGGGCAATGGCGACGGCAAGATGCAGAACTTCCATGATGTCTCCTTGGCGATAAAAACACTGCGGGGACCCCAGCCGGGGTGCCGAAGAAGGACATGACTTCCCCTGGACCTCCCCCGCAGGGGAGGCCCTTTGCCAGACAATATCGGGGAACTGAGCGTCGGGATGAGACCCTCAGGCCTCCAGGTAGACCACCTGGGTGTGGGTGTACTCGTAGAGTCCGTGCTTGCCGTCGGCACCGCCGATGCCGGACTTGCGCACCCCGGCGTGGAAGCCCTGCATGGCCTCGAAGTTTTCACGGTTGATGTAGGTCTCGCCGTAATCGATCTCGCGGCAGGCACGCATGGCGTTGGCCAGGCTGCGGGTATAGATCGACGAGGTCAGGCCGTACTCGGAGTCGTTAGCCAGGGCGATGGCCTCGTCCATGTCCTCCACCACCTGAATGGGCAGCACCGGGCCGAAGATCTCCTGACGCATGATGGCCATGTCGTCGCGGCAACCGGCCAGCACCGTGGGTCGATAATGATGCCCCTTGCCCAGATCGGCGACGCTGCCACCGCTGATCAACTCGGCGCCCTCTCCTGTCGCCTGCCTCACCATTGCATCGACCTTGGTCAGGCCTGCCTGATTGATCAACGGTCCCATTTCCACGTCGGGCTGGGCCAGAGGATCGCCATAGGTGGTGGCGTCCATCGCCCGGGACATCCGCTCGATAAACTCGTCGGCCACGCTGCGCTCGACGTAGACGCGTTCGGCACAGTTGCAGACCTGGCCGGTATTGATAATGCGCGAGGCGCGGATGGCCTTCACCGCCAGCTCAAGATCGGCGTCACCGAGGACGATGGCCGGCGCCTTGCCACCCAGTTCGAGATTGAGCTTGGTCAGGTGGCGCGAGGCACTCTGCATGATCCGTGAACCGGTGGCGACGCTGCCGGTAAAGCTGATCAGGTCGACTCGTGAACTGTCGCTGAGCGCCTGCCCGACGCGACCACCGGTGCCACTGACCACGTTGAACACGCCCCTGGGCAGCCCCACCTCCTCGACGATGCGGGCAAAGGCGAAGCAGTTGTTGGGCGTCTCTTCGCTGGGCTTGATGACGATGGTGTTGCCTGTCACCAGGGCCGGCGCCATCTTGCGGGCGATCAAGAAGAACGGGAAGTTCCAGGGTAGTATCCCGGCCACCACGCCCAGTGGCTTGCGCAGCATCAGGATGGTCTCGTTGGGCCGATCGCTCTCGATCACCTCGCCTTCGATGCGCCGCGCCCACTCTGCCATGTAATCCAGGTAGTCGGCGGTGAAGTTCACCTCTACCTCGGCCAGACCGCTCACCTTGCCCTGCTCTACGGTGATCATGCGCGAGAGCCGCGGCACGTCCTGGCGGATACGCTCGGCGATTCGGCGCAGGTAGCCGGCCCGCTCGATCGCCGGCAACGCCGCCCAGGCCTTCTGGGCATCACGTGCCGCGCCGATGGCTCGCTCCACCTGCTCACCGTCGGATTCGGGAATGCGTGACAGCAGATCGCCATTGGCCGGGTTGAACACCTCCAGGTGGTCGGGCGAGTCGACGAAGGCGCCGTCGATAAAGTTCTGGTGAGTTGGAATCTGGCTCATGTCTGTGTTCCTGTCTTGTCGTTGTCGGATGGTGTGGTGGGGCGAGTCTGCGTCAGTAGGTGCGCGACGCGCCTCTCGTCGAGTGGGCTCCCGCCGTCTTGTCAAACCTCGCCAGCGACTCTCTCGCCGCCTGTCGCAGCAGGCTGACATCGATCGACACGGCGACGAAGTCGCAGCCAAGGCCGATGTAGCGGCGGGCATCGTCTTCCTGCGGGGCGAGGATCCCCACCGCCTTGCCCGCCGCCTTGACGGTCTCGATGGTCGCGGCGATCGCCTGCTGCACCTCGGGATGGCCCGGATCGCCGGGGTGCCCCAGCGCCGACGAAAGATCCGCGGGCCCAATGAACACCGCATCCACGCCCCCCACCGCGGCGATGGCGGCGGCATTGTCGACGCCGGCGGCGGACTCGATCTGTACAATCAGGCACAACTCTCGATGGGCCGATGCCAGGTAGTCCTCGACATCGTCCCAGCGTGTGGCGCGCACCAGCCCACCGCCGACACCCCGCTTGCCATGCGGCGGATAGCGCATGGCCGACACCAGCGCGCGTGCCTGGTCCTCGGTTTCCACCATGGGCACCATCAGCGTCTGGGTCCCGATATCGAGCAGCTGCTTGATCAGCGCCGGATCGTGATTGACGCAACGCACCACCGGCGCCACCGGATAGGCCGCCACCGCCTGCAGCTGGGCCAGAATCTGGGGCACCGTGTTGGGGGCATGCTCGCCGTCGATCAGCATCCAGTCGTAGCCAAGGCCCGCCTCGATTTCGGCACAGTAGCCACTGGCAAAGCCGGACCACAGTCCGAACTGAACGGCGTCGCGCTCAACACCGGCGCGAAAACGGTTATCGGGAAGTTGCATGGTCAAGCTCCAGGTCAAGGTCGTGTGTCTACGACGATCAGTGCCGCGGTGGTGTCACCGTCGCTACTGCAGGTTGACGAACATGCCACCATCCACCAGCAGCGAAGCGCCGGTGACGTAGCGGGCCATGTCGGAGGCCAGAAAGACGATGGGGCCGGCCAGGTCGTCCGGGTTTCCGAGACGTCCCAGCGGCGTCCGCGACTCCATGTACTGGCGTTTTCCGTCGTCGCTGAGATCGTCTCGGTTGATGTCGGTCTCGATGGTGCCGGGCAGCACCGCGTTACAGCGAATGCCGTAGGGCCCCAGCGCCACCGCGCAGGACTGCATCAATGACAGCAGGCCAGCCTTTGTCGGCGTGTAGTGGGTCTGCATGGCGCCGCCCACCAGGGCGCTGATCGAGCTGACCGCGATGATCGCCCCACCTCGGCCCTGCTCCTTCATTTGCCTGGCCGCCGCCTGGACGGCGAAGTAGGCACCGTTGAGGTTGGTATCCACGGTCTTCAGGTAGGTCTCGCGGGGCATGTCGAGAAAGCTGTGGAAGGGGCAGATGCCGGCATTGTTGACGAACACATCGACGCCGCCGAAGTGCTCCACCGCCGCTGCCACCAGCGCATCGCCAGTGTCAGGGTCTTCCGCCGGGGCGCCCACGGCGACGGCCTTCCGCCCCAGCGCTTCGATCTGCTGAATCAACTCATCGACCTGGGCCTTGCTGGAAGGACTACCGCTGTAGCCGATGACCAGATCGGCGCCCTGGCGGGCACACTCCAGCGCCGCTGCGGCACCGATACCGCGCGAGGCACCGGTGATGATGACGGTCTTGTCGTTGAGCAACATGGCGTTCTCCTGAAATAGAGGTGGTAAAGCGTCCGTAAGGGCCCGAAACGGTCGGCGAGATACCGCTCACAGCCGATAGCAGCGTCTGGCGTTGTCGCGAAACAGGGCATCGCGCTCGCTGCCGGAGACACCGGCCACGACATCCAGGTAGGCCCGCCAGATGTCTTCATAGCCGGCGTACAGGCCGTCCACCGGGAAGTTGGAAGCGAACATGGCCCGCTCGATACCGAAGGCATCGATGGCCTCCCACACCAGTGGCCTTATCGCGTCTCGCGTCCACCGATGATCGAGCATGCCGAAGCCACTGAGCTTGATCATGACGTTGTCGCAGGCCGCCAGCTCACGCAGTCCGTCTCGCCAGGCGCGCCAGCCATCGAGATGCTGTCGATCCACGTACATGCCCGCGTGATTGAGCACGAAAAGGATGTCGTCGCATTCACGCGCCAGCGCCGCCGCCTGGGCCATCTGGCTCGGGTAGATCTGCAGGTCGAAGGACAGCCCCCGCGATGCCAGCATGCGCAGATTGCTTCGCCAGCCTGGCTCGCCGACGTAGTCCCGCCCGACGTAGTCGAACAGCGGATCGTCATGAACGTTCAGGATCTGACGTACCCCTCGGATCCGATCGCTCAGATCGCGCTGGGCGTCGAGCTGCTCTTCGGCGTCCTCACGTGACAGGTCCACCCCGACCACCAGGGCATCGGGTGCCAAACGTGTTCCGCTGGCGATCACCTCGGCCAGCCAACGGGTTTCCGCCACCGGATCGACCGCGTCGGCCTCCACGTGGACGCAAGCCTGGATATCGATCTCACCTCGCCGGCGCTGCAGATCCTCGGGCAGATGATCCCGCGCCATCGGCGAGTAGTCCCCCAGCAGATTGGGCACCGGGTTTTCCAGCCAGGGCTGGTTACCCCTGGCCAGCGACCAATAGTGCAGGTGGGGATCGACGATCGAGATGGCGCTCATGAAGTGGCTCCTGGAACGAAGGCAAAGACTTCCTCGAGATCCACCACCACTGGCGAATCATCGGGATGGGTGTCCATGATATCGGCCATGTGCGCCCACCATCGACGCATGACGGGAAGCTCCGGCAAGTCATCGACGGTGTGCCCCTCGGCCAGCTGCATCACCGCGAACAGGGCGTGGCGATCGCTGTCCAGAAAGATGCGGTAGTCGATCACCCCGGCGTCGGCAAGCGCCTGTCCCAGCTCTGGCCACAGTGCATCATGGCGGCGGCGGTACTCATGTTGCTGGCCAGGGCACAGGTTCATGCGAAAGGCTTTCAATTCCATGAGGCCCCCCTGACGTCACCTTCGACGCCATTGCTCAATGGGTGTAGGGACGGCTGAGTTCGCATTCGGGATTCAGGCGAACCCCGAAGCCCGGCTTGTCCAGCGCCGACACCGACATGCGGCCCTGGCTCGGCACCGGCTCATCGAGCAGCAGCGGATGGAACATCGGCACCACCTCATCAGCCTTGGGCGCCATCATCAGGAATTCGGCAAAGGGACTGTTGTGGCGGGTGATAACGAAGTGATAGCTGTATACCGAGGAGCCATGCGGCACGACCAGCTTGTTGTGGGCATCGGCCAGCGCCGAGATCTTGATCAATTCAGTCACCCCGCCGCACCAGCCCACGTCGGGCTGAATGACGTCGCAGCAGTCCATTTCCATCAGCAGGCGGAAGCCCCAGCGAGTGGCCTCGTGCTCGCCGGTATTGACCAGCATGCCCTTGGGCACATTACGCTTGAGCTCGGCATAGCCCCAGTAATCATCCGGCGGCAGGGCCTCCTCGATCCACTTGAGCCCCAGTTCACTCGCGCCCTGGGCCAATCGCGTGGCGTAGTTCACGTCCAGGCTCATCCAGCAGTCGTACATCAGCCAGAAGTCGTCACCGACCCGCGAGCGCATCTCGGCCAGATGCTCAAGGTTGCGGGTCAGCCCCTCATTGCCCTCGGCGGGGCCATGAGCAAGCGGCATCTTGCCGCCGATAAAGCCCATGTCCTTGGCCAGATCGGGGCGCGCCCCGGTGGCGTAGAACTGGAGCTCGTCGCGCACGGCGCCTCCCAGCAGTTCATGTACCGGCTCGCCGCGCACCTTGCCGAGCAGATCCCAGAGGGCCAGGTCGACCCCGGAGATGGTATTGATCACGATGCCCTTGCGACCATAGAACAGGGTGGCGTTGAACATCTGATCCCACATCTTCTCGATCTCGGTGATCTTGCGACCCTCGAGAAACCTCGCCAGATGCCGCTCGACGATAAAGGCGCCGATCTCGCCGGCGGTGGTCACCGCGAAGCCCACGGTGCCATCACTGGCTTCCACCTCCACCACCAGGGTGCCCAGCACATTGAGCCCGAAGCTGCTGCGATTCATCCGGTATTCCGGATACTTGCTCATGGGTGTGGAAATCTGCCCGTCGATCCAGTGCCCTTCGGGCTGGTCATGGTAGTCGGCACCGCCGCCGCGAACGGTGTAGGCGCGAACCTGCTTGATGGTGACATTGGTCATGCGATTTTCCCTCGGATAATGCGCTTGGAATGACACCTATCTAGCCAACCTGAGATCGTCGACACCAATCGAAAAGGCGGCTCTTCCGATACCTTTTTGTTATCAGTAGAGTGTAATGCCCGTGACCAGGCGGCCTTCGGCAATCTCCCCAATATCGTCGTCTAATAATGATTTCGACCAATGTCTAAGGCGTCAGCGGACGCCACCTGATCATAATCTTTAGGTATCACTTACCATCCCAAGGAGGTTCGATGGAGGCCTATCAGGCCCTGCTGGCACGCCTGCGCTACAAGCATCTCTTGATGATCGCGACCCTGGGTCGCCGCAGGAACCTTCACCAGACCGCTGACGCCATGCACATGTCCCAGCCGGCCGCCACGCGCATGCTGAGTGAAATCGAACGAGCCTTCGGCTGCCAGCTGTTCAAGCGCACTTCGCGGGGCATGCTGCCCACCAGTGTCGGAGAAATGCTGATCGACTTTGCCGACAACGCCCTGGCGCGCCTTGATCGCTGCGCCGAGGAGGTTCGTCGTCACCAGTTGGGCGGCCAGGGACAACTCGCGTTGGGCGCCATCATGGGCGCGGCGCCGGATCTGGTCGCCGATGCCATCATCGCGCTCAAGCGTGATCGCCCCCTGTTGCAGATACGATTGATGGGCGAAACCAGCGACCAACTGGCCGAGTTACTAGATCAAGGCAAGATTGAATTGGCGATTGCCCGCTACACCACCGCCTCGCAACACAACGCCTTCGACTTCGAGGCGCTCGGCGAAGAAACACTGCTGACGGTCGCGCGACGAGAACACCCATTGCTTGAGCGAGAGCTCCCTCCGCTGTCCGCCTTGCTGGACGACTGGCCCTGGCTGCTGCAACCGTTGAGCACGCCGGCACGCCAGGCGGTAGAAAAGGCGCTCGAGGTACAAGGGCTGGTCTCCCCCCGTGACGTGATCGAGTGCGGCTCGATCTTCGCCGCCTTGCAGCTGGTACAGCGTAGCGATTGCCTGATGGTGATGTCGGAGAGCGTGCTACGTGAGCACCTGGCCATGGGCCATATCAGGGCCCTGCCACTGTCGCTGGGACGCACCCTGGCGCCCTATGGTCTGATGACACGCAAGGGAAGTTTGCTCAGCGAACCAGCCAGAGCGCTGTGTGAACGCTTGAGGACGCTAGCCAGTCGGGCTCGTCCGGGAGACGCCAGGTAACGACCGCCGACAATATGACGAAGGCCATTATTCGGGCGGACCCAATAAGCAAGTTCTTGCTCGATACGTGCCAAATCGTGCGGCCCCGGCAACCCCTCGAGTCGTACCGACAGGTTGTCGGTTAGCATCCGACAGAGGCTGGGTCGATTGACCATAGGCTCGGACGTCAGCCGCCCTGTGTCGGCAATCCCGACTACAGTGTGTGGGGAGCAAGGCGCCCAGTGGATGGACGACGGTCGCTTGCCCAGCCACTCGGAAGCTGCGTTACTGTACATGAAC
The DNA here is from genome assembly GCA_002433675.1 of Halomonas halophila. Classification (GTDB taxonomy): domain Bacteria; phylum Pseudomonadota; class Gammaproteobacteria; order Pseudomonadales; family Halomonadaceae; genus Halomonas; species Halomonas salina_B. The sequence continues at coordinate 14,035 of DJIP01000137.1, forward strand.
ATGCAATCGCGGGAGGACACTCTGTCTTGAGAGCCAGCATTCGACTCGCCGTCATGGCCTCATGCATCGTGCTTTCCGCCCGAGCCGCCGACTCCCTTCCTCTGATGTCAGGACAGACCCTTTACCAGCAGGGAACCAACGGCGAGTCACCTCAGCCATCCTGTGCAAGCTGCCACGGTATCGATGGCCTGGGGATCGACGGCACTGCACCCGCTGTCCATTGGACGGCCTTGACCAGCGAAGACCACCAGCCTGCCTACGACCGGATAAGTCTTCAGAAGGCACTGAGTCAGGGCATCGCTCCCGATCAACGCCGACTGTCTGCGCAGATGCCGCGTTACCCGCTGGACGACGACGTCCTGGACTCGCTGATCGAACATCTGCAACAGCTCTCGGTGGCGGCGTCCACCGGCATCGAACCCACACGTGTGCTGGTGGGCATCTCAGGAAGTTCGGATCTGGACATCGGCTTCAGCGCGGCCATTGCTGCCTTCAATAGCCAGGGCGGCGCTTTTGGCCGACGTATCGAGGTGACGACGCGACCTGACGTGTTGATGACTCTGGCCGAGATCGACGACCGGCTGGAAGAACGCTTGCAGACGGCCTGCCTGGTGGCCGCCGTCGAGGAAGTGCGCCATACCAGCGCACAGCGTGTGGGACTGCTCGGCCGCCATGGCGATGAATTTCGCTTTCGGCTGATGACCATGAGTCTTCCTCTCTCGGCGGCAGCCGACGTGACCCTGGTCGCCAGCGACAATATTGTCGGCGAACTGGAAAATGGTGAACTGCTGGAAACCCCCAGGACCCTGGTCGGTTGCCTGGGCCATCTCGGCGAGCACGCCGCTGCCCTGGCAGAAGCCGGCCATGAGGTTATCCTCGCCATACCGCACCAGGACGCCCTGAGCTGGGCCGCCCTGCACGAACAGGGGCCCGAAGCATTGCGCGGCTACGCCCTTGGCGCCCTGCTCGGAGAAGCCCTGACCGCCGCGGGGCCCGACCTTACACTGGAGCGATTGCACAAGGCACTCGAGACCATTCCTTTGACGGCCCAGACCGTCTATCTGGAACCTCGCTTCACCCCAAGGTATCTGCTCAGCCCGCCGTGACCAGGCGCGCCGCCAGATACATGCCCAGGGCAAAGACGATGTGGCCCACCACATTATTCATGCGGGCGAGACTCGGATTGGGCGCGCCTGAGCAGGCAACACCCACGCCCATGCCAGGCTGAAGGATGAACCAGCCGGCACCCACCGTCACCAGGCCCACGATCAGGGCAGGACCAAAGGTCGGTGCCAACGCCCACTCATCTCCCCACACCAACAACAGCGCCAAGGCAAAGCTGATGCCCACGGCGTAGTGCATGATCCAGCCGATGACCAGCTCGCCGTTTACCGCTGGCGAGGAAGCGATCCCCTGCCGATGGACCAGTCGCCCCTTGGGCAAGCCCGAAAACCAGCGGCCGACCAGATGCCAGGGTGGCAATGGTTGCCCTATCGACTTGTTCAACAGCCAATTCCACAGATCAAGCAGGGCAGTCCCCCCGACACCGATCACCAGGGCGAGACAAAGCGTATCGAACATCCCTTTCTCCTGACACTGGACTCCATCAATCGCCCTGGAGCCGAAGGCATGAGCGCCCTTAACGCTATCGGCGTCACCACCGACGTGCGCAGGAGCAGTTGAAAATACAGGCAAGACAATCGCCGTGCTGGGGTAGCGTCAAGCTGTCCCGCCTTCTTCACGCTACTTCAAGAAAGCCGTAGCGCCTGATCAAGATCCTCGATCAGATCTTCCACGTCCTCGAGCCCTACCGACAATCTCAACATGCTGTCCGAAATACCTCTGCGCTGGCGTTCCTCGTCGCTCAAGTCCGCGTGGGTGGTCGTGCGGGGTTGGGTGACCAGACTCTCGGCGCCCCCCAGGCTTGGTGCCAGGGCAAACCAGCGAAGCGATTCCGCGACCTTCTCCGTCAATGAAAGGTCCGCCTCCAGCTCGAGCGTCAACATGCCACCGAACCCGCGCATCTGCCGCCTGGCCACCTCGTGCCCGGGGTGATTCGCCAGGCCAGGATAGTGGACTCGACGTACCGCCGAATGCGACTCAAGCGTTTCGGCGATCGTCTGGGCCGAACGGTTGTGCTGCGCCACCCGAACCGACAGGGTCTTGAGGCTTCGCGACAACAGCGACCCCGTCTGCGGCGAAGGTGCGCTGCCCAGCGACCGACGCCACCAATCGATAGGCTCCAGCAACGCCCGAGAGCCCATCACCGTCCCCGCGCTGAGATCACTGTGCCCACCCAGATATTTGGTGGCACTGTGCGCCACCAGATCCGCACCGAGTTGCAGCGGCAACTGATTGACCGGCGTGGCAAAGGTATTGTCCACCACCACCAGTGCGCCATGGGCGTGCGCCTGCCTCGCCAGCTTTGCGATATCGGTGATCGCAAGGGTCGGGTTGCTCGGTGTCTCCACGAACACCAGACCAGCGCCCTCGCGCAGCCTCCGCTCGAGTGCGTCATCTTTATCGTCCAACACCAGGTCGACGGCATAACCAAGGCTGGGCAATCCCTGCGCCATCAGCCCCAGGGTGCCACCGTAGATCTCACCGAAACCCACCACGCCCTTTTTGCCGTGGGCCAGCAGCAAGGCGCTGATCGCCCCCATCCCTGCGCTGAAACTCAGTGCAGCCTCAGCCCCCTCCAGTTCTGCCAGCACATCCTCGAGAGCGTAAAGCGTCGGATTCATGCCATAGCGCGAATAGAAGCCACCACGCCTCTTCCCTTCGCCGACCTCTCGCAGCGAGGCGGTATCATCGAAGGCGAAGGTCGTGGTGTCATAGATCGGCACATGGGGGCTGCCGAAGGGATCGCGCTGTTGCTGGCCATGGATGGTGCGTGTCGCCAGCCCATAGCGGTCGAGACGGGGCATGCTGCCTCCTTTGTGAACTTGCAAACCATTCACCGTCTGACCAACCTAGCGTGAAAGCAGACACTTCACCAGAGACGCATGCCCAAGCCCCCGCGCGCGACAACAACGTCGATATCGAAGTCGATAGCAAAGTCGCTAACGAAAGAGCAAGGCCCGGAGAGCCATCGCTAGATGATATTCACCGGACCCTATCGGCAAGCGCCTGCCGCAGAGTTGTGCAAGAGGCCCACCCTCAGAGACGCCCACCCTCAGAGACCGCTCTCAGGCGCTGTCACGGCGCTTAAAAGGCGTTCAGAGGAATCTTGAGGTAGCGACGACCGTTGGATTCTGCCTTGGGCAAACGCCCTCCCAGAATATTCACCTGGAGTGACGGCAGCATCAGCGCCGGCATCGGCAAGTCCTTGTCACGGCCATTGCGCATGGCAATGTAACCGGCCTCGTGCTGCCCCTGGAGATGGATGTTATCACGGCACTGTTCAGCCACCGTGCTCTCCCACCGGGGCTCCCGGCCTCCTGGGCGATAGTCGTGCCCGGTAAACAGGCGGGTGTCATCCGGCAAGGCAAGCAGATCCTGTATCGACTGCCACAACGCCTGAGCGTCGCCACCAGGGAAGTCAGCCCGTGCCGTGCCGAAGTCGGGCTGAAACAGGGTGTCGTGGACGAAGGCCGCATCACCGACGCGGTAGGTCACCGACGCCAGGGTATGCCCGGGAGAGAACATCACCTCGGCCTCGAGATTGCCGATGGAGAAGCGATCCCCCTCGGCCCACAGCCTGTCCCACTGGCTACCGTCGCAGGCAAGCTCCGGCCAATGATAGATATCCTTCCACAGCGCCTGTACCTCGGTGATCTTCTGCCCAATCGCCGTCGGCGCTCCCGTCTGCTGCTTGAGATACTGCGCCGCCGACAGATGATCGGCATGGGGATGAGTATCCAGCACCCACTCCACTTCGAGGCCGTGTTCCTTCACGTAGCCAAGCAGTTCATCCGCGCTGGCCGTGGACGTCTCGCCGGAGGCCGCATCGAAATCGAGCACCGGATCGATGATGGCGCACCGCCTGGTATCAGGGTCCACGACCACGTACTGGACGCTCGATGTTGCGGAATCGAAGAACCCCGTCACCTGGGGCCGTCCCTCGGAATAACGAATTCGTTGCATCAGGCACCTCCTTCGCTCTGTGTACGATGAATATGCCATTTCGATCTTTCTTTAGCATCTTTGTTCCATCCAGATAGGCATTCCGCTACGGGGGGCAGAAACGAAAGAAGCCCGACTCCTCTCGGAATCGGGCTTCTTCTAAATAAATGCCTGACGGACGGGCCGGCCATCCGGCTACTCTCGCATGGGGGTGAGTCACCCCAGCGCTCTTCACAAGGGCTGCGGCAACGCCGCAAGGAGGGACGAACGACGCGAGCCTGCCCTTGAGAAGAGCCAGGCCGGGCCGCGCCGAGGGGGTAACCGGCGCGGCCCCACATATAAAGAGAGCGGTCTGCCCCATGCATGCGCTCTTTACAAAAAGAAGGCCCGACTATCTCTCGATAATCGGGCCTACTTCTGAATAAATGCCTGACGTCGGGGTGGACCCTCCGCTCGCTCGTCCAGGCCGCCGCTCTGCCCCTGAAGACTTCCGGATGACGCCACCAAGATAACAATGTTTCTCGCATGGGGGTGAGTCACCCCAGGGGTTTGCAGCGAAGCTGCAAGGG
>DJIP01000135.1 GCA_002433675.1 Halomonas halophila
CGTCAGGCATTTATTCAGAAGTAGGCCCGATTATCGAGAGATAGTCGGGCCTTCTTTTTGTAAAGAGCGCATGCATGGGGCAGACCCCGCTTTTTATATGTGGGGCCGCGCCGATAACCCCCTCGGCGCGGTCCGGCCTGGCTCTTATCAAGGGCAGGCTCGCGTCGTTCGTCACCCCTTGCAGCTTCGCTGCTGCCCTTGCAAAGAGCGCTGGTGTGACTCACCCCCATGCGAGAGTAGCCGGATGGCCGGCCCGTCCGTCAGGCATTTATTTAGAAATAGCCCAATTCCGAGAGGAGTTGGGCTTTTTCGTGTGCATGGGGCAGACCCCGCTTTTTAACTGTGGGGCCGCGCCGATAACCCCCGCGGCGCGGTCCGGCCTGGCTCTTCTCAAGGGCAGGCTCGCGTCGTTCGTCCCCCCTTGCAGCTTCGCTGCAGCCCTTGTAAAGAGCGCTGGGGTGACTCACCCCCATGCGAGCGACCTCGTTGTCTAAGCGTCATCGTTAGGTATCTATTCAAAAGAAGGCCCAATTCCGAGAGGAGTTGGGCTTCTTTTGTGTAAAGAGTCGCACCCGCGCCATCGGTGAGCGCTATCGCCTGGAAGTTTGCGTGCTGGACGCGCCGCAGGGCTACCTCGATAGCCTGTTCGCCATCAGCCCCCGGCTGTGAGGGGGGCGACGGCTACCTGCCGCCGCGGATTGAGCGGCGCATCAACGACAACCAGGCGCGACTTGTACAGGTCTGTCTTTGCCATTCGTGCTGTTTGGCGGCGAGGACCACGGCAGCGTGATGTGGCCGGCAGCACGCCTGGTGATCGAGCGGCTGAGTCAGCGCTATCGCCAGAAGCTACTGACATAGAGCGCGCATGGCGATCCCCAAACTTGATTTAGGTTCGAGCGATACGCGGGTTGAAGGGTGGCGGTTTGATCTCCATCTTGTACAAGCACGTGACAGATAGAGTCGATTGTCTAATTTATCGATCCATGGAGGATGTCATGACGCAGCAAGTGGAAGGCAAACGTGTCGCGATTCTCGCCACCCACGGTTTTGAGGAGTCGGAGCTGGCGGTACCCAAGGCGAAGCTTCAGCAACAGGGTATCGTGGTGCATGTGGTCTCACCGGAGGCCAAGGGCATCAAGGCCTGGGCGGAGAACGACTGGGGCGACACCTACGACGTCGACGTGGCCTTGGACGATGTCAGCGAACATGACTACCACGCGCTGGTGTTGCCCGGCGGCCTGTTCAACCCTGACGCCCTGCGCCAGGACGAGAAGGCCTTGAGCTTCGTCAATGCTTTCTTCCAGGCACACAAGCCGGTGGCAGCGATCTGCCACGCCCCCTGGATCCTGATCAACGCCGGGGTGGTGGAAGGTCGCAGGCTGACCTCCTACCCGAGTGTCGAGCAGGATCTGCGCAATGCAGGCGCCGACTGGGTCGACGAGCAGGTGGTGGTGGATAACGGCCTGGTGACCAGCCGCAAGCCCGATGACCTGGATATCTTCTGCCATAAGCTGGTCGAGGAGATCCACGAAGGGCGCCACGAGAAGCAGCACGCCTGATTTCGCTCAGCACGGCAAGCTGGCCGAAGAAAAGAGGCCCCCGGCGATATGGTCGCCGGGGGCCTCTTGCGTAGCAGGAGGAGATTGCCTGCCAGGGTTGTCTGGCTATTTGATGGAGGGAGAGGCTCCCATTGGTGCAGCCCCGCTGTCGGTCCGCCCCTCGCCAGTGGGCTCGATGCGCTTTACGCCGAACCAGCCGGTCCAGGGCCCGATCATCGCCAGCAGGATCGAGAAGACGATGCCCAGGTAATTGAACAGCGCCCAGGGAGCGTAGTCGAGGGTGGCGACACCCAGGGTGCCAGCCATATAGACCGCGGAGACGGTCCAGGGGGCCAGCGGCTCGGGAATCATGCCGCCGTCTTCCATGCTGCGCGACAGGTTGAGCTGGTGCAGACCTCGCTTGCGATACTGCTCGGCGAACAGCTCACGGGTCAAGAAGAAGGTCACATAGCTGTTGCCGGTGGCCAGGATGATGGTGCTGCTGGCCGCCAATGAGGCCAGGATGGTGCCGCGGGCGGAGCGCACGTAGGCCAGGCTGCGATCAAGCACGACCTTGAGGATGCCGGCGGCCTCCAGCGCCGAGGCAAAGAAGAAGGCACACAGCGCGAACAGCACTGCTCCGTGCATGCTGTAGAGCCCGCCACGGTTCAGCAGGCTGACCAGTGCCGGGGGCAGGGTGGCGACGTCCAGGCCCGGGTTGAAGCCGGCCAGCAGGCTGACGTTGAAGCCCGAGACTGCGGCCTTGGCCACCGCCTCGGGACTGGCGCCCTGGAGCAGTATCGCCAGCAGGGCGGCGCAGGCCGAGGCCAGGAACAGGACCACCAGGGTCGGTTTCTTGCGCACCGAGCCGAACAGCACGATGGCCACCGGCAGCAGCAACAGGAAATTCAGCTGATAGAGCCCGCCGATGGTCTCGGCGCTGGCGGCGATGGCTTCGGGGGTGCCCTCTGCCAGGTCCATGTTGAGACCGAGGATCAGGTAGACCACCGCGGCCACCACGCTGGCGGGCAGCGAGGTGTACATCAGGTGACGGATGTGTCGGTACAGGTCTTCGCCCACCACCATGGAAGCCATGATGGTGGTGTCCGACAGCGGCGATAGCTTGTCGCCGAAGTAGGCGCCTGAGAGCACCGCGCCGGCGGTGATCGCCAGGTTGATGTCCATGGCCGCAGCGATGCCCATGATGGCCACCCCCAGGGTCCCGGCGGAGCCCCAGGAGGTGCCAGTGAAGGTGGAGACGATGGCGGTGCCGAAGAACGCCATGACGTAGAGGTAACGGGGGTCGATCAGCTCCAGGCCATGGTAGATGAAGTAGGGAATGGTACCCGAGATCATCCAGGTGCCGATGATGATACCGATGCTGTAGAGCACCAGCAGGGCGGACAGGGCGGTGCGGACCTTGTTGCCCATGATGTCCATGACGCCATCCCAGGTTCCGCCGTGCAGTAGGCTGAACAGGGTGGCGGCAGCGCCCAGGGTGATCAGCACAAGTTCGGTGGGAAGGCCCGCTACCACGATGCCGTAGACGATGGCAAAGGCGATGGCGGTCAGCAATATCAGGGATGGAACAAGACCAGGTTGTCGTTGTGTCGCTGGCATGGGATGTCCTCCTCGTGGTGATCAGCGGTCGAGCGCGGCGAAACCCCGCTCGAGATCGGCGATGATGTCGTCGATGCCTTCAAGCCCGATGGCCAGACGAATCAGCGGCTGGCCGCTGCCGTCGGGGCGAATGGGAGACAGTGCGAGACTCTCGTAGCCGCCCCAGCTGACGCCGATGCGCATCAGTTTGAGGGCGTCGATGAACCCCGCGATGCGCGGGTAGCTAGGGTGGTGAAGTGCAAAGCTGAGCAGGCCAGAATGTCCGCGCAGCTGGCGGGCGGCCCAGTCGGCGGCGACGCCTTCGGCGAGGCTCGGGTGATGCACCGCTGCGACCTGCGGGTGGTCAGCGAGAAAACGTGCAACCGCCAAAGCGTTGCGCTGATGCTCGGCCATGCGCACCGGCAGGGTGCGTAGACCGCGCAGGATCAGCGAGGCGCTGTGGGGCGACAGGGCCGCACCGAGCAACTGGTGGCCGTTGGCGAAGAGACGGTCGATCAACTCGGCGTCGGCGATGACCGCGCCGCCGACCACGTCACTGTGACCGCCGATGTACTTCGACAGCGAGTGCACCACCACATCGATGCCATGGGTGAGCGGCTTCTGGAGCAACGGGGTGGCCCAGGTGTTGTCGATCAGCGTGAGGATGCCGCGTTTCCGGGCGATGGCGGAGATGGCCTCGAGGTCGGCCAGCTCCATGCGCAGCGATGACGGACTCTCGATGTAGATCAGGCGGGTCTCTGGCCGAAGATGATCGCTCACGTCCTGATCACCGCCAATGCCGTCGTGGCTGACGCCGTAGCGGGCCATATGGTCGAGCAGTTCGACGCTGGGGCCGTAGGTCTGGTTGATGCGCAGAACGTGGTCGCCGTGCTTCAACAGCGAGAATAGCGTGGCGGAGATGGCGCCCATGCCGGAGGCAAAGGCCTTGCAGGCCTGGCCGCGTTCCAGCGCCGCCAGCTTGTCTTCCAGAAGCTTGATGGTGGGATTGAGTCCGCGGCTGTAGATGAAATTTTCGCGCTCGGCCAGCTGGGCACGGCTGAAGCTCTCGAGGTTCGGGAAGGTGAAGATGCTGGTCTGGTAGACGGGAGGTGCCACGGCGCCGTGATGATCCTGGCGCTGTTCGAAGGCGTGACTACAGATATGGCGATCCTGTGGGTTCACGGTGCGGTCTCCGCAAGCAGGGTGGATTGAGCTATCAGCCTGTCTGATAGCTAAGCTAGCACGGCCCTGCCGGCCCCACAATTGATCCAGAAGAGGTTTGCCGTTACCGTCGATCAAGCCCCAAGACGCCTTTCCTGCCTGGATGCCAACGTCATGAAACGACTCTACTTATCGGACACCGTCGCTGGAGAGATCAGCGCCTATATCGCCAAAGAGCAGTTGGCGCCGGGGGCGCGCCTACCTTCGGTGGGGGAGTGGATGGAGCGCCTTGAGGTAGGCCGATCTACCCTCCGGGAGGGCCTCAAGAAGCTCCAGGCCGAGGGCATCATCGAGGTGGTCAACGGCAAGGGGATCTTCGTCAGCGAGCAGCGGACCTTTCAACTGCTGGCGAGTCTTGGCATCCACGACGCCAGGGCGCATCTGCTGGAGATGCTCGAGGTTCGCCAGGCGCTGGAGGCCCAGGCCATCCTGCTGGCCGTGAGGCACGCCGAAGAGGCCGCCTTCGAGGCCATGGCCGGCCACCTGGATGACTATCGACGCGCGCGGGAAAAGGAGGATTTCCTCGCGGTCAGCGAGGCCGACGCGGCTTTTCACCTGGCGATCTATCAGGCCTGCGGCAATCGCGTACTGGTCGGACTGATCCAGATGATGCACGACGAGCTGTACCTGTCCTGGGACTCGCCGGACGATCGTCATGGAGTGTTTGACGCAAGCTTTGCCCACCACGAAGACCTGCTCGAGGCCATGCGTAGGGGGGATGAAGCGGCCGCCCTGGCTGCCTTCGACAACCTGATCGGTGCCACGCGCAAGAGCGTCGAAGCCATGGTGTCCTGAGAGCGCCGGCCTGGTGGCTGGTTCGTTGCGCTTGCAGCAATAGCGTACAGGGCGGGCTTCGCCAATCAGATCTTGCTGCTTCGATGCAGCGAGCGCCAAGCAGTGGTCGGTCAGCAGGCGGCTGGCATTGGCGTTCTGGACGACTTTCGAGACCAGGCTCGGGCATTTCCACGTGGCGCCATTCGAACAGAGTGGCGGAAGCTTGCATGGTGCCCTTTTTCCTGTTGCTCGCCACCGCCCGCCGGTGCTCGTAACACCTGGAGGAGTTGCTCAGAGGCACACCCACAGGAGTGTTGCAGGCGCGTGGATTTCCGGCGACAGGCGACATTCGATAGACTATGCCCTTTTCCCGTGGAAGGGGCGAGGGATGACCATTGGTGAGCTGATCCGGCTGTTGAGTGACGGTGAGTTCCACTCCGGCCAGCAGCTGGGGGAAAAGCTGGGCGTGTCGCGGGCAGCGGTGTGGAAACAGCTGCGCAAGCTGGAGGATCTCGGCATTCCCATGGAGGCGGTCAAGGGACAGGGATATCGTCTGGCCGAACCCCTTGAGCTGCTCGATGGGCCCTCGGTGGTGGCCGCGCTGTCACGCGAGTCGCGTCGGCACCTCTCGCGCCTCTTCGTGGAAGATACCTTGCCCTCGAGCAACGAGTTCCTGCGCGAGCGTTTTCGTCAGGGAGCGGGGCACGCTGAGGCCTGCCTGGTCGAGCAGCAGAGCGCCGGCCGCGGCCGGCGCGGGCGCACCTGGACGACCCCCTGGGGGCGCACGCTGATGTGCTCCGTGGGCTGGCGCTTCGATGCGGGTGTCGCTGCCCTGGAAGGGCTTAGCCTGGCTATCGGCGTGGTGCTGGCCCAGGTGCTGGAGCGCCATGAACTCAAGCCAGGGCTGAAGTGGCCCAACGACGTGCTGTTGCCCTTGGGGCCGCAAGGATCGGATGAGCAGGGGGCGGCCAAGCAGGGGCTGGGTCACCAGGGCTTTGGCAAGCTGGCCGGTATTCTGGTCGAGATGAGCGGTGACGCCGCCGGTCCCTGCGAGGTGGTGCTCGGCATGGGCATCAACGTGGATTTGCCGGAGAGCTTCCGGGCGAAGATCGATCAGCCGGTCGCTTGTGTGCATGATCAGGCTCCTGGACTATCCCGTAACGTGCTGGCGGCCGAATTGCTGGACGGCCTGCTGGCCATGCTGGCAGGTTTCGAGGAGCAGGGGTTCGATGCCTGGCGCGACGCCTGGAACGCACGTCACGCCTTTGCCGGTTGGGACATCGAAATCATTCGAGGGGAGCAGCGCGAGCTGGCTCGGGCAGGAGATGTGGATGGCAGTGGCAATCTCTGGGTGCGCAAGGGGGCTGACGGAGAGCGGCAAGAGCGTCTGGTGGGAGGAGAGATCAGCGTGCGGGCTCGCCCATGATTCTTGATCTGGATATCGGCAATACCCTGTCCAAGTGGCGCCTGAAGGACGCTGACAGCAGCGAGATTCGCTCCCGGGGCGCGGTGTGGACCCGGGAGGAGTGGAAGCCCGGGTCGGACATTCCCGACCTCGACGTGGTCGAGACGGTGCGCATTTCCAGCGTGGCCAGGCGTTCGGTGCTGGCGCAGACCGAGTCGCTGCTCAAGGACCGGGTGCGTTCCGTGCACGTGGCGCGCTCCTGCCACGAAGCGCTGGGTGTCACCAACGGCTATCACGAGCCGGGTCGACTGGGCGTGGATCGCTGGATGGGGGTACTGGCCGGCTATCAGCTCGCCGGTGCCAGTTGCACGGTGGACTGTGGCAGCGCCATCACCATCGACTTCGTGCTGCCAGGCGGGCGTCATCTCGGGGGGTACATCCTGCCGGGGCTGCGTCTGATGAAAGAAAGCCTCAAGCTGGGCACCCGCAACGTGGCCATCGACCCGGACAGCGAGGCAGACGAGCTGCTGGCTCCTGGACGGCGCACGGTGGAGGCGGTCAATCACGGTATCTACATGGCCGCTGTCAGCGCGGTCAATCGGATCTATAGCGAGGTCTGCGACCGTGAAGGGGTGGCGCTGCCGATGCTGGTCACCGGCGGTGATGCCAGGGTGGTGTCTCGTGGTATTCGCGTACCCCACGCGATCTGGCCGGACATGGTCTACGCAGGCCTGGAAGCGTGCTTTCCGCTGACCGCGGCCGAACGTGCCGGCAAGATGGCAGGGGCGCCGGTGCCGCCGGCGCCCGTAGCGCTGGAAAAGATCCGCGCGGGTTTGGCGTTTTCGATGCTGCTGTGACCGTGGTTTTCCGGTGCGTAGGAAAAAAAGCCTATGGAAGCCTTGCGTTATCCATTCTGCTTTGACACAATGCGCCGCGTTCCGAGGTACAGCGACCCACGGGTTGCAGGCTGCCGTCGAGACAGGTTGCAAGAATTTCGCGTACAGCTTGATTCTTTTAAAACAACCACTTGACTTCTCGGAGCAGGGCGATAAAATACGTCGCCAGTTGGAGGGGTTCCCGAGTGGCCAAAGGGAGCAGACTGTAAATCTGCCGCGAAAGCTTCGAAGGTTCGAATCCTTCCCCCTCCACCAGATTTTGATCGATCAGAGATGTGGTTTCTGGTTGATATGGAGCAGGCGGTCGGACGCTGCCAGGCTGGTTGGGGTTCGGTGGGCTTTGCTTCAGCAAAGAAGGTTTAGTACCGATTTGCGGGCATAGTTCAATGGTAGAACCTCAGC
>DJIP01000136.1 GCA_002433675.1 Halomonas halophila
AGGTCATCGTCAGGCATTTATTCAAAAGTAGGCCCGATTATCGAGAGATAGTCGGGCCTTCTTTTCGTAAAGAGCGTATGCATGGGGAAGACCCCTCTCTTTATATGTGGGGCCGCGCCGATAACCCCCTCGGCGCGGTCCGGCCTGGCTCTTGTCAAGGGCGGGCTCGCGTCGTTCGTCCCCCCTTGCAGCTTCGCTGCAGCCTTTGTAAAGAGCGCTGAGGTGACTCACCCCCATGCGAGAGATAAGCTGCCTTGTTTCTAGTACAACTCCGGATACCGGAATTTTCCACAAGGTTAAGTTCGCTTTCTATAAGCGGGCGTGGGTCGATAACCCCTTCGGTGTGGTCTGGCCTGGCTCTTCTCAAGGGCAGGCCCGCGTCGTTCGTCACCCTTTGTAGCTGCGCCGCTGCCCTTGTAAAGAGCGTCGGGGTGACTCCCCCCCATGCGAGGGCACTGTTGTTTGTGTGACGCCCTGAGGTCGTATACCTCCAATGGCATGCTGGCATGACCGGAAAAAGACTCAAGCGTTGAACCATCGCGCTGTTCAGGGGGTGGTCATGCGGCGTCGACATTGTCATGCTTTTTTACGATACGCCTGGAACGGGTTCCAGGCGTATCGCCGGGTTCGACCCGCGCATGAGGCGCGGTGAATCCTTTCCCATCAGCCACAGAGCTGTCATGAAATCGCGGAATCTCCGTGCTTCCTTCATGCCCATTCAGGGCGCCATTCATCTTTCCCAAAAGGAGAGTCCGACAGCCTGACCCTAGTCTGCTGTCGCTACCCACCACATGAGTCATACCACCGCTTCCTCCGACTCGCGGGCTTCTACGGCCGGTTCTCGACTGGGTGATCCCATCGTGCTCATCTTGAGCATCGGCTTCATCATGGGCTTCGTCGCCCTGTCTGTGTACGACATCGAGATGGTTGCCAACGGCATCTCGGCAGGCTTCGCCTGGACCGCCAAGACCCTTGGCAGCTATTTCCAGCTGTTGCTGCTGGCGACTTTCTTTATCGCCATGGGCATCGCCGTGTCTCCCAGCGCCAAGGCGCGCATCGGCAATCTCGAGACGCCCGAGATCAGCACCTTCAAGTGGCTGTCGATGATCATGTGCACGCTGCTTGCGGGCGGCGGTGTGTTCTTTGCCGCCGGTGAGCCGGTCTATCACTTCGTGGTGACGCCGCCGGCCTTCGACAGTGAAGCCGGCACGGCCGAGGCCATTTCCGGGGCCCTGGCCCAGTCGTTCATGCACTGGGGCCTGCTGGCCTGGGCCGTGCTGGGTACCCTGGCGTCGGTAGTGCTGGCCCATGCCCACTACGTCAAGGGACAGCCGCTGCAGCCGCGGACCCTGCTCTATCCGGTGCTGGGTGAGAAGGTCATGAAGGGGCCATTCGGTGGCTTGGTTGACGCCCTGTGCGTTATTGCGGTGGTGGCGGGTACCGTCGGCCCCATCGGTTTTCTGGCGACCCAGGTCAGCTTCGGTTTTCATGAGCTGTTCGGCGTCAGTGAAGGCTACAGCACCCAATTGATGGTGCTTGCCGCCCTGGGGGTGGTGTACGTGACCTCGGCGGTCACCGGGATCCACAAGGGGATCCAGATCCTCAGCCGCTTCAACGTGTTTCTGGCATTGGCCATCGCTGCGACGATCTTTATCCTGGGCCCGACACTGTTTCTGACCGATGCCTTTACCCAGGGAGCAGGTGCCTATCTGAGCTCGTTCTTCGAGATGGCGACCATGACCACCCAGACCGCCCCGGACTGGTGGATGCAGTGGTGGACGGTGTTCTTCTTTGCCTGGTTTATCGGCTACGGCCCGTTGATGGCGATCTTCGTCGCTCGCATTTCGCGTGGACGCTCGATCCGTCAGATGATCCTGGCGGTGGCGGTGATGGCGCCGGTGGCGACCATGATCTGGTTCACCCTGCTGGGCGGTTCCGGCATCTACTATCAGCTGAGCGGTGCCATCGATCTGACCGAGGCGCTCAACAACTTCCAGTTTGATGTCGCGACCCTGACCGTCGCACAGGCGCTACCTGGCGGAAGCCTGATGGCCATGGCCATCCTGCTGTTGACCACCATTTTCGTGGCGACCACCGGTGACTCCATGAGCTACGCCATTTCCGTGGTCGGTGCCGGTCACGACGAGCCCAATGCGCTGGTTCGTGCCTTCTGGGGCATCGCCATGGCGCTGATGGCCGCCATTCTGCTGAGAATGGGTGCAGGCCAGATTAGTGCCCTGCAGCAGTTTATCGTGATCACCGCCATCCCGGTGTCGCTGGTGCTGCTGCCGACATTGTGGACGGCCCCCAGGGCGGCTCGTCAGATGGCCAAGGAGCAGGGCATCCTGTAATCGGGATACCCCTCACTGTTGGTGAGGGCTGACCGTCTCAGCATGCTTCTCCGTCTGCCCCCGGCGCTCGCGTCGGGGGCAGTCGTGTTTTGGGGGCTTGAACTCTCGGTAGACAGCGTCAAACCAGGCAACCTTACCTACTCGTTGTACTGAGTCGTGTGCAGCGCAGCCGGCTTATCAAGCGGTGCGCGACTCGTCGCCAGGCGCCGTGACTGCTACCATGATCGACTTTCGTCGATCCTCTGGAGTGCCCCCGTGAACTTGACCACGCCGGCCCTGCTGTTTCCTGCCATTTCATTGCTGTTGCTGGCCTATACCAATCGTTTCCTGACCCTGGCCGGACTGATCCGCAAGCTGGCGGAGCAGGTAAAGGAGGGGGAAGAGGATCACGTCACCCAGATCCGACTGCTGCGACGGCGCATCTCGCTGACCAAGCGGATGCAGATCGCCGGGGTCTTCGCTTTTCTACTGTGTACCCTGTCGATGTTTGCGCTGTTCCTGTCATGGACGCCGCTGGGTATGCTGCTTTTCGGCATCAGCCTGGCATCGCTGTCGATATCCCTGGTGTTTTCGCTGTGGGAGGTGGTGATCTCCACCAACGCCCTCAACGTTCAGTTGAAGGATATCGAACTGACCGCCGAGGGACGCGCCGGACTCGACTGGAGAAAGAGAACCTTTACCCATGACGCCTGATGAAATCCTTCTGTTCTGTCGGCCCGGATTCGAGCCGGATCTGACTGCCGAGTTGACCGACCGCCTGGACGCTGAGTTCCTGGCCGAAGGCGAGGGCGCCAGCGTCGAGCCTATGATGGAGGAGGGATTGGTCAGGATCAGCATGGACGGCGAGCGCCCGGCCAATGACCTGCATCGCCGCCTGCGTCTCGACGAGCTGGTGTTCGCCCGCCAGTCGTTGCTGGCCCTGCCGGAGCTCTCGCTGTCCCGGGACGATCGGCTCTCGCCCATCTTCGAGCAGCTCAAGGCCTGCGGCTGGAGCTTCGAGTCGATCTGGCAGGAGACACCGGATACCAATGAGGCCAAGGCGCTCAGTAGCCTGCTGAAGGCGTTGGAGCGCCCGCTCAATTCCCAGCTCAAGAAGCGAGGTGCCTTGCGCCGCAAGGCGGGAGGTCGACGGCTGCATCTGGTCTGGCGCGACGGTGACCGGGTCCAGCTGGCGATGAGCTTTCCCGGTAATCGTAGTGAATTCCCCGGAGGTATTCGTCGTCTGCGTTTTCCCCACGCTGCGCCAAGCCGCTCGACCTTGAAGCTCGAGGAGGCCTGGCATGAATTCGTACCGCGTGATGAGTGGGACGAGCGGCTTGGGGAGGGCATGCAGGCCGCGGACCTTGGTGCAGCCCCGGGAGGCTGGACCTGGCAGCTAGTGCAGCGGGGGATGCAGGTCTACGCCATCGACAACGGTCCCATGGACAAGGCCCTGATGGCCAGCGGCATGGTCGAGCACCTGCGTGAGGATGGTTTCGTGTGGGAGCCGCCGATGCGACTTGACTGGCTGGTCTGCGATATCGTCGACAAGCCCTCGCGGGTCATCACCATGATGGAGCGTTGGCTGTTGCAGCGCTGGTGTCGCGAGGCAGTGTTCAACTTGAAGCTGCCGATGAAGAAACGCTGGGAAGAGGTGTCGTTGTGTCTTTCCGGCCTCGCGTCACGCTTGCAGGAGGCCGGGGTCCGGGCCGAGATTCGCTGTCGTCACCTGTATCACGACAGGGAAGAGGTCACCGTGCACGTTCGCCTCGATTGAGGCGGCGGGCAGTAGATGAACGTAGGTCAGTAGGCCGGTTCGAAGATCCGGACGTTCTCTGCCTCGGTCAGCAGCGGCTGGACGTGCTGCATCACTCTTTCTCGGGCCTCGCTGTTGTACCATGCCTTCCAGGCGCGCAGATCGCGCCACTTGGTGATCATCAGTCGGCGGTCGGAGCGTCCTTGTTCGACCAGGCTCTCGCCGCCGAAGAAGCCATCGGCGCCCAGCGACTGGCGCATGGCCTCTCGTGCGGCCTGCTCGTATTCTTCTTCCAGGCCCGGCATGATGCGGCGCTCGATGATGATCTTGATCATGCTTTCACTCCAACTCCGAGGTATTGATGGTGGATTCTTCCGATGCGCTGCCCGCAAGCGACAAGGAACTGGATACCAGCGGTCTGTTCTGCCCTGAACCGATCATGATGATGCACAACGCGGTGCGCGACATGAGTCCCGGCCAGGTGCTCAAGGTCACGGCGACAGATCCGGCGACCACCCGAGATGTGCCCAAGTTCTGTCAGTTTCTCGGCCACGAGCTGGTGGAGCATCGCAGTCTTGAAGATGGCTCGCACTTCTACTTTATCCGGCTGGGATGAGATTGCCGAGGGAGGGGACTCAACGCTTGAGTCCCCTCCCTGGTGGTGACGCAGCTCCTGACGCTCCTTCTGACGCTCCTTCTGGCGCTCCTTCCGACGCTATTCGGCGGCTTCCTCATCGTCGTCAGGCATGACCATCATGGCGAGGGCTTCCAGCGTCGCCGGGTCTTCCTGGCGAATGCGATTGGCGATCTGGCGCTGGAAGAAGTACACCACCCGATGGCGGCTGTGACCCGGGTAGAGGCAGGCGTCGCCGGGCAGTACCGGGACGGACTCGATCAGGTTCTCGTCGGCCAGCAGGGACTCGATGGTGCCGTCGCTGTACAGGCGCCAGCCGAAGACCTGCTTGAGCTGCCAGGGGGCGCCTTCCTCGTCCATGCACAGGGCGTGGGTACCCTGGTGATCCGGCAGGCTCTGGATCAGCGTGGTTTCGCGGGTGTCTTCGTACTCGAAGTAGGCTGCCGCGTGGGCCAGCTCCATTTCCTTGTGTTCCGGGGGCTGGTCGAACAACTCCTCGGTTTCCGGGTCGCGGTAGCCGACGAAGTGGCCGTGGTCCGGATCGTCGAGCTGCTCGCAGGGCGTCAGCGACTCCATCCACGGGACAAGCCCGACGATATCGCCGTTCTCGCGCATCCCCCAGGCCAGTATCGGCATGCCGTACAGGGTATCCGGGTGCGCGTCGAGTCGGTACACCATCTCCAGTCCATCGAGCTCCGGGGCCAGGCGCACCAGGCGTCTGCGGGCCAGTTGGCGTTGGCGCATGCTCTCCAGGTCGATGACCCGAGCGGGGCGGGGTGACAGTGGAATGCCCATGATCTCCCTCCAGCGGCTGCTTGCTTACGGCATCGCATCTCGGCCCGGGGCCGGGCGCTGCGCTCTACGTCCCTGTCCTCATCAATAGCACAGACTCATCAACTAGCGTAAGTCCTCGTGGGTATCACAGCGTTGACGCCATTGCCGACGCAACCGCAGGTGATCTTCTCGCACGCGCACGAAACGTGCCAGTGGCGTGGTTTCGGCGTCGAGCTCGAGCCATTGTCGGCGGTAGTCCTGAAAGGCCTGGGTGCCCGCCACGTGGGCGTCCAGCAGGCGATCCATGCCAGCGAACCAGCGGGCCGCCTGTGTTTCCAGACGTGCCAGCGACGCCAGGGTGTCGCCTTCCTGGTGCAGCGTCGTCGTCTGTGAACATGCCGCCTCAGCGTCAGTCTGGTTGTTGTCTGAGCCATTGCGGGAGGCGAGGGCGCTCTCAAGTAGTCGACTGGCTTCCTCGAGGCGTTGGCTTGCCAGCATCAGGGCGCGCATCAGCTCGGCGCTCAGGGGGCGATCCCGCAGGGTGGCAAGCGCCTGTTCCAGTGGCCCGGACTCTGGCGTCCACTGGCGGTC
>DJIP01000077.1 GCA_002433675.1 Halomonas halophila
GGCCCCGACGCATGCGTCGGGGCCCTTGTGTGTGCTATCGCGTTGCGCGCTGCCGCCACCTGCAGGATGGCGGCAGTCTGAGGCTTACTCGCCGAGGTCGATGCACAGGTACTTGGTCTCGAGGAACTCCGCCAGCCCCTGATGGCCACCCTCGCGACCGAGACCGGAGGCCTTGACCCCACCGAAGGGTGCTGCGGCGTTGGAGATCAGTCCGGTGTTGATGCCGACCATGCCGTACTCGAGCGCATCGGCCACTCGCCACACCCGGCCCAGGTCCTTCGAGTAGAAGTAGGCCGCGAGACCGAACTCGGTGTCGTTGGCCAGTTCGATGGCGTCCTCCTCGTCATCGAAGGGGAATACCGCCGCCAGCGGACCGAAGGTCTCTTCCCGGGCAACTTTCATCTCGCTGGTGGCACCGCTGACCAGGGTCGGCGTGAAGTAGTTGCCGCCCAGCGGATGGGGGTGGCCACCGATCCACAGCTCGGCGCCCTTGTCCACCGCGTCCTGGACATGCTCGTTGACCTTGCCCACCGCCTTGTCGTCGATCAGCGGGCCGATATTGACGCCCTCGGTGGTGCCATCGCCGACCGTCAGTTCGCTGTTCATGGCCACCGCCAGCTTCTCGCTGAAGGCGTTGATGACGCTGGACTGCACCAGGAAGCGGTTGGTGCACACGCAGGTCTGGCCGGCATTGCGGAACTTGGCGGCCATGGCGCCGTCCACCGCCGCGTCCAGATCGGCGTCCTCGAACACAATGAACGGTGCGTTGCCGCCAAGCTCCAGCGAGATCTTCTGGATATGCTGGGCCGCCTGGGACATCAGGGTGCGTCCCACCTCGGTGGAACCGGTGAAGGTAATCTTGCGCACCACCGGCGATTCGGTCAGGGCCGCGGCGATCTCGCTGGCCGACCCCGGCACCACGTTGAATACGCCACGCGGTACCCCGGCGCGCTCGGCAAGCAGCGCCAGCGCAGTGGCCGACAGCGGGGTCTGACTGGCCGGCTTGACCACGATGGTGCAGCCTGCCGCCAGGGCCGCGCCGGCCTTGCGCGTGATCATGGCGGCGGGGAAATTCCAGGGTGTGATGGCGCCGCAGACACCCACTGGCTGCTTGGTCACCACAATACGCTGGTTGGCCTTGGCCGCCGGAATGGTCTCACCGTAGACCCGGCGCCCTTCCTCGGCGAACCAGCGCAGGAAACTAGCGGCATAGACGATCTCGCCGGCGGCTTCCTTGAGCGGCTTGCCCTGCTCCAAGGTCATGATGGTGGCCAGCTCGTCCTGATGTTCGAGCATCAGCTCGTACCACTTCATCAGGATGTCTGCCCGCTCCTGGGCAGTCAGCGCGCGCCAGGCCGGCAGGGCGGCGTCGGCGGCGTCGATCGCCGTCTCGGTCTCGGCGCGGCCCAGACGGGGCACCTGGGCGATGGTCTCGCCACTTGCCGGATTGACGATGTCGATCTGCTCCCCGCTGTCGGCCGCCACCCAGCTTCCGTCGATATAGGCAAAGGGGCGAAACAGCGGCATGTCGTTAAGGGCTTTCATGAAGGCTCCTGACTCGGGCTTGACGGAAAACTGCAATGACTGGCGCCGACGCTTCAGCGACTGCGCGACGGTGATATAGGTTTCATGCTAAGCGTTCCGCTGGCCGATCGCCAACTCCAACCCGTCGCCTCAGCTCACTGAATCCTGATCCCGCGGTGCCCTCGAGGCCGACAGCGTGATCGACACCGAGTCGGCAAAGCGCAGCGCATGGGGCTTGTCGATCTCCACCTGGGTGGTCAGCACCTGCTCGTGACTCATGATCAGATCCAGCACTTCGCGGGTCATCCGCTCCAGCAGCTGAAAGCGATTCTCCTCCACCAGCGCGATCACCTCCTTGGTGATGGTGCGGTAGTTGAGCGCCTGCTCGATATGATTGAACGCTACCGCCTTGTCGGCGCGGTAGCGGATCACCGCATTGATCACCACGTCCTGGCGATTGAGGATCTCCTCCTCCTTGATGCCGATGAAGGTCCTCAACCGCAGGTTCTTGATGCGGATGGTGGCAAGGTCGTGATCCAGGTGCTGGTCACCCAGTACATGCAGGGACATGGCCCCTCCCGTGCGTCATGCGTATAAGCAGTAAGCCAAAGGCGTCGGCTTCAGCGGTGGTCTCGTTGGCTGTCGAACCCGGCCCTCAGCGGCTGTTGACCAGTGTCAGGAACTCCTGACGGGTGCTCGGCTTCTCGCGGAAGGCCCCCAGCATCACCGAGGACGTCATGCTGGAATTCTGCTTCTCCACCCCTCGCATCATCATGCACAGGTGACGCGCCTCCACCACCACGGCCACGCCTCTGGCGTCGGTGACCTGCAGCACGGCGTCTGCGATCTGGCGGGTCAGGTTCTCCTGGATCTGCATGCGACGGGCATACATGTCGACGATCCGGGCGAACTTCGACAGTCCCAGTACCTTGCCGTTGGGCAGGTAGGCGATATGGCACTTGCCGATGAAGGGCAGCAGGTGATGCTCGCACATGGAGTACAGCTCGATGTCCTTGACCAGTACCATCTCGTCGGTCTCGGACGAAAACACCGCACCATTGACGATCTCTTCCAGCGACTGGGTGTAGCCGCGGTTGAGAAACTGCATGGCCTTGGCGGCACGCTTGGGCGTATCCACCAACCCTTCTCGCTCCGGGTCTTCGCCCAGCTCCTCAATGATGTGTCGATAGTGGTTGGCGAGTTCGTCAGTCATGATCCAGCCCTTCAGGGGAGTCGTCGGCTCGGGCGAACACCAGGCGGCCGGCCTGGTTTCACAAAACCTTTACAAAGAATTTTTGAAGTATAGCTTTTTGCGTTACGTGAGCGATAGTCTACCGCAGCGTGTCGCCTTCCGCAGTTCGCCTGGCGTTTTTGCCCACCGCCGCCCCCCGACACAGGAGGGCAATCGGCTCGATACTCGATCTTGCGACAGCCCATGATGAAAGCCGATTGCCAAGCCTCTCGGGGAGATTGCCGCCGCCGTCGCGACGAGGTACGTGACAGAGTGTCGCGCAACGAGAGCGATAGCTGTCCACCTGACAGGCCTGTGCTATCGTCTTCGAGTTGTCCATGTGCCCGGTGACACTGCCGGTGGCGTGCCTCCATGCAGCTACCCGCCCTGTTGCCCGCCTTTCGCCAGCCATATCGCGAGAACCGCCAATGCCTGCCCTTCGCCGCCTGCTTGCCCGGCCCAGCACGCCCCTCGTCGCCATTCTGACCTTCAGCGCCCTGACCAGCATCACGCCCGCTGTGGCCGACAGCCTCGAGCTACCCGCCCAGGCACGCATCGACGTCAGCATCATCGAGGGCATCGACCTCGACGCCTCCGGACAGCGACTCGACGATGTCATGCTCAAGCCCGCCGCCGATGCCGAGGGGCGCACCGACCTGCCCCACTACTGCGTGCTGATCGGCGACGCCAAGCGCGATGGCGAACGCCTGCGCATCACCACCGAGGCCCTCACCTGCGTCGAGACCGATGGCGGCGAAAGCCACATCTACTCCGGCGAACTCATCGCCGGCGCCTATGACGAGGATGGCCAGTTCGGCATCGACGCCTGCACCGACAGCGGCTGCAGACTGGACGCCGACCGCGTCTTTCAGCTGGAACTGACCGAACCCCTGGCCATCGAGCAGATGCCCAACCCCTCTGCGGAGCTTAATGCCGAACGTCGTGGCGAAGGCGCCGACAACGAAGCCAGCCAGACCACTCCGTCCGAGTAGCGGCACCTATGGCGGACAGCACACGGCGTCCGCCAAAGCGCATATCTCAGCCACCCGCCAGCCAGCGTTCAGCATCCGCCATCGCCAGGCGTTGATGCTCCAGCTGGCGGATGTGCTCGTCCCAGTAGCCAGCGTCGGCGACCCAGGGAAACGCCCGAGGAAAGGCCGGATCATCCCAGCGCGCCACCACCCAGGCACTATGGCGCATCAACCTCAAGGCGCGCAGCGGTTCGATCAGGGCGAGCTGCTGGCGATCGAAGTCGATCACCTGCTCATAGCCTTCGATCACCTCCGATAGCTGCATCGCCCTTTCCTCCGGCCCCTGGGCGGTGAACAGCATCCACAGATCCTGTACCGCCGGCGCCATCATCGCGTCGTCGAAATCGACCAGCGCAAAGCGATCCTCGCGTCCCAGCATATTGCCGATGTGGCAGTCGCCGTGAACCCTCTGCATGGGTGCGCTGACACCCGCGTGTGGTGACAGGACCTCGATCAACTGCTGCGAGATGCGCTCGTAGGCCTTGCGCTGACGCTCGCTCAGCCAGGGGCTCTCGAGTACCGTGCGACGAGCCTGCTCCGCCATGGTGCGGGGCTCCTGCCGACAGCGATGGGCGAACTCGCCGCGCCGGCCCACCTCGTGAACGCGCCCTATCAGCTCGCCCAGGGCGAACAGATGGTCGGGGTTCTCGAGCTCAGGCGCCTGGCCCGGCAGGTGGGGAAAGAGCGCCACGCGGTAGCCCCCCGCCCGATGCAGACTCTCGCCTGCGTCGTTGCGCCAGGGGGGCGCCACCGGCACCCCAGCGGCGTCAAGCTCACGCAGGAAGGCGTGCTCTTCGCCGATGGCCTCATCGCTCAACCGGTCGGGGCGGTAGAACTTGGCCACCCAACGCTTGCGATCATCGTCCTGCACCAGATAGACGCGGTTCTCGTAGCTGTTGAGCGCAAAGGGCTCGCCGGGCAGCCACAAGCCCAGTGACTCGATCGCCTCCACCACGCGCTGCGGAGAAAGTTCACTGAAGGGCGCGGGGGTCGTGGTCATGGGGACTCCAGGCAATTGCACAGATATCGAACGAGGCGAGATGCGCCGAGCTTAACAGAGCCAGGGCGGCGGCGTCCTCGCCAGCGCCCAGGCGTCCACCCGGCGCGCCCCTGCCCGACGACAGGCCTGCGCCAGCCGCTCAAGGGTGGCCCCGGTGGTCATGACGTCGTCGACCAGCGCCACGTGCCGAGGAAGCCCTGAGGCGATACCAAACATGCCCGACGCGATGCGGCGACGGGCCCGCGAACCGAGCTCATGCTGGGGGCGATCATCGCGACGCCGCCAGGCCCGCCTTACCGGCACGCCGAGCCGGCGTCCCAGCTCGTCGGCCAGCCACTGGCCCTGATCGAAGCCAAAGCGCTTAGCCCTGGCGGGGTGACGCGGCACCCCGATCAGAGCGTCAGGCACGCCCTCCTTCTCGCCCGCGGGCGACGCCTCGAGAAACAACGCGACCAGCAACTGGGCGCTGGGCAGGTGGGCTTCGGCCTTGAAGCGCTGGACCAGACGCCGGGTCTCGTCGCGGTAGACAAGCGGCGCACGCACCGCCTCGAAGCTGAAGGGGTCCACCAGGCAGCGACCGCACAAGCGTTCGCCCGCCCGACGTCGCCAGCGGTGCTCGGGCAAGGGTTCGCCGCAGCCCTCGCAGGGACAACGATTGAGGTGAAGCCCTCGGCGGCAGGGATCACACAGCAGCGATGTGGCAGGGCCTGACTCGAAGCCTGTCGCAGGAGCAGACACAGAACCTGGCTTGGAACCTGGCTCGGAACCTGGCGTAGAACCTGGTTCGTAACCGGGCTCAAAACCTGGCCCTGGCACCAGGGTGGCCAGGCAGAACAAACAGCGATCCGCCATCAGGCTCGCCACGCCATAGTCAACCTTCTCAATCACGCAGGTTGACAGCCTCGTCACACCTCTTATCCTTGTCGTCAACCAATCCGATTTTAAAAAGTTGACCATAGCGAGACACCCATGTCTGCCGACTCGACGTCCACAGTTCCCAACCTAGCCGCCGATGCCGCCCCCCGTCACGACTGGACGCTCGATGAGATCGAAGCGCTGTTCGCCCTGCCCTTCAATGATCTGCTGTTCAAGGCCCAGTGCGTCCACCGCCAGCACTTCGATGCCAACGCCGTTCAGGTATCGACCCTGTTGTCGATCAAGACCGGCGCCTGCCCCGAGGACTGCAAGTACTGTCCCCAGTCCGGCCACTACAACACCGGCCTGGACAAGGAGAAATTGCTCGAGATCGAAAAGGTGGTGGAGCAGGCGAAGTCCGCGCTCGATGCCGGTGCCAGCCGTTTCTGCATGGGCGCCGCCTGGCGCAGCCCGCGCCAGCGGGATCTCGAGGTGGTCATCGAGATGGTGAAACGGGTCAAGGCGCTGGGGCTCGAGACCTGCATGACCCTCGGCATGGTCGACGAGGCCCAGGCCCACCAGCTGGCCGACGCCGGGCTCGACTACTACAACCACAACCTCGACACCTCGCCTGAGTACTACGGCGAGATCATTACTACACGCAGCTACGCCGATCGCCTCGACACCCTGGGCAATGTGCGCCAGGCCGGGATGAAGATCTGCTCCGGCGGCATCCTTGGCATGGGTGAGACCGCCCGCGACCGGGCGGGGCTGCTCAGGCAACTGGCCAACCTGTCGCCGCACCCGGAGTCGGTACCGATCAACATGCTGGTCAAGGTCCCCGGCACCCCTCTCGAGGACGTAGAGGATCTCGACCCCATCGAGTACCTGCGCGCCATCGCGGTGGCCCGCATCATGATGCCGAAGAGCCATGTACGGCTGTCCGCCGGGCGGGAGCAAATGAACGAGTCGACCCAGGCCCTGGCCTTCATGGCCGGCGCCAACTCGATCTTCTACGGCGACACCCTGCTGACCACCGGCAACCCCCAGGTCGAGCGCGACCGCGCGCTGTTCGACAAGCTTGGCCTGCATCCGGAACGTCGCGACACCTGCGCCAGCGATGACGAACGCGAACAGGCCCTTGCCCGCCAGATCGAGCGCCAGGCCAGGGAAGCCAGCAGCGCCCAGTTCTACGACGCGGCGGTCTAGTCCCTTGAGTGCCCGCTGCCTGCCCCACGCGACTGCGGCGTGTCCCCGCCGGGAGATCCTGCCATGAGCGCAGACTGGCATTCCCACCTGCGCCAGAGTGCCGAGGCACGCCACCAGGCACACCGCTGGCGCCAGCGCCATGTCCAACGTCAGGGCACGCAGCGACTCGACATGGCCGGCAATGACTATCTCGGTCTGGCCGCTGACCCGCGTCTGGCCGAGGCCGCCGCCGACGGCGCGCGGCGCTTCGGCGCCGGGGCCCGCGCTTCACATCTGGTCACCGGTCACAGCGCGGTGCACGAGGCACTCGAAGAAGCCCTGGCACGCCTCACCGGTCGCCCCCGGGCGCTGCTGTTCTCTACCGGCTACATGGCCAATCTAGGGGTGATACAGGCGCTCTGTGACAGCGGTGTGCATATTCTGCAGGACCGTCTGAATCACGCCTCCCTGATCGATGGAGCCCGGCTGTCCGGCGCCCGCTCACGGCGCTATCACCACGGCGACCTTGGCGACCTGACGCGCCTGCTCGATCGGGTACCGGACGCCAGCCGCCGCCTGGTCATCAGCGACGGGGTCTTCAGCATGGATGGTGACTGCGCCGACGTCGACGGCCTGGCCGAGCTCAGCCAGCACCATGGCGCCTGGCTGATGATCGACGATGCCCATGGTATCGGCGTGCTGGGCGAAAACGGCGACGGCAGCGTAGGGCGACGGCTGGGCTGCGAGCGGGTCCCCGTACTGGTCGGCACCCTGGGCAAGGCGCTCGGCACCGCCGGCGCTTTCGTCGCTGGCGATGATGCCCTGATCGAGCATCTGATCCAGTTCGCCCGCCCTTACATCTACACCACCGCCCTGGCCCCACCAGTGGCGGCGGCAACGCTTCAGTCGCTCGAGATACTGGCCAGCGAACCCGAACGTCGCCGCCATCTCGATGGACTGATCGCGCGATTCCGGCGCGAGGCCACCCGCCTGAAGCTGCCCCTGATGGCGTCCGCTACCCCCATACAGCCGATCCTGCTTGGCGATGAGCAGCGCACCCTAGGCTGGGCCAGCACGCTTGATGACGCCGGCATCCAGGTGGGCGCCATTCGCCCGCCGACGGTCCCCACCGGCGCCTCGAGGCTACGCATCACCCTGAGCGCCGCCCATGACGATGACGACATCGACCGCCTGCTCGAGGCACTCATGACTTGCCAGAGGCAAGAGTCGGGCGCCTGCATGGAGTTATCCCGATGATCCGGCTGGTGCTGCTGTCCGGTTGGGCCATCGACGCCAGAATCTGGTCACCGCTGGCGAGCCATTGGGGGGCCTCGGTGACGGTGGACGCCATCGACTGGCCCGGCATGGGCGGCAGGCCCGCGCTTGGAGACGCAGGTGCCTCAGCCGCAGACACCTCAGACGCAGACGCCTCAGACGCCTCAGACGCAGACACTGGGCTTTTCCGGCGACAGGTACACGCACCGTCTGGCATTCAGACGCTGGCGAAAGCCATGGGGCCTTCCCTGTCGTCCTGCGACGGCGAGCCGGTCATCTGGGTGGGCTGGTCGCTCGGTGCGCTGCAGGCCGCCGCGCTGACCCGGCACCTGCCGCCCCCCGATGGCCTGGTGCTGCTTGGCATGGGCCCGTCCTTCTGTCACCCGAACGGCGTGACGCCAACTGCGCTGGCTGATTTTCACGCCGCCTTTCGCCGCGACCCGACCAGGGCCAGAGAGCACTTTCTGCGCTGGCAGCTGTCCGGCGAGCCCTCGCCCCGCGACGCCCTGCGCCGGCTGCGCAGCCTGCTGACGCCGGACGTCAGCACCGATCACACCACCCTGGAGCAGGGCCTCGCCACCCTGGCAAGCGCCGATATCGGTGACCTGCTTGGCGGCGTGCCAGGCGACCTGTCAGGCGACCTGCCACATGAGAGAGCGAGCGATGCTTCGGGCCATATGCCAGGTCAGGTGCCGCGTAAAACGCCCCCCTTTCCCGTCACGACCCTGTGCGGTGCCACGGACCCCCTGCTGGCCCCTGCCGTGCGCGAGTCCATGGATGAGCGGATCGAGGGCGCCGGGCACTGCCCGATGCTGAGCCAGCCGGCCCGTCTGGCCGAGGTCATCCAGCGCCACGCCTTGCACATGCTGAGTGACGGGAACGCTCTCACCAGCCGCCGCGAAGCTCAATATGCCGACCGCGAAGCCAACGATGGCGACCGCGAAACCAATGATGGCGACCGCGAGGCCAAGGGTATTGACGAGGTGACGCCATGAACGCTCCGCTAGTGCAGCACCAGCTTGCGCCCGCGCGCCCCCGCGACACGGCCACGCCGGATCAGGATGACGTTTCCGCAGTGCCCCATGCCACGCCCGACGACTGGCAGCGACGTGTCGCCCGGGCGTTCTCGCGTGCGGCCCCGCGCTACCGAGAGCTGGCTCGCGCCCAGATGGCCATGGCCGAAACGCTATGGCCCCATCTGCCAGACGACGCGGAGCGGATTCTCGATCTGGGTTGCGGTCCCGGCGACCTGACCCGAAGGGTGGCCGAACGCTACCCTGACGCCAGCGTGCTGGGGCTCGATCTGTCCGCGGCGATGCTGGCACAGGCTCGCCAGACACTGGTTCAACCAGCCCAAGTCGACCAGGACGCCGAACAGCTTCGCCACGACGTATCTCCCCATCCGCGCGCCACGGTGTGCGACTGGGTATGCGCCGACGCCCAGGCGATGCCGCTGGCCGATGCAAGCCTCGACCTGGTGATATCCAATCTGGCCATCCAGTGGTGCCCCGACCTGAAGCAGGTGCTGGCGGAACTCCATCGTGTCCTGGCACCCGGTGGACGGGCGATTCTCAACACCCTGCTGCCCGGCACCCTCGCCGAAATCGCGCAGGTCTGGCGTCAACCAGGCCGGGCCAGCGGGGTGCTGGACTTCGCGAGCCTCGATGACCACCGGCGTGCCACCCTCACCCGTCCCTGGGCCGCCATCGCCTTCGAGCAGCGTGCCGAGCGTTTCTACTACCCAGACCTGGACGCCGTGATGGCCTCGATCAAGGGCGTCGGTGCCCAGATCGCACGCCCCGGCGCCCGTCTGAGCCGTCAGGATATTACACAGGCGCGAGCCCGCTACGAACACCTGCGCAAGCCTCAGGGACTGCCGGTGACCTACCAGCGGCTGACGTTGATTCTCGATCGCTGACGCCTGACCACCGGGCCCCTTAGCGAGGCGGCCCATCGTCGTTTCACCGCCACCAGATTTGCACCACAGGATCCCGCACTCGTCATGCCAAGCTACTTTGTGACCGGTACCGACACCGACGCCGGCAAGACCCTGGCAAGCTCCGGTCTGCTGGCCCTGGCGCGCCGCCAGGGCCAGACCACCCTCGGGCTCAAACCCATAGCCTCGGGGTGTGAGCCCACCGCCGAGGGCCTGCGCAATATCGACGCCCTGACCCTGCAGGCCCAGAGCGTACCGACTGTCGCCTACGACGACATCAACCCGCTCGCCTTCGCGCCGCCCATCGCCCCGCACCTGGCGGCTCGCTACGCCGGCGTCGAGCTGTCCCTCGACAGGCTCTGCCAAACGCTGGCCCCAAGTCTTGAGCTCCCCCGTGATCTGACCCTGATCGAGGGCGCCGGCGGCTATCGGGTCCCGCTCAACAACCAGGAGGACCTGGCGGGGCTCGCCGCACGCCTTCAGCTTCCGGTGATCCTGGTGGTGGGTCTGAAACTCGGCTGCCTGAACCATGCCCTGCTGACCGCTGAAGCCCTCAAGGCAGATGGCGTCCCTTGCGCCGGCTGGATCGGCAACCTCATCGATCCCGGCTTCGCCGAGGATGAGATGCTCTATCGGGACAACCTCGATCACCTGAAAGCCAGGCTGCCGGGGCCCTGCCTCGGCATCATTCCTCGCCTCGATGGCAGTGACCATCGCGCACTGGCCGAACAGGCCGCCGACCATCTCACGCTGCCATAGCCCGCACTGCCGTCGCCTCTACCTCAGCCCCCGCTTCCGCCCCCACCCTCAGCGTCCGGGCGGATAGCGGGACCCTGGCTCGACATAAGCGAGCACACCTCACGGAAGTGTTTGACTTGCCAGGCCGG
The DNA here is from genome assembly GCA_002433675.1 of Halomonas halophila. Taxonomy (GTDB): domain Bacteria; phylum Pseudomonadota; class Gammaproteobacteria; order Pseudomonadales; family Halomonadaceae; genus Halomonas; species Halomonas salina_B. Next base: position 10,928 of record DJIP01000077.1, read on the forward strand.
CAACGTAAAATATGCCCCGCCTACCCCGCGTGCGGATGTGGTGGAATTGGTAGACACGCTAGATTTAGGTTCTAGTGCCTTAGCGCGTGGGAGTTCGAGTCTCCCCATCCGCACCATCTTGATTTCCCTCAGCTTTCCGAGCACCTGTCAGATTGTCTAGACGGGCAGGACCATCGATCAGGATCGAATCCTGGTTTCACCTTGTCTTCCTGGCGACACCTGATATGACAGTGCTTCAGCGTCTTTCCTGCAGTGATCCAGCACTCATCTATCACCTCACCCGTATGATGGCCTTGCTTGTTGCAGGCTTGGACTGCACTCGCACGCAAGCCAACAGTTCAGGGCACAGTGAAGGGAAAGCCCGAACGTTATCGCCACCGACGGAGACGCCCCTGTCTCACATGGATGTTACTCCCGCGGTACTTCGGCAGCCGACAGTAGTCCCCCAAAAAAAGAGCGCCCCATAAGGAGCGCTCTGGCCAATACTTCTTAGTTTCAACCGATCGTCAGGGCGTTACGATATCGAACCAGAACTCGAAGCTGTCTAGCAGGCCGATAAATTCATCTACAGTCTGCTGATCACCATCCACGGTCACGTCACCCGCTTCAATCGCATCCACCATGGTGGTTTCGCCAAGGTTGATGCTGTCCAGCTGGGCACGGTCAATGGTCACCGTTGCCGCTGCGTCGTCTTCCCAGTCACCAATCGTGTAGTTCATGACGCCATTGGAAATGGAGACGGTGAACTTCTCGTCGACATCGGGCATTTCAAAGTTAATATCGAAGTCCTTACCGACGGCTTCAGGATGGTTGAGTCTTACAGCAAGGTAATCCAGATAGATATCGAGCGGTAGACCTTTCACCATATCTGGGGAAGCAGTGTCAGGTGTCGCCACCTCGGCTACACCATCACGGAGTTCCTTCGCACCGGATAGGTAGAAATTCCTCCATGGGCCACTCTCTGCTTGATAGCCCATCTGGGTCAGAGCGTCTGCCAGCAGGTCCTTGGCCTCCTGGTTCTCAGGTTCAGCGAAGACGAGATGATTCAACGCCGTCGCGGCCCACCGGTAGTTCCCCTCATCGACATCTTGACGAGCCTTCTCGAGGACTTGCTCCGCGCCTCCGACATACTCGACAAATTTTGCACCTTCTTCTGCAGGAGGAAGTTCGTGCAACTCGGAAGGATTACCACTGAACCAGCCAAAGTACAGCTGATACTGTGCCTTGGCATTATGGCTGACACTACCGTAGTAGCCGCGATTGTAGAACTCTTGAGCCAGCGAGTCCGGCAGTTCGATCTGTTCTGCTATCTCGAGCATTGTCTCGCCATGGTTGGCCAGACGCAGCACTTCGTCGTGCAGGTAGCGGTAGGTGTCACGCTGTTTTTCCCAGTATTCCACGACATTTTCGTTGCCCCAGGTGGGCCAATGGTGGCTACCCAGGCTGACCTCGACGTCGTCGCCATACCGGTTGATGACATCGTGAATATACTTGGCCCACAGGTCACCGCTTCTTACCTTTGCACCTCTCAAGGTATACAAGTTATGCAGCGTGTGGCTGATTTCCTCTGCCTGCATCAACGCCTTGAATTCAGGTACATAAAACATCAACTCGGCCGGTGCCTCTGCACCTGGCGTGTTGAGAAACTCTATCTCGACGCCGTCGATCACCTCGGTCTTCGGGGTCTCATCAATCGTGATCGTCGGCTGGGCGATAGTCACAGTACCGGCTGCTGTAGTCGTGCCAAGTCCAGACCCGAGTGAGCCTTCTGGCCCCTTGTCGATAACGTTGCCGTACATGTAACTGGCCCGGCGACTCATCGTATTGCCGGCGATCAAATTTTCGCTGACAGACTCTTCAAAGAAGTTCTCAGGCGCCACAATCGGAATATCGCCTTCATCGACTTCTTCCTGGGTCAAAATGCCTTTTACGCCCCCGAAGTGATCTACATGGCTGTGCGTGATAATCACGCCGGACACTGGGATATCTTCCACGTGCTCTTGCAGCAAGGAAAGGCCGGCAGCAGCCGTTTCATTGGCGGTAAGAGGGTCGACGACAATCCACCCATTATCCCCCCTGATGAAGGTCATGACAGCAAGGTCAAAACCTCGTATCTGATAGATCTTCCCTTCGACAACTTCAAATAGCCCATTGATTGCGTTCAATTGGCTTTGTCGCCATAAACTGGGATTCGCCGTGTCTGGGGCGTCCCCCGTGGCAAAGTCAAATTGCGCCGTATCATAGACAGGCGAACCGTCCGGCTTCTTGATGACACTGTCGTCCAAAGTGGCGATCAAACCACGCCTGGCATTATCAAAATCGGTATTATCCTCGAAAGGCAAGTAGTCTCGCAGTTGCTGGTTGAAGGCTTTCGTGCTTTCCGATGCGGCGTGTTCAACAGCAACAGCCGGAGTGGCGCCAATGGCAAGTGCAATCGCCGTGACTGCGAAAGGTATGGTTTTCATTCCCTGTGATCGTCCCTGTCAACGCGCATTGGTCAAACGCGACCAATAGTCATTAATGAATTGTGCTCATTCAAGCTAGAACAGATAGCTGAGACCGTCACGGCAAATTTATCAACATATAAACTATTGCAGAAGAATATTTAATAGCGTTTAGCTATCAAAAAGCCAAGACCTTTCCGGCCCATCGACATCCATTGGCACGTCGTCACGAATGCTGGCCTGCTTCAAAGCCTTGTTCCCCCCCCCTGACCCAGGCGCAATCGCAGCCCTGTCCAGGACATGCTCGGTCCGTTGTGCCCCCCGCAAGGATGTATTCACCAGCCTAAGACGAGCCTCTGGGGAGATCTGGACCTTGGCATGGACCCCTTCGCTGGGCCGGGAGCTTCCCGTTGACGCCGCCCCAGCATCCGTTGGCTTTGTCAGGGCTCGATCCTGCTATCGTTACATGCATGTTCCATGATTGAAATCGACCTCGCACGCTGCGCAGGTCCGCGAAAAAAGGTCATTGCATGCTGAACTACTTTGCCCTCGGCATCCTGTGCTTCGTGGTGTTGACCCTGTTCTACGGTGTCATCGTCATCCACGACATCCCCTACGGTATCGCCAAGAAGCGCAACCATCCGCACCAGGACGCGATCCACGTCGCCGGCTGGGTCAGCCTGTTCACCCTGCATGTGCTGTGGCCCTTCCTGTGGATCTGGGCCACCCTCTATCGGCCGGATCGCGGCTGGGGCTTCAAGCAGATCGAGGAAGAACAGGCGCGCGAGCGAAGCGAGATCGACGAGCTGCGCCTCGAACTCGAACACCTTCGCCAGCGGCTCGACGCCCAGGAAGCCGCAGGGCCGTCGCTTCAGTCAGAACCACCGGCCCGCGCCCAGCGCACGCCCGGCAATACCCAGGGAGGTCAGGACTGATGGATCTGCTTATCGTGCTGACCTATGCGGCGCTGTGTATCGCCGTGTTCAAGATCTTCCGCATCCCGCTAACCAAGTGGACGGTCCCCACCGCAGTACTCGGCGGAATCATCGTGGTCGCGACCCTGGTGCTGCTGATGAACTACAACCATCCCTTTACCCGCCAGGTTCGCCAGGCCTACGCGGTGACGCCCCTGGTATCCGAGGTCCGGGCCAGGGTCAGCTCCGTCGAGGTCGCCCCCAACACCCTGGTCGAGGCCGGCACGCCCTTGTTCATCCTCGACCCTACCCAGTTCGAGTCCCGGGTCGAGCGGCTGACAGCAGAACTCGAAGACGCCCTGCGCAATTCCGACAGTCGCAGCGCCGGCGTCGCCGAGGCCGAGGCCAACCTGGTGGCGGCCCAGGCCGATCGAGATCAGGCCAGTCGGACCCTGGCACGCTATCAGGCCGCCTCCTCTGCGTTCAGCCGTCAGCAGATCGATGAAGCCTCACAGAACGCCCAGACCGCGGCTGCACGTGTCGCCCAGGCCGAGGCCGCCCTAGAGCGGGCCCGCGCCGAACAGCGCCCCGACGGCGACGACGAGGACCCGTTGGTCGTCGCCAAGCGCGCCCAACTGGCCGAGGCACAATATGATCTGCAAAATACGGTGATCCGCGCACCGACGGACGGCTTTCTGACGCAGCTCGCGGTGCGCCCGGGAATGATGGCGGTACCGCTGCCGCTGAAGCCACTCGGGGTCTTTGTGCATGACGAACCCGGCCGCTTTACCGGCGCCTTCCGCCAGCAAGCGCTCAACCGCATCCAACCAGGTGACGAGGCCGAGCTGACCTTCACCGCCCTGCCGGGCCAGGTGTTCGCCGCCGAAGTCATCGAGGTACTGCCGGCCATCGCCGAATCCCAGGTCGCCGCCGGTGATCGACTGCTCGGCGCCGACGCCTTCGCCAGCACCGACGCCCCGGCGCTGGTGACCCTGAAGCTCGCCCCGGGCCAGGATATGCCGGACATGCCGCTGGGCATCGGCGCCCAGGCAGCGGTCTATACCGAGCATTTCCACCACGTTGCCATCATGCGCAAGGTGCTCCTGCGCATGCTCGGCTGGCAGCACTATGTCTACATCGACCACTGAGTCGACAGGCGTTTCGCCGACGCCGACCCGCTGCTAGGCTGTCTTCTGTCAGGTTCGCCCGTCGAGGCGAACCAGGGAGCGACAGACAGCGCCCAGCGTCCCGAGACGTGCCCGACGAAAGGCACCTTCGGGAGGCTGGGGGGGCGGGAGGCAAGGATGCACAGCAAGCAGGAATCAACGCGCACCAATACCTGGGTGGCACTGGTGATCGTCATCGCCAGTGCCGCTCTGAGCTACTGGCTGCTGGACAGTCGCGATGACGTCAACGGAGGCGCCGCGGTATCACTGTTTTCGTTGGGTCTCGTCAGCGCGCTGGTGATCGGCTATTCCCGTTCGGTCAGTCAGATCAACGCCCTCGGCGCCCAGGTCAAGTTCAATCGCCTGAGCCAGGAAGCCGACGCCACGCGCAAATCGCTGGAACGCGACCGCCTTCACCTCTACCGCATGCTGATACCGCTGACGCTGAAGCACCCCGAGGGCGAACACGCCATCCACGGCGTCGATCCACGCGTACCAGCACTGCTGGAACTTGACGACAAGATCACCTCAGAAGGCCTTCAGTCCGACCTGTCACCGGAACTCACCCGCGCGCTTCATCGTCTGCTGCATAGCCAGTACCACCGCATCATGGAACTGCTGCCACAGGACGCCTCGATGCCTGCCTCGCAACGGACATCATCACAGGGCCACGACGTTACTCCCGCTCAGCTCGGCGAGCTGCTGGATCGGGCCGAAGCCTCTCTCGAACGCCAAGGAGAGACCTCGACGTCCCATGACGGCAGACAAAGGCTTCACAACAATATTCGCGTCAGCCGCCGCCTGCTGGCCAGCTACCACCGACTCGATGACGTCACCCCAAAGGCCCCGTCTGACGCCACTGTCTGAGGCCCGCAGACCACCTCTCCCCGCTCGCCCCCGCCGGAGAGCATCGTCGTCCAGGCTGTGCCGGTTCGCTCCATCTTGTGCCCCCGACGCCGCCCCCCGAACTCGGCGCCCCGGGCCCTCGTCTACGCTGAGATGGCGGTTCATCACCGCAATGTCACATCCATCTTCGCGATCGGCGGGAGGCCTTCCATGGCAGAGTCACTCACACAACAACAGGACGTTGACAGCGACAGCGGCGGCCGCTCGCCCCGGCTGATCTGGTCGTTGCGGGCCTTCGGTCTGGCCGGTGCGGGCATAGTCTGGGTGGCCCTGGCGGGTGCCGAGTCGATGTCACCGGACGCCCGCTGGGTGGCCGCCATCGGCACCCTGATGGCGATCTGGTGGATGACCGAGGCCATCCCGCTGTCGGTCACCTCGCTACTGCCCATCGTGTTGATCCCCATGCTGACCGAACGCACGGTGTCCGAGGCCACCGCTCCCTACGCCAGCTCCATCGTGTTTCTGTTTCTCGGTGGCTTTCTGATCGCCATCGCCATGGAAAAGTGGCAATTGCACCGGCGTATCGCCCTGACCACCCTGCATCGCGTCGGGGTAGAACCTCGCCGTATCGTGCTTGGCATGATGCTGGCCACCGGCTTCCTGTCCATGTGGGTGTCCAACACCGCCACCACCCTGATGATGCTGCCGATCGCGCTGTCGGTGCTGACCCTGGTGGTGGAACGCTCGAGTTCACAGGACAGTGATGCCGTCGGTGAAGACCTGCACAAGGGCGGCCGCGTCTCGGACATCATCAAGGATGACAACATCCGCAGCTTCGGTGTCTGCCTGGTGCTGGCCATCGCCTGGTCGGCCTCCATGGGCGGGCTCGGCACCCTGCTGGGTTCTCCCCCCAACGCCATCGTTGCCGGCTACGCCGCCGACGAACTGGGTCGGGACATCGGCTTTCTGCAGTGGATGATGGTCGGTCTGCCGCTGGCGTTGACCTTTATTCTGATCGGTTGGGTGCTGATGACCCGGGTGCTCTATCGTTTCAAGCTCGATGAGATCCCCGGCGGCAAGGCGATGATCGAAGACCAGCTCGATCACCTGGGACCGATTGGCCAGGGCGAGCGCATGGTGATGTTCGTGTTCGCCGGCGCGGCCTTTCTGTGGGTGGTGCCGGGGCTGATCGCCAGCCTGCCGCTGATCGGCGACTGGTTTTCGTTCCTCGATGCCCTCAATGACACCGCCATCGCCATCGCCGCCGGTATCGTGCTGTTCTTCCTTCCCGGCAACGCCAAGGGCGACATGGTGCTGGACTGGCAGGACGCCGAAGATGGCCTGCCCTGGGGCGTACTGCTGCTGTTCGGCGGCGGTCTATCGCTGGCCAGCGCGGTGGCGGCCTCGGGGCTCGACGGCTGGTTCGGCGAGCAGGTCAGTGCGCTGGGAGCGCTGCCGATGGTGGCGCTGGTGGTGGCGGTGACGACCATCGTGCTGTTTCTTACCGAAATCACCTCCAACACCGCCACCGCCGCCACCTTCATCCCGGTGCTGGGCGGGGTTGCCGTCGGCATCGGCGCCGACGCCATGACGCTGCTGATACCTGCCGCCTTCGCCGCGACCTGCGCCTTCATGCTGCCCGTGGGCACGCCGCCCAATGCGATCGTGTTCGGCTCCGGCGCCGTCACCATCTCGCAGATGGCCCGTGGCGGGATCGTGCTCAACGTGATCGGCGTGGCCCTGATCACCCTGTTCTGCTACGTACTCGGAGGGCTGGCCCTGGGCCTTAGCTTCTAGGCTTGTCTGAAAAGTGTCGGATTGCCCTGTTGTCGAGAGCACAGGCGGTTCCCGCCAGCCCCTGTCGCTCTCGCAGGAGGTACCAGGAGCCTCACCTTCCGGCGGGGCGCTCCCCTTCTTCCTGTTGCCGGAAATGCCGGAGTTGGCGCAGACGGGCCTCCGCCTGCTCCAGCACCTCCCAGGCCAGGCGACGAAGGCTGGCCTCACCGTCGGTCATGGCCTCGAGCAAGGCTCGCTTTTCCTTCAGATAGAGGCGCGCAAATCCCGGGTCATGCTCGACGATGGAGCCGGTATTGTGGATCAGGTCGGCATACTTGATGGTCTGGGCGCGGGCGCCAGCACGTACCAGTCGCTCCAGCGCCAAGCGCTTGCGCACGGCGCGGTTGCCCACCTCGGGCCCTTCGAGATCGCTTAGCGCTAAAACCAGCGTGGTCACCTCTTCACCGAAGTTGTCCCCCAGCGTCTGAGCCGTCACCTGGGTGTCTTCCAGCACATCGTGCAGCCAGGCAGCGGCCACCATGGCGGGGGCGTCGGGGCAATGACGGCTGACCAGCGCCGCCACCGCCGCCGGATGCTCAATGTAGGGGGTATCCAGGTACTTGCGCCGCTGACCGATGGCGCCATGGGCTGCGGTGGCGAAGAGCCTTGCCGCCTCCACGGTGTCGATGCCCGAATCCTCGCTTGCGTCGTTGGAAGGTGTGTCCACGCTGTCGCTCCCGTGTCATGTCTTTATCTTGCGCCCCGTTCGAGTTCCTTCGCCTGTTCAGCACCTTTTGCTGATTGAGGCCTCGGCCGCGGCGGCTTAGGCTGTCAGACCCAACATAAGACGCCACCAGGCGCCCCCTGGCCGACCAGGAATCGCCACCAAAGGAACTGCCATGAAACGCGAAACCCTCGCCCTGCACCACGGCTACGCCCCTGACGACCAGCACTCTGTCGCGGTCCCGATCCACCAGACTACCTCGTTTTCCTTCGACGACGCCCAGCATGCCGCCGACCTGTTCGATCTCAAGGTCGAGGGAAACATCTATTCGCGCATCATGAACCCCACCTGCGCGGTGCTGGAAAATCGCGTCGCCGCCCTGGAAGGTGGTATCGCCGGCCTGGCGGTGGCCTCCGGCATGGCCGCCATCACCTATACGATCCAGACGCTTGCCGAAAGCGGTGACAATATCGTCTCGATCAGCGAACTCTACGGCGGCACCTACAACCTCTTTGCCCACACCCTGCCGCGCCAGGGCATTGAGGTCCGCTTCGCCGACAAGGACGACCTCGCCGGCATCGCCGAGCGCATCGATGAACGCACCAAGGCGGTGTTCTGCGAAAGTATCGGCAACCCTTCGGGCAGTGTGGTGGACATCGCCGCGCTCGCCCAGGTGGCCCACGATAACGGTGTGCCGCTGATCGTCGACAACACCGTGGCTACGCCCTTTCTGTGGCGCCCGATCGAACACGGCGCCGATATCGTGGTGCACTCCGCCACCAAGTATATCGGTGGTCACGGCACCACCGTGGGTGGCGTGATCGTCGATTCCGGTCGCTTCCCCTGGGCCAGCCACGCCGAGCGCTTTGCGCTGCTCAACGAGCCCGACCCCTCCTACCACGGCATCAGCTATACCCGAGACGTCGGTGACGCCGCCTTTATCGCCCGCGCCCGAGTCGTACCCCTGCGCAACATGGGGGCGGCCCTCAGCGCCCAGGCCGCCTGGAACCTGCTGCAGGGCCTCGAGACACTGGCGCTGCGCATCGAGCGCATCTGTGCCAACACCCAGGCCATCGCCGAGTACCTCGAGGGCCATGAGGCGGTTTCCTGGGTCAAGTACGCCGGCCTTTCACATCACAAGGACCACGAGCTGGCCAAGCGCTACATGAACGGCCAGGCCTCCGGCATCTTGAGCTTCGGCATCAAGGGCGGACGAGACGCCGGGGTGCGCTTCTACGACGCGCTCGGGCTGATCCTGCGGCTGGTCAATATCGGTGACGCCAAGACCTGCTCGGCGATTCCGGCGGTGACCACCCATCGCCAGCTCAATGACGAGGAACTCGCCGCCGCCGGGGTCACCCCGGACATGGTACGCCTGTCTGTGGGCATCGAGCATGTCGACGATCTGATGGCGGACCTGGACCAGGCACTCAAGGCATCTCAGGGCTAGCCCGGACGTCAGAAAGGAAGGAAGGTACGGGTGACAGCGTCCATCCACAGGGATGGACGTTCCTCTTTTTACATCTAGCCCAAGCTTTATATCTAGCCAGAGCCCGGCACCGGTAGCCCCACCGGGGTCGGTGACGGCGGCAGCCAATCGCCCTTGATCAGGGCTTCGGCCGGGCGGTAGAAGCGGAGCAGGTGTTCACGACAGCGTCCATCCTCAGGGATGGACGTTCCTCTCTTTACATCTAGCCCAAGCTTTATATCTAGCCAGAGCCCGGCACCGGCAATCCCACCGGGGTCGGTGACGGCGGGAGCCAATCGCCCTTGATCAGGGCTTCGGCCGGGCGGTAGAAGCGCAGCGTGTACGTCCATCCCGGGGCGATCGCCAGATGGTTGGGTGCCTGGGGGTCACCGCCAAAGTGGATGGTCACCGAACCATCTTCGTTGGCGTCGGCCTCGACACTGGTCAGGGAGTGCGCCCCTTCGGCGCCCTCGATCAGACGCCCTCTGGCATCGTAGACGGTTACCGACCAGAACCCGGTGACCGGCACGTCCACCGGAAGAATCAGCACCTGAGGCGTCTCGCCATCATTGTGAAGCGGACTGACGGTGACGTAGTAGGCGTCCTCGATAGGCTGGCCCAGCCACCCCGCGGCCGTCCCCCACAGATGACGCACCGGATCGACGCTGTCCTCGGCGCCAAACATGCCGTGACTGCCGGAGATAAAGGGCGACAGACCAAGCACCGCCTCTCTCACCTTGCTCAGACGTTCCATGTCCCACTCGGGCAGTGACAGCTCTCCCGGGTCACCCTGGGACCACTCGATGGCATCCTGCAGCGCGTTGGCTTCTGCGATGTCCGCACTCGAGTCGGCGTCCACCTGAGTACGGAACATGACCAGGGCATAGCGCGAACCGACGCTCTCTTCATCCAGCACGACCTCGCGTCCACCGTAGGCCATCATCGGGGTGTAGTGGTCCTGATTGACCACCTGCATGGACTGCAGTCGGGTGGCGCTGGCCGGGGCGGTGAAGGTCACCGGCGAGGCGAGATCGAAGACCCCGACGCTGTGCAGGATATCCCGATTGACCCGCACCACCTCAGCGTCCACCGGCAAGGGTGCGCGGTCATGGCGTAGGCTGCCAAAATAGCCATCATCGGCATAGTTCTGGAAGTGGGTGTCGGTCTGCGCCCGCACATAGGTATCCAGATTGACCGCACCGTCCGAGCTCGTTGGCTCGGACGCCTCGACGGTCGCTACCACTGCGTTCGACACCAGGCCGCTTGCCATTGCCAGCAGCAGCCAGGAAAACCGCTTCATTGTCATCCCCGCACCCCGATTGTCGGTCGCGAGCCCTGGCGGCCAGAGCCCTGCCTCTGGCTCAGCATAGCGTCTTCGCGGCGCGAAGGGCTCAACGGCAAAAAAACGGCGGCCCCGAGGGCCGCCGCATGTCTCACTACACGGTGGGCAGTGACCAGGCGTGTCCAGAGACTGTCAGCTACCAGCGATAGTCATTTCGTCGACCAACCAGCTACCGCTGTGGATGCTGCCACGGGTATCGATATCGTCACCCAGCCCCACCAGGCCCTGGAACATGCCGGCCAGGTTGCCGGCGATGGTAAATTCCTCGACGGGATGCTGGATCTGCCCGTTTTCGACCCAGAAGCCGGCCGCACCACGGGAATAGTCACCGGTGACGCCGTTGACGCCCTGCCCCATCAGTTCGGTGACCAACACGCCCCGATCCATCTTCGAGAGCAGCGCTTCACGGCTTTCCAGCGGCGCCTCGAGCCGCAGGTTGCGTGCCCCGCCGGCGTTGGCGGTGGTCTGCATGCCGAGCCGGCGCGCACTGTAGGCCGACAGCATATAGCTGGCCAAACGCCCGTTCTCGATAAAGCGATTGTTGCGGGTCTGGACGCCGTCGCCGTCAAAGGGACTGCTTGCCATACCACCGACCAGCATCGGCTGCTCGGCCAGGCTGAACCATTCAGGGAACAGGGTCTCGCCCAGGCGGCCACACAGGAAAGAGGCGTCGCGATAGATGGCGCCACCGGCCAGGGCCGACATCAGGTGGCCAATCAGGCCGCTTGCCAGGGTCGGATCGAACATCACCGGGAAGCGTCCGGTCTGGGGGCGCTGGCCGCCGAGGCGCTGCAGCGTGCGTTCGGCGGCGCTGCGACCGACCTCCGCCGGGTCACGCAGCGTCCGTGGATCCCGGGCACTGGTGTAGTCGTAGTCCCGCTGCATGCCGGACGCATCTTCGGCGATCAGCAGGCAGGAAAGCGAGTGACGGCTGCCGCGCTGGCTGCCAAGAAAGCCATGGCTGTTGGCGTAGACGCGAACGCCCTCACCGCTCGACAGGCTGGCACCGTCGGAGCTGCGGATACCGGGTTCAGCCAGGCCCGCCGCCTCGCAGGCAAGCGCCAGCTCTATCGCCCGGTCGGTGTCCAGCGCCCAGGGGTGGTGGACGTCGAGATCCGGCAACTCGGTCGCCATCAGTTCGGCGTCGGCAAGCCCGGAGGCGGGGTCCTCACCGGTATAGCGGGCGATGGCGATGGCCTTCTCGACCACACTCTTGATCGAGGCATCGCTGGCGTCGGTGGACGAGGCGCTACCCTTGCGCTTGCCCAGATAGACGGTGACGGCGATACCCTGATCGCGAGACAGCTCTACCGACTCCACATCGCCCTCGCGCACGCTCACACCGGTGCCCTGGTCGACGCTGGCGCCGACCTCGCAGGCATCCGCCCCCAGTCGCCGCGCAAGCTCGAGCGCGGTCTCGGCACGACTTTCCAGCACCGCCTGCTGGGCTCTGGCATCAAACGCCTGTGTCATCTTGTACTCCTTGTCCGACCACCCGGGCCGGCTGAGACTGTCATCCTGCGGCGCCTCGGGCGCCACAGGCTGGTATACTTTCGCGGACGTCGCGCCCGGCGCGACCACCGCCTTTTTGATTTTCCCCGATGCCTTCACCAGGGACCCGGTATGACCCAGGATGACCTTTCCCCCGACGACCGCCCCAGCAAGTCCCAGCTCAAGCGGGAGATGCACGAGCTGCAGGCGCTGGGCGAGCGCTTCATCGCGATGAAGCCCGAGGAACGCGCCCGCTTCCCACTGTCGGACGATCTGCTTCGCGCCATCGACGAGACCGACCGCATTCGTGCCCGCGAGGCCAGACGCCGCCATATGCAGTACGTCGGCAAGCTGATGCGCAAGGAAGACCTGGAGGCCATCCAGGCGGTCTTCGACGACATCGAGAAGGCTCAGGTCCAGCGCGACCATGCCTTCCTGCGCCTGGAAAAGTGGCGTGATCGCCTGATCGAGGAAGGCGATGACGCTGTCGAGCCCTTCCTCGAAGACTACCCCCAGACCGATCGCCAGGCGCTGCGTCAGCTGATCCGCAACGCCCGCAAGGAGCGCGAGCAGAACAAGCCACCCACCAACGCCAAGCGCCTGTACAAGCTATTGCGTGATACCGCCGGGCTCTAGCAAGGTCAGCAAGGCCAGCAAATTGTCTGCACTCGCCGACTTTTCGCAAAAAGCCCAGGGTTCACCTGAAACGTGCCTGCGTTCGTCGCCGTTTCCGCCGACGCCCTGGGTCCTGCACGCTCCCCTTTGGCGCCGACACCTCCGTCGGCGCCGCCTTGTCGCTCAGTCAGCTTGCCTCAACTGTCTCAGGACTGGGTGCCACCCACGGTCAACTCGTCGAGCTTGAGGGTCGGCTGACCGACGCCCACCGGCACCCCCTGTCCTTCCTTGCCGCACACCCCGATACCGGTATCCAGTTCCATGTCGTGGCCGATCATCGAGACCTGGCCCATGGCTTCGGGGCCATTGCCGATCAGCGTCGCTCCCTTGACCGGCGCGGTGATACGACCGTCCTCGATCAGGTAGGCTTCGCTGGCCGAGAACACGAACTTGCCTGAGGTGATATCCACCTGGCCGCCGCCGAAGCTGACCGCGTAAAGCCCGCGCGAGACGCTCTTGATGATGTCCTGGGGGTCGTCCATGCCGGCGCGCATGTAGGTATTGGTCATGCGCGGCATCGGCATATGGGCGAAGGATTCGCGACGGGCGTTACCGGTCGGTGCCATGCCCATCAGGCGGGCATTCAGTTTGTCCTGCATGTAGCCAGTGAGGATGCCGTCCTCGATCAGGGTCGTGCATTGGCTGGGGGTGCCTTCATCGTCCACCGACATCGAACCACGGCGATCCATCAGGGTGCCGTCGTCGACCACGGTGACGCCGGGCGAGGCCACTCGCTCGCCGATACGACCGGCGAAGGCCGAGCTGCCCTTGCGATTGAAGTCACCCTCGAGGCCGTGGCCCACCGCCTCGTGCAGCAGGATGCCGGGCCAGCCGGCACCCAGCACCACCGGCATCTGTCCGGCGGGGGCATCGGTCGCCTCCAGATTGACCAGCGCCTGACGTACCGCTTCCTTGGCGTAGGTCTCGGCGACACCTTCGTCGCGCAGTCGTGCCATGGGGTAGCGGCCACCACCACCGGCGCTGCCACGTTCACGCCGGCCGTTCTTGACCGCGATGACGCTGACATTGAGCCTCACCAACGGGCGCACGTCGGCGGCAACGGTACCGTCACTGGCGCTGACCAGTACCACTTCGTAGACGCCGGACAGCGAGGCGCTGACCTGGGAGACGCTGGGGTCGGCAGCCCGCGCCACCCGGTCGGCCAGCTTGAGCATGGCGACCTTGTCTTCGGCCGACAGCCCCGACAGCGGGTCGATGCCCGCGTAGCGCGGCTCGGCACTGACCTGGAT
>DJIP01000023.1 GCA_002433675.1 Halomonas halophila
GTCCAGCAGTTCTTCCAGGGTAAAGGGCTCCAGCGCGGTGTCCGGCGAAGCGGCATCATTGCCAGTCATGGTCGGCTCCTGTCAGGCCTGGGTCGTCATCTGGGCGAAGGCTTTCTCGGCAGCATCCAGGGTCACCTGGATATCCTCCGGTGTGTGTGCACTGGACATGAAGCCGGCCTCATAGGCCGACGGCGCCAGGTAGACCCCTTGCTCGAGCATGGCGGTGAAGAAACGGCGGAAGGCATCGGCGTCACAGGCGGTGGCCTGGGCAAAGTTCTCGACGCTGCTCTGGGCGGTGAAGAACACCCCGAACATCCCCCCGGCACGCTGGGTGATCATGTCGACGCCGGCGTCGTGTGCCCGGCTTTCAAGCCCGCTGCACAGGGTCTCGACACGCTGCGCCAGGGCCTTGTGGAAGCCCGGCTCTTTCAGCTTGGTCAGCAGTGCCACCCCCGCCGCCATGGCCAACGGGTTACCGGCCAGGGTGCCGGCCTGGTACACCGGGCCCAACGGCGACAATTCGCTCATGATCTCGCGGCTGCCACCAAAGGCACCCACCGGCATGCCGCCACCGACGATCTTGCCGAGACAGGTCAGGTCCGGGGTCACGCCGAAGTGAGCCTGGGCGCCGCCCAGAGCGACGCGGAAACCGGTCATCACCTCGTCGAAGATCAGCACGCTCTGATGGCGATCACAGACCTGGCGCAGGGTCTTGAGGAAGTCGGCACTCGGCGGGATGCAGTTCATGTTGCCGGCCACCGGCTCGACGATGATGCAGGCGATCTGACTGCCGATCTCCTCGAAACAGCGCTCCACCTCATCGATGTCATTGTAGGACAGCGTGATGGTGTGTTCGGCCAAGGCGGCAGGCACCCCGGGAGAACTGGGCTCACCGTGGGTCAATGCGCCGGACCCCGCCTTGACCAGCAGCGAATCGCTGTGGCCGTGGTAGTTGCCCTCGAACTTCACGATCTTGTCCCGCCCGGTGTAGCCACGGGCCAGGCGTATCGCCGACATGGTCGCCTCGGTGCCCGAGTTGGTCATGCGCACCATCTCGATGCTCGGGATGATCTCGCAGATCAGCTCCGCCATGGTGGTCTCGACCGCGGTCGGGGTACCGAAGGACAGGCCCTTGTCGAGGCGCTCTCGCACCGCGCCCAGCACGTCGGGATCGGCATGGCCGGTGATCATCGGTCCCCAGGAGCCCACGTAGTCGACGTAGCGCTTGCCTTCGACATCGAAAAGGTAGGCGCCCTTTGCGCTCTCCATGAACACCGGCGGACGATGCAGCCCCTTGAACGCGCGCACCGGTGAGTTGACGCCACCGGGAATGTGCCGACAGGCCTGTTCGAAGAGCTCAGCGGATGTGGTCATGGCAACCTCTTTGCCCAAAAGTGAAATTCAATCATCGATGCCACAGACATTGATTCAGCGCGACACCGCCTGTGGATAACCCTGTGGAGGGCATGGGATAACCCGGTGAATTGGGCGCCAATACCTTCCAACAGGGGCTCATCGGGGTCTCTCATGCCGACTGCCGTGTCGCCATCATACCTTGACCTCGTCCGGCGAAAAGCGCGGTGTCGGCATTTTCCACAGCCGGCGTGGCAACGACTGCCCCTGCCCGGGCGTCCAGCCATGGGCCAGCGCCTGCCAGGCAAACACCTGAGCCTGCTCACAAGCCTGCACCAGACTTTCCCCCGCCGCCAGTCGCGTTGCCAGGGCCGCGGCCAGGGTACAACCAGAACCATGGAAGGTCGCCGGCAAGCGGGGCCAGGTCCACTGACGATCGCTGTCCGGGGTATGCAGGGTATGGGCGACGCGCCCCTTGGCCGTCTGGCCCTGCGGATCATCGGTGCCGGTCACCAGCACCGCCTGGCAGCCCTGGTGCATCAGACTGACGCAGCGCTCGGTGTCATCCTGGCAGTCGACCCCGGCCAGGCGTGCCAATTCACCGCGATTGGGGGTCAGGATATCGACCCTCGGCAGCAGACGCTCGAAGTAGGCGTCGATCAGCTCCTGGGTCGCAAGCGGTGAGCCGCCACCCGCCTTGAGCACCGGATCGGCCACCACCGGCACTCCGGGCCGGCGTCGCACCACATCAACCACCGCGTCCAGCGCCTCCAGATCGGCGATCAATCCGATCTTGATCGCCGCGATCGGCAGGTGCTCCAACGCTGCGGCCGCCTGGCGAATGCCCGAGGCCGGCACCGGGTGCACCGCCTGGACGTCGACGAGGTCCTGCACCGTCAGTGCGGTCGGTACGGTCAGCGCCCAGCCTCCGCAGGCCGCGACGCTCTCGGCGTCGGCCACCAGCCCGGCACCGCCGGTCGGGTCATGCCCGGCCAGCACCAGCACCATCGGCAGGTGGGGCGAAGTCGAAGGGCTCAGGCTATTCAAAAGGGTTTCACCACGGCCAGGATCACGATCGCTACCAGTGCCAGCACCGGCAGTTCATTGAACACACGAAAGAAGGTGGCACTGCGACGGCAACGATCCTCGGCCAGCTGCTTCAGGTAGATCAGGCAGACATGGTGATACCCCACCAGCGCCACCACCAGTGCCAGCTTTGCGTGCAGCCAGCCCTGGCTCATCAGGGCCGGGTTCAACCACACCAGCAGGGCCCCCAGCAGCAATACCGCCACCATCGAAGGCGTCATGATGCCCCGATAGAGCTTGCGTTCCATCACCATGAAGGTATCCATGCTGGCGTATTCGCCCTTGTCTCGGGCCATGGCGTGGTACACGTAGAGCCGTGGCAGATAGAACATGGCGGCGAACCAGGTCACGATCGACATCAGGTGAAAGGCTTTTATCCACAGATACATGGCGACTCCTCAGGCTGTGGATGGATCAGACAGGCGGTAGTACCGCTCTATGGCATCCCGGGTGATGATACCGGAAATTCGCTTCTGCTTCGGTCGATAGCCGTGTTCCACGTAGAGTCCATCCACCTTGCTTTCGTTCAGCACGTTCAGCGCCTCGGTCAGGGTCGCCTGCAGGTGGATGGCCACCAGGTCCAGTCGCTGGCCGGGGATTTCCAGCAGGTCCAGCAACGCCTCCTTGTCTTCATCGGGGCTGGCCGCCGCTGGTGACACCGGCGGTGGCGAGCGATCGACGTTCTTGCCAGCGATGACATCCCCCTTGCCACCGGGGGCGCTTCCCGTGTCCATCAACACGTCCATGGCGGCATTGTCGTCGCTGGCTTCGCGTTGATCTTCCGGCGCTACCTGCGCCGCCTTGTGTTCCTGCTTTTCCTGCTTTTCCTGCTTTTCTCGACTTGCCTGCTCCTGCTCCTGCTGCTCGAGCAGATAACGCGCCAGGTCAGCCGCCTTCAGCGCCAGGGTCGGCTTGTCGTCGGTGGAGCGCTCGATGATGATCCACACCGGTTTGGCCTCGAGCAATGCCCTAGCCTGGGACACAGAGATCCGTCGCCTGGTGCGCACCAGGCTGCGCTCCATCACCGCCGGCACCGACACCCGCGACAACGCCTGCATCAACGGTTGCTGCAGGGGATGCAGGCCATGGCGTTTGACGCTGATAAAGAAGCCGTCACAGCGACACAGCTGGCGCGCGGTCAGGCAGGACACCACCACCGCCAGCATGCCCGGCAATAGAATATGGGGCATATGGGTCAGTTCGAGCAGCGCCATCAGCGCCGCCAGCGGCGCCTGCAATACCGCCCCCATCATCGCCGCCATGCCGATCATCGCGAACAAGCCGGGGTCTGCGGCCTTGTCCGGCCACATCCAGCCCCCGGCAATGCCGAACAGCGCCCCGGCGGCCGCCCCGACCACCAGCACCGGGCCGATGATGCTCACCGGCACCCCGCAGCCTACCGCGAAGGCAGTCAGCAGCAGCTTGCCCAGCACCAGCGCCATCAGAATATCCAGCGCCAAACGATTGAACAGCGCATCGGACAGGCTGTCGTAGCCGATGCCCTGGACCTGGGGGTAGCACCAGGCCAACAGCGCCGCCAGGGCACCGACCAGCGCCAGGCGCCACCACAAGGGCAGACTGGCGATACGCTCCGAGCGCGAGACATGGATGAACAGTCCTGCCAGCAGGCCGATACCGAAGGCCATGACGGCAATCCAGTAGATATTGAACAGCGAGCCCATGGACAGATCGGGGACCGCGAAGGCAGGGTCGGCACCATAGACCAGCTGGGAAACCAGGGCTCCCATGCAGGCCGCCAGGATGACCGGCATGAAGCCAACGATGGTGTATTCCATCATCACCACCTCCATGGCGAAGATCACCCCGGCGATGGGCGTATTGAAGGAGGCGGCGATGCCTGCCGCGGTGCCGCAGGCCACCAGCACCCGCAGGCTATTGTGGGGCAGGCGCAGCAGTTGGCCGAGGCCACTGGAGGCGGCGGCGCCCAGATGGATCGCCGGGCCCTCGCGCCCGGCGGACAGCCCACCGACCACCGACACCACCCCCACCCACCACTGGTTCAACCAGTTGCGCAGCGGAAAGCGGCCCTGGTGATAGGTCAGGCGTTCGATCACATGGCTGACACCGATCTTGCGAGCGGCCAGTGGCTGACGCCACAGCAGCACACCAATCACCGTCACCGCGATGATCGGCAACACCATGCGCAAGCCGGTAGACAGCTGTTCGAAGGCTTCGGGATCGTCGTAGGGCATCACCAGCATGGCGCCGACCATCAACGCCAGCCGGAAGACTACCATCAGACTGCCGGTGATCAGCCCCGTCACCACCCCCAGCACGCACAGTTGCGGCAGGGCGTCGACGCTCGCCAGCTGGCGACGGAAGGCATCAAGACTGAGATCGGGCAGGCGCATGGAGGTGTGGGTCGCTTCCTTGAGAGCGAAGGGTCGAGTCCCTGACGCAAGATGAAAGGCAGGCTTACCTTAGGTGACTATCTCTTGTGTATCATAGAACGTGACTTGGCACCCAGGCCGCCGTCATCGTCATCTCTCGGATCCCCCATCACCTGACCCGAGAATCGCCAGGCAGGCCTGCGGCCAGGCCATTCGGCTCGCCTTGCGGGCAGCCACATTTCCATGGCAATGCGCTGAAACAGCAAAGTGCAAAGGAGCGTTACGTGATCAAGGTTGGAATCGTCGGCGGCACCGGTTACACCGGCGTCGAACTGCTCAGGCTGCTGGCGCGCCACCCCGAGGTGGAGGTGGACGCGATCACCTCACGAAGCGAAGCCGGCCTCGGCGTGGCCGAACTCTATCCCAACCTGCGAGGTCACTACGACGAGCTGCGCTTTTCCGAGCCCGACCCGGAGCGTCTGGCGCGCTGCGACGCGGTGTTCTTCGCCACCCCCCACGGCGTCGCCCACGCCCTGGCCGGCGACCTGCTGGAGCGAGGCACCCGGGTGATCGATCTGTCGGCCGACTTCCGGCTGCGCGACGCTGGCGTCTGGGCGGACTGGTACGGCCAGCCTCACGGCGCCCCGGGTCTGCTCGAGGAAGCCGTCTACGGCCTGCCCGAGGTCAGCCGCGAACAGATTCGTCAGGCCCGCCTGATCGCCGTTCCCGGCTGCTATCCCACCGCGGTGCAGCTTGGCTTTCTGCCGCTGCTGGAAGCCGGGCTGATCGATGCCGACCACCTGATTGCCGACTGCAAGTCCGGCGTCACCGGTGCCGGCCGTGGCGCCAAGGTGCCCTCACTGCTGGCCGAGGCCAGTGAATCGATGAAGGCCTACGGCGCCTCCGGCCATCGTCACCTGCCGGAAATTCGCCAGGGGCTCGGCGACGCCGCCGGGGGTGAGGTCGGGCTGACCTTCGTGCCCCACCTGACGCCGA
Source organism: Halomonas halophila (assembly GCA_002433675.1). GTDB lineage: Bacteria > Pseudomonadota > Gammaproteobacteria > Pseudomonadales > Halomonadaceae > Halomonas > Halomonas salina_B. The sequence continues at coordinate 5,787 of DJIP01000023.1, forward strand.
TGATCCGCGGCATCCATGCCACCCTGTACGGGCGTCTGACCGGCGACCCCGGTGATCTCCAGCGCCTGTTCGAGGAACGCTTTGCCGACGAGCCCTTCGTCGACGTGATGCCTGCCGGCAGTCACCCCGAGACCCGAAGCGTCAAGGGCGCCAATCTTTGCCGAATCGCTGTCCATCGCCCCGGCAACAGCGACACCGTGGTGGTGCTGGCCGTCATCGACAACCTGGTCAAGGGCGCCTCCGGCCAGGCCATCCACGCCCTCAACCTGATGTTCGACTTCGACGAGACAGCCGGTCTCGACGCCCCGGCGATGATGCCCTGAGGGCCATCCCCCCCGCTTGCTGCGGGGGGGTGTTAACCTGCCTGGCACCTTACCTCCGAGGAAAAGTTGACCCTTTTACTCTGGCTTGGGGATAATGACCGATGCGGTCGACGTCGGCTGATCGGCGACATCGACCGCTTTGACCCTGTTTCTCGACCCCGGGAGCTCTCATGAGCGGTGCCGAATCCTTTGTCCCCACCCCGCTACTGCTGTCCGACAACGCCCAGCGCCGACTCAAGGCACTGATGGCCGAAGACGGCGCCAGCTACATCGCCCTGCGCGTCTATGTCACGGGAGGCGGCTGCTCGGGATTTCAGTACGGCTTCGACGTGGCCGACGGCGTCAACGATGACGACACCGAGATTCCCTTCGGCGATGTCTCGCTGGTGATCGACCCGCTGTCCTACCAGTATCTGGTCGGCTCCACCATCGACTATGAGGAAGGCCTGGCCGGCGCACGCTTTCTGGTGCAGAACCCCAACGCCACCACCACCTGTGGTTGCGGCGCCTCCTTTATGGTGTAGCGCTTGATATGGCGTCAGCCGACGCGACAGCAACACGCCTCTCCAGATAGCGCTTGATGCCGCCCTTGATGTCACCCTCGACGCAGCCACCCGGCTGCGTCTTGCGTTGTGTTGTGGCGCCGCCAGCGTTGGCCCAGCGGATTCTCCCCCAACTTGACCCCTTCCCCGCAACTCGCCATGGTAGTTGAGGATTTCACAATAACGTCAACTGGGGAAAATCATGAAAACCGCCCTTACTTCTGCCGCTCTGACCTCCGCCCTGCTCACCTTCGGTGTCATCGGCAGCGCCCAGGCCGAGACCCTGAACGTGGCCACCGACCCGAGCTTCGTGCCGTTCGAGATGATGGACCAGGAATCCGGCGAAATGGTCGGCTTTGACATGGACATCATTGCCGAGCTGGCCGAGCGTGCCGGTTTCGACTACGAACTGCGCACCATGGACTTCAACGGCATCATCCCCGCCGTCCAGACCGGTAACGTCGACATCGCCATCGCCGGCATCACCATCACCGACGAACGCGCCGAGATCGTCGACTTCTCCGACCCCTACTACGACAGCGGTCTGAAGATCCTGGTCAACGCCGACGAGGAAGGCGTCAGCGAGATCGATGACCTGTCCGGTATGCGTATCGGCACCAAGATCGGCTCCACTAGCTATGACTTCCTCCAGGAAAACCTGGGCGAGGACGCCGAGATCACCCCCTATCCGGGCACCAGCGACATGTACATGGCCCTGCTCGGCGGCAGCGTCGATGCTGCCTTCTACGACGCCCCCAACGTCGGCTACTTCTCCCAGACCCGCGGCGAAGGCAAGGTCAAGGTCGTTGGTCCGCTGTATGAAGGCCAGCAGTACGGCATTGTCTTCGTCAAGGACAGCGAGTGGGTAGAGCCGGTCAACGAGGCCCTGGCCGCGATGAAGGAAGACGGCACCTAC